>JAGHUJ010000052.1 GCA_018064905.1 Candidatus Treponema equifaecale
AACTATAATTGTAAAATATGGGATACGAAGTTAAAAAAATTTATCTGAATGAAAATTTGGATATTATTGAAGGAAACAGAGAGTACTTCATTTACTTTGAGCGGGTGGGACATCGCTTTTCAAAGACTGAGGAACTGGTTTTGCCTTCAGAAAAGGATGATTTTGTTGCTTTTCTGAAAAAAGGCGAAAAAGGCAGTTCCGCAATCTTTCATTTTAAAAAATATACAGATGAATTCAGACTGAACAAGGCGGTTCTTACCACAGAAACTCTTCACAATACGGAAAGACTTTGCTTAAAGCTTACGGATTTGGATGAATGCTTCGAATACCTTGATAAAGCCGCTGTGGAAATGAAGAAACAGCGTGCTGCAATGAGCATCATAGAAGATTATTTCTTCAGCTACGAAAAATCCACAAATAAATTCAAAATCATTCACTATCACGACAGCAATATTTACACCGATTTCAACAGTGACATTGACGAGTGGAAGGACAAGATGATCAGCGAGGGCTATGTTCCGGATGATCAGATTCGGGTTTTCTATAAATTTGTAACCGACCTAAAATCCTGCCTTTCCAAAATCTTCGTAAAACTCAACTGCGGCTTCAGAACCAGCGGAAAAATCATGCAGAATCTGAACCTCATCGGAACACGTTTTGAGGACGACAACGGAAATGTTTCAATGATCGGGCGTTTGCTGGAAGATTCAAATGTGAACTCAACTCAGAACACAAACCACCTGATGAATGAGCTTCAGTATGATCCGCTGACAAAATGCTTCAACAAAAAGACAATCGTTGAAATTGCCCACAAAAAAATGCATGATGCTGAACCAAATGAAAAAATCGCCATGATTATTGTGGACCTGGATAACTTCAAGCCTGTAAACGATGCCTATGGCCACCTGGCTGGTGACCGAGTTCTGGAGCAGGCCGGTGAAGTTTTGAGAGCAATTGTTGCAGGAAAAGGCTGTGCTGGTCGTTATGGCGGAGACGAGTTCCTTCTGATTGTAAACCACATGGATGACGAGGAAACTTTGCGCGGAACATTGCAGACAATTCTGAACAATATCCGCACGCAATTTGAAAATTCCTTTGACGACATAAAAATCACTCCTTCAATCGGCGCTTCTGTCTATCCAACAAATGCAGAAACCTTTGAGGAACTGTTCAACCGTGCAGACTTCTGTTTGTACCGGGCCAAGGATAAGGGTCGAAACCGCTATGTGTTCTTCCGCGAGGATCTTCATCTGGAGCTGTACAAAAAATCCGTTGAATCAACTTCCGGCGTAAAATATCAGGGAAGGGAAATTCAGGAACTTAAATATATGGCTCAGTTCATGCACAATCTGAGTGCGGCTCCTTTTAAATCGATTAAGGATGTTCTTAGCCACATGGTTGAAACTTATTCGCTTGCCGACATTTCCATTTATTACGGCGAGGATTTGAGCAGAATTTACACAGTTGGTGAAAAAAGAGATTGCCAGAATGAAGCTGAATATGCCCGTTCTGAACTTTTTAAGACTGTTCTGAAGGGTTCAAGATATGTTCGAATGGATTTTCCTGAGGATATTTCAAGTGATGCCAAAGCTTTTACGGAAATTTTGAACCAGCGGGGAATCAAGTCCACGATTCAGTGCATTCTTGGAACTCCTGATGACATAAAGGGGCTGGTTACATTCGACAAAACAAAGGAAGCTCAGCAGTGGGCTGAATACGAAGTGAACTGTGCTGTAATGTTTGCTTCAAGCTTCAACCTTCTGCCTGAAAGCACAAAAATCGACTTTGCACTGTACTCAAAGCTGAAAAATTAGAATTCTTTTACAAAATTTATTTTAAATTTCTCCAAATGGGATTTATAATCTAAAGGTGTGGTTAATTTTCTTTTGGATTTCCACCAATTATAATTTCGTAAGAGGAATTTTATGGCAAATATTCCTGTAAAGCTCGCCTATCTTGATTCAGAATTTAAAGTTGCAGACAGAAACAAGGAATTTTTTTCTTCATTTGAACGAACCGACAGAGCCTGTGACTTAATTGAAAGCCTTGTAAAACCAGAAAGACAGGCAGAACTTGCAGAATTCATCAGAACTTCCGTTGATCCGGAGGAATTCAAGATTTTCCGTTTCAATCAGGTTGACGGCACAAATCCATTCCATATTATTCATGTGGAAGACACAATTCTTTACGAAAAGCAGTATCGTCTGGTTCGACTGTTTGAAATTTCTACTGTGATGAAGTTCTTTAGAGAAATGAACTTCAATCTGGATGTTCTTACACGGACTTTGAGCATGACCAATGAGTGCATGTTCATTTACGAGCGTTCCACAAATATGTTCAAGCTTTTCCATTATATTCAGGATCGCTGTGATTATCTGTACAGTCAGGATATTGATGAATGGAAAAAATATGTAATAAGTGAGAATCTTCTTGCAGCAGGACAAGTAACAAATTTCAATCTTAAAATGAATGAGCTTAAGCATTGTCCTGAAAAGTTTGATGCAAGGATAGAATGTGGTCTTAGAAGCGGTGCATCTGTAATGGAGACCCTGGTTTTTACAGGCGTGCGCTACATTGAAAATGACGAAGAATTTGTAATCGGACGGGTTATGCCGGAAGGAAGATTGCAGGAGCTTAAACAATCTTCAGCACTTGTAGAAGAACTTCAGATTGATCCGCTTACTCATGTTTACAACAAAAAGACAATTTCTTCATTTGCACAAAAGCGTTTCCGTGACGGAACCAAGGAAAATGCGGCTTTTGTAATTGTGGATCTGGATCATTTTAAGCCTGTAAACGATGCCTATGGCCACCTTGCTGGAGACCGAATTCTTGAAAAAACCGGTAAGCTTCTCAAGGAAATTATTGGTGACAATGGTTTGGTTGGACGATATGGTGGCGATGAATTCGTTTTGATTCTTGAAGGTATGGACAGCGAGAACATTCTTCGTGGAATTCTGCGTTCTGTTGTTGTAAATATCAAGAGTGCCCTCGAAAACGAATTTACTGATATTAAGGTTACTGCTTCAATTGGTGCCGCTGTGTACCCTGCAAACGGTAGAACTTTGGATGAATTGTTCAAGAAGGCGGATTTCTGTTTGTACCGTGCAAAAGACAAGGGCCGTGACCGTTATGTGTTCTTCCGCGATGACTTGCATGGTGAGCTTTATAAGAAGGCAATTGAAGCAAAGTCTGACGGAATCAAATATGATGCCCGCGAAATACTTGAGCTTAAGATCATGTCTGAATTCATGCAGAATTTGGGCTCAACTCCTTATGTTGCAATCAAGGATGTTCTCGGACACATGTGCCAGACCTTCAACATTGATACAATCACAATTTACTACGGCGAGGAACTGAACAGAATCTACCACAGCGGAAGAAATTTCAGCAAACTGGAAGAAGCAAGTTATGTTCATTCGCCTGCATTTAAGGCTGCCCTTGGTGAAAGAACTTATCTTCGCGTGGATTTCGTTTCGGATTTGCGTGCTGAAACCCAGGCTTTGGGAGATATTCTTACTGAGCGCGGAATTAAGTCTACAATTCAGTGTGTTTTAGGAACACCGGACAATATAAAAGGTTTTGTAAGCTTTGACAGAGTTCGTGAACCTGCTCTTTGGGCTGAATATGAAGTGAACTGTGCCGTTATGTTTGCCGCTGCATTCAATCTTTTGCCGGAACAGGTGAAGATTGATTTTGCACTGTACAACAAGCTCAAATATGTTGGTGCAAAGTAAAGGAACTGTGCTGTTTTTGACTTGTTCAGTCTCAAATTAATTTGTCACGTCGCGGAGCCATTTGCCTGATTTTATGCGAATTGCTCCGCAAATTGTTTTTAAAACCTGTTCAGTTTCAAGGCACAGAAGTATGAGCCAGGTTGACCAGCCCCAGATAAATGAAGCGGCACAGCCCAATGGAATTGAAAGTGTCCACATCCAGCCGTTGTCGATAATTGAGGCAAAAACAGTGTCACCGCCGGCTCTGAAAATACCAACGATTGTGAGCATGTTGAAGGCACGGAAAGGATAGGTGAACATAAGCACATAGAGCATTGAAGCTGCAATTTCTACAATCGAAGGTTCAACATTGAAGATTGCAGGCAGAAGCTTTGAAATAGGGTAGAGCAGAAGTCCTACCAAAAATCCCATTAATGGAAAGAACCAGCTGAACCGGCCTGCATAGGCTCTGGCTTTTTCTTCTTCACCTGCACCGATTTGTTTTCCAAGAATGATTGAAGAAGCATTTCCCATGCCAATAAAGAAAACCCAGGTGAGCTGGCTTACAGTGTTCATAATGCTGAATGCAGCAAAAGAATCTGTTCCGGCATGTGCAAAAATCGAGTTCTGAGTGGTGATTCCTAATCCCCAGAGGCTTTCGCTTAAAATTACAGGAAGGCTTATTTTTAGAAGTTTTAAGACAAATTCTTTGTTGAATGAAAGCAATTCACGGATTTTTCCCATGGCTTCAAATTTCTTAAAGCGTCCGTACAGTACAGTAACCAGCATTTCCACAATTCTTGAAATCAATGTAGCCAGAGCAGCACCTGCCGTTCCCATTCGTGGAATTGCCAGCGGTTCAAAACCAAAGATGAAGAGCGTGTTGAATACTACATTGAGCAAAAAGGAAATTGCAGTAGTGACCATTGGAAGGACAACGTGCTCAGTGCTGCGAAAAGCCATCTGACAGGCAAATGAAACTGCCATAAGGGGATAGCTCAATGCCGCAATTTTAAGATAGCGGGCACCTTCAGCAATAACTGCCGCATCCTTTGAATAAAGAGAAATTAATTTTTCTGGAATTAGGGTTCCGCCGGCCATAAAAACAAGTGCCACGGTAAAGCAGGAAACCAGCATGATTCCAAAAGTTTTTTTGATTCCGCTGATATCCTGTGCGCCCCAGAACTGTGAGACAAAAATGGAACAGCCAGAAGAAATACCGAAGGTAACCATATTCAGCATGAAGAAAATCTGGTTTCCCAATCCAACTGCTGCAATTTCTACAGCTCCCAGCCGACCTACCATGATGGTATCCATCATATTGATAAAAGTCTGCAGCAGATTCTGCAAAATTATTGGAATCGCAATTGAGAAGAGAAGTTTATAAAAATTAGGCAGTTTCTTAGGCATATCAGATTAATCAGCAAGAGTTTCAACCACCGTGCTATTTTTCGGCGTTTTAGTTTCTAAAACTGTGAATAGGTGCGGGTATGCGTCCACCGCGGTTGATGAAGTCTGCACAGCCGAATTTGCTCACTGGCAGAACAGGACAGCCACCCAAAAGTCCACCGAATTCAACCCAGTCACCGGCTTTAGTGCCAGGAACAGGAATAAGGCGGACAGCAGTTGTCTTGTTGTTTACCATACCAATTGCAAATTCATCGGCCATAATGCCGGAAATTGTTGTGGCAGGAGTTTCACCAGGAATTGCAATCATATCAAGGCCAACAGAACATACTGTTGTCATTGCTTCAAGTTTTTCAAGACAGATTGAACCCTGCTTAACAGCGTTGATCATACCTTCATCTTCAGAAACAGGAATGAAAGCACCTGAAAGCCCGCCAACGTTTGTAGAAGCCATTACGCCGCCTTTCTTTACCATATCAGTGAGCATTGCAAGGGCAGCAGTAGTTCCAGGAGCACCAGCACCATCAAGACCAATTTCTTCAAGAATACGGGCAACTGAATCACCTACGGCTGGTGTTGGAGCCAAAGAAAGGTCAAGAATACCAAAATCAACGCCGAGACGTTTTGCAGCTTCTGTTCCTACCAGCTGACCGAGACGAGTGATTTTAAATGCCATTTTCTTAATGCCTTCTGCAAGCTCGTTGATTGGTTTTCCCTTGTAGTCCCGGGCAGCAGCAAGAATTACGCCAGGTCCAGAAACACCAACATTGATTACTGCGTCTCCTTCTCCCGGCCCGTGGAAAGCACCAGCCATGAACGGATTGTCTTCCGGAGCGTTGCAGAAAACAACCAGCTTAGAACAACCATTAACGGCACAGTCTTTGCTGGCTTCAGCAGTCTTTTTGATTGTTTCACCCATGAGCTTTACTGCATCCATGTTGATTCCGGATTTTGTTGAACCTACGTTTACGCTGGAACAAACAAAATCAGTGGTTGCCAAAGCTTCCGGAATTGTGTCGATCAATATTCTGTCTGCAGGAGTGATTCCTTTCTGAACCAAAGCACTGAAACCACCGATAAAGTTGATTCCCAGTTCCTTTGCACATTTGTCCAGAGTTCTGCAGTATTCGATGTATGATTTTGCGTTGCTGGCACCTGCTACAAGTGCGATTGGTGTTACAGAAACGCGTTTGTTGATGATTGGTACACCAAGTTCCTTTTCAATGTCCTGGCCGACTTTTACAAGGTTTCCTGCCTTGCGCATGATTTTGTCATAAATTTTTTGATTTGCTGTCTTTGCGTCTGAATCTGCGCAGTCTAAGAGCGAAATACCCATAGTAATACAGCGGACATCCAGCTTGTGGCGAAGGAACATATTTACAGTTTCTTGAATTTCAACAGGTGTAAAGAGCATAAGAGCCTCCCAAATTATTACTAAAAATAATAATATAAAGCATAATATTGTTCAAATAATTGTCGGAATTGGTCTGTTTTTTTGCTTGACGGTTACGATTTCCTACTTTATTATATATTAAATAGAAATTTGTTTTTAGGAGACTACTATGGCTTCAGATACAGTTAACAAGAATGAATCAAAATTTGACAAGCTTCCAATCGCAGTTCAGATGATCGTTGGAATTGGCGCTCTTCTCGGAATTGCTGCTGCAGGTTTTGGCGTTTTCGTTTTGTTCGATCTTCTTCTTCTTGATTTCGATCCAATCGCTAAGCTTGCTGGTGCAATTGCCAGCTTGTTCTAATCGCAATTTAGATAATCAATGCAAAAAAAACACTTCAACTGCCTGTTGAAGTGTTTTTTTTGTCCTGACACAATTTTTAGAAGTTTGTATCAGTTTTCAATGATTTTATACATTGGAAGCTCTCCCGGATGCAGTTCAAGGATGTGCTTTTCGCATTCCAAAGCTTCACTTGGGTCGTGGGTAACGTGAAGCAGTGTGGAGTTTCCATTTTCTGCTACGGTTTCCAGAAGATCCAAGATTTTCTGACGGTACTGCTCGTCCAATCCGTGGCAAGGTTCATCAAGAATCAGGATTTTTGGACTTTTTACTGCGGCACGAATAATCAGAATTGCGCGCTGTTCACCGTAGCTTAATGAACCGAATGTTTCGTATTCACGGCCTTCAAATCCTGCAAGTTTAAGCCATCTTCTTGCTGCGGCAATTTCCACATCAGTTTTCTGCTCGTACAGACCAATCGAATCGTGGAAACCGGAAATTATTACGCTTTCCAAATCTGTGCCGCCAACCATTCTGTACTCAACATGCCAGCGGTAGCTTACGATTCCAAGATTTTTCTTAATGTCCCAGATTGTTTCACCGGTTCCACGTTTTTTTCCAAAAAGCCATACATCGTTGCAGAACACCTGCTTGTTGTCACCAGTGATGAGCTCCAGCAGGGTTGTTTTTCCTGAACCGTTTGGGCCACGGATGAGCCAGTGCTGACCCGGCAAAACGCTCCAATTAAAGTCGATGAGAACTTTGTGGTCTCCCCAGCCAACATTTACGTTGTTCATCTGAAGAAGCGTATCTTCTCCTGCAACCTGCTCATTCTGAAGAATTGAAGTGTCGTTTTGAACAGACTTAAGTTCATTTACAAATGCATTTTTTTGAGACTCACGGTTTCTGGCTTTTTCTGCATTTCTTTCGTTTAAAACAGCCTCATATTCAGTTTTTGTTCCGCAGAAAGAAACCTGATTGTCTGCAAATTCCAGTACATTTGTGATTGTGTCCGGGATTTCGTGGTATCTTTCCATGCCGAGAATAATCTGCGGACTGTGCTTGCCTACGATTGTCTGGAAAAATTCAAGGAGAATTGTGCGGCTCTGTGCATCAAGTCCGGCGAATGGATCACTGAGAATAAGCAGCTTTTTTTTGCTCAGAAGGGCACGGCAGAGAAGTGTTCGCCTGATTTCACCTGTGGACATGAATTTAAGTCCCCGGTCCAGAATTTTTTCAACTCCACAAAGCTTTACTTTCGGCAATGTTTCAAGACGGCCTGCAATTTCTGGCAAAGGCTGATTGCGGTGCTTTGCGTCTGGTCCACCAAGAACCTCACAGATGAATCTGCGGCCTGTTCTGCCTTCATCAATGCGGTCCATGTATTCTGTTTCATCCAGATCCCGTTCTTCCTGAATCAATGTTGCAGCACGCTCCAGAGAGACGATTTCCACTGAATTTTCGTATTCTGTTGTGTATGAAGAATCTGCACCATTTGGAACAATCTGCTTTTCACCAGCAAGGGCGCGAAGAAAATCTGCTTTTCCGCCACCGTTTGGTCCAATCACAAGCCAGGCTTCACCTGGATTAAGCTTCCAGTTCAGATCAGAAATAATAGTACCGTGCAAATCCTGAACACGGCACCCGTTTATGTTAATTAAAGTTTCAGTCATGGTGAGAAAATTATATTGAAAGAAAGTGTTTAGAACAATAAAAAAGAGCTATCTGGTAAACAGGTCTTTGAAAAAGGCGTCATAGGGCTGTCCAAAAAACTTGGAATTGTCACCTCGAGCATGGTCGAGAGGTCTGTAAATCCTTGTAATATGATTTCTCCATTTTGGTCGAAATGACATATTGTAACTTATTGGAACAAGCCCTTGTGATGTTTTTATACTCTGAACAGATCAATCTGGCTTCCGATCTGCTGAATTGACTGCCGCATTGTTGTGGAAATATCGCCCAATGTGTTGCCGTTGTCATCAATGAGCTTTGCATCAGAGGTGATTTTCTGAATGCTGGATTTCATTGCGTCTGTAGCATCCTTAAGCTGCTGAACTTCTGCCAGAATTGCCTGATTTCCTGCGGACATCTGTGAAGATGATGAACGAACTTCAGTTGTGCTGTCATTCATTATTTTAAGGGCATCGGTAATCTGATGGCTTCCAACTTCGCTTTCTTCCATTGCAGACTTGATCTGGCGTACCATCTGATCTGTTTCCTGAATGTTTGTGCTTACAGAGTTGAAGGCCTGTTTAGCTTCACTTGATGAGGCAACAACCGCAATGATTGCATCCTGAATCTTCTTAAGCTCGGCACCGATTGTCTTTGACTGTTTTGCAGAGGTTTCAGAAAGATTTCTGATTTCGTCGGCAACAACAGCAAAACCCTGACCTGCCTCACCTGCGTGTGCCGCTTCAATAGCTGCGTTCATGGCAAGAAGGTTTGTTTCGCTGGCAATCTTACTGATGGCCTTGTTTGCGTTCATAAGCATATTGCTCTGCTCTTCAACTGCGGCAAGCTGTTCATTTACAGCATTCTGTTTTTCAATACCGCTTCTTGTGTAGCTTTCAAGCTGTGCGAAGGCATTTGCCATGTGCTCAGTGCTGCGGGAAACTGAAGTGATGTTTCCAAGCATTTCTTCAATTGCTGAGCTGGCCTGATTTACACCGTTGGACTGATTTTCAATCAGCTCGTTCAGGTCTTCAATATTCTTTGCGATTTGAGTTACTGCAGCTACAGTCTGATTTACGCTGTTGCTCTGATGGTCGATTTGTGTTGTTACATCACCGATATTTGCAGAAATCTGATTTATTGAGGCACTTGTAGCCAATGTTGTCTGCTGCATTTCATCATCAACATCCTGCAGTGTGGATTTGGATTCCTTTACCTGGCTGATGATATTGCGCAAATTTCCGATGAACTGGTTGAATCCGTCTACAACACCACCAATTTCGTCCTTTGATTTAATGTCCAGCTTCTTTGTAAGGTCTGCGTCTCCGCTGGCAATGTCTGCAATTGAGGCATTGAGCAGGTTGAGCGGCTTAAGAAGAACAGGCATGTAGATTGAAATAAAGATGATAAGAAGGAATACAATTACAATACTGCACAATACAATGTTGATAAGGCTTCGTCTTGCAGAAGCACCTACAACAGATTCTGAAATTGAAAGCCCAAATGACCATGGAGTTCCGTCGATTGGACAGTAGAAGATGTATGAGGTTTCATTCTTGTGCCTGTTGGTGATTGTTGTAACACCGTCATAACCCATGGAAAGTTCTTCCCAGAGTGCGTTGAATCCGATAAGTCCGGATTCTTCATCATCAACATCAGCATAATTCTGCATAAGGATTTCTTCATCTGGATGGGCAATCATGGTTCCAGTTCCGTCCAGAACAAATGCATAGCCGTCGATTCCTTCACTTACGGAGTCAATTTCACTCTGAACCAGATCCAGAGGAAGGGCTGCTACAATGAGACCGAAGATGATGTTGTTTTCATCTGTGGCAGGAAGTGCAAGATAGAAGAGATTTGATTCAGTGAGGCTCGACATTTGTGGATCAGAAATACAAGATGCGGCACCTTTTTCAACAATTTCCTTGAAATAACTCATTTCCTTTGAGTCGTAAACTTCGCCTGTTGAAGTATAGGTCTGACCATCCATGTCACAGATTGCAACGAATTCAAAGTCGCTGCTCACCAGCTGGTCATTTTCCATCATGAAGTCTTTGGTTCCTTCTATATCACCCTGGAGGAATGCGTCTGTACGAGTGAAAATTCGCAGGTCCTTGAAATAACCGTCCAGCCAGTAAGCAATGCCGGCAACAGAACGTTTTTCAATTGTTGTGCTGAGTTCTGTATATGACTTGAGGCTGTCTTTGCTGACAGTAAGGTTCAGAATAAAAACCAGAGCTCCAAAAAATACCAGAAGGAGAATGAAGAGCGCTGATTCCATCTTAAACGCCAATGTCTGAGTAAGTTTTCGCTTAGGGCCTTTCACCTTAATTTTTTTTGTCTTTGGTTCCTTTGATTTTTTTGGAACCTTTGGAGTTTTTGGTGCTTCAGGTTGTTTTTCTTTTTTTCCAAACATCATTTTCATTTGACCTCAAACTGCGGAATTATCCTTGTTTATTATCGGCACGTTTTCGGGTATCTCTAAAGAATAGTTTAGAGGTGCCCTTGTAAAAAATCTAAAAACTCTACCTATATTATTATCACCTCAAAAATGCCAAAAGTCAAAAATTCAAGTCTGAATTATTTGTTATAAATTTTTTGCATCATTAAAAATTGTAATTTTCAGAAGTTCTTTTTTGCAAAAAATGAAGATTGGGGGTTATAATTGAATTTAGATTTTATTAAAAGGAGTGTCATAAAAATGGCTAAAAAAACTTCTATCAGCCTTTTCGTGATTGGAATGGCTCTTGTTGTAATTGGTTGTTTCCTTCCTCTTACAGCAACAAAAATGTTTGGCGGTGGTTCAAGCGCCTTTGATGCAATTAAATCAAGTGGAACAGGAACTGTAAGAATTGGTGCTATACTTGCATTTGCAGGTGCTCTTGCAGGTATCATTTTCAATTTTGTTCAGGTTGGAAAAGGAATCCCTGTAAAACTTATTTCACTGATAGTTACAATTGCAGGTGGTGTTTATGTGGCAATCAATTACATGAACATCGGTGGCCTTGGAAAAACTCTTATGAAAGGATTTGCAAAAGCAACTGGCACAACCCCTGGCATTGGTCTGATTATTATTGTAATCGGCTGGGTTGTGGCTATTGTAGGCTATCTTAAGAACAAAGACTAATAATGCGGCGGGCGACGGTTTGGGATGTCCTGATTTTCAGAAAGGTCCTGAATACGACCCGCCAAAATTTTGTTTTCTTCCCGCAGAAGCTGAATTGTCTTCTGATTTTCCACAGTTTCTTCCTGCAGTTTGTTTATAAAATCGTCCATATATGCAATTTTTGTTTCCAGGGCGATGAATCTTTCTTCTGTTTCCTTGTCCATAGTTTAAGCCTCCTTCTGTTCAGAATTTGCTGTTGCAGCTGCCTTCTGTTTTTCAATATTCAGCTTTACGCGGTCTGTGAACATTTTGTTCTGGTCAGTTCGTAATGGTGCACTGAAGGCTGGTCCACCGTCAGAAGGGTTGATTCTGTAGATTTTTGTTGAATCAGTTGCGTATGCAGGGCTTCCAGGATTGTTTACCCACCAGTCCAGAACGGAGATTACACAGTATGCGTATTTGATGAGGTTTGCATTTGTGGCTGCTGAATCAGTCAGTTTTTTTGCTCCAAGCAGAACGTCCATTCGCTTTGACATTGGATTTGAAATGTCAAAATGGTAGCGTTCCCAAGGATTCTGAATTCCCATGACTTTGCCCTTTGTCTTTACGGCACCTTCAATATTTTTTGAAAGAACTGCTAAATAATCCTTAAGGAAGCTGACCCTCATGCACAGCGGCTTATATGGACTGTCGTTCTTTGATTTTTCAAGAAGCAGCTGTTCGAATGAAAAATGAGGCAGGAAGTTGTATTTGGTCTGCCAGAGAAGGCTTGTGATGATTTTCTTACCAAAAAGGCTCGACTTAAAGTCACCCTGAGAATATTCATTGTTGACGAAATCCACAATCTGATCTGCGTAATATTTTTCAAAAAGAACCTCGCGGTAGACAGACCATTCGCTCAAGACTGCTGAAATTTTTTCATCAGAATCAGTTCCGTTGTTTTCTTCTGTAAAGACGATGTTTCTACAGCCCTGGAACAAATCCTCCGTGATTCTGAGCAAAGTCACAGTCACCTGGAGTGGATTTTCAGGTGCAAGAAGGTTGTAGCCGTCGCGGAACTGGTACAGTGGCTGGAAATATGGATACATGTCAGGAAAATTCTCAATGCATTTAAATCCGGCATCCGGGAAAAGATTGTCCAGAAGCTTAAGACCGGTCTCAACAATGTCAGATTTTTTTCTCAGCTCTTCCTCAGCCTTTCGTTTTTCTTCCTCTTCCTGCTGAATTTGTTCCGGTGTTTTTTCTTCTACCTTAGCTTCCTGCTTTTTCTCAGTTTTTTTGTTTGGCAGAAGCAGATCGAATTTGGTAAGTCCGACAAAATCCAGAATGTTTCCGGTCTGAACAAGGAAGAAATCCTGAAAATATTCAAATTTGTGGGAACACATTCGCATTAAAAGCGGGTAGAGTCCCTTGATCATCTGACTGTAAACGTAGAACCATTCAGTAATTGCAGTTTTAGAAAGAATCTGAATTGATTTCTGGTCGAATTTTGGATATTTGATCAGGTCGGTATAGATTTCCTTGAAGGCGTTTGAAATTTTGGTTTCACCCAGGTAGTAAATTTTAATCAGGTCTTTGTAAACAGCCTTCACAAAGGGAATCATCATGGCAACTGTTGTCTGGTCTGATGAGTCAGCAAGTGAGAAGGCCAGATTTTTTTTGTCTGCGATGGTCCAGGTTCCGATCAGTTTAAGCAGGCGGAATTTGTCTTCCTGTGCTGAAATAATCTTTGCCTTGTAGGTTTCCGGGCAGATTTTGATGATTGATTTTACAGTAGTTACGAAATTCTGCAGGTGGTCGATGTGTTTAGGCAGGTCGTATTCAATGAAGCCTTTTCTTACAAGCTCAGTTCCATTTTTCTTGAATTTGCGCATGAAGTTGAAAAGACCATAGTTTACCATGATTTTATAGTCGTCGCTCATCATGATTCTGTCCATGAGGGCTTTTTCTTTTGCAGAAATGTCAGGAAGATTGTACATGGAGCGGAGAGGTCGTTCACGGGTGGCAAAACCGACTTTATTTCCAGTTTTTGAAGATGAATTTTTTGAACCTGAAGAGGCTGCTGAAGAAGTGGCAATTTCAGAAGCAAGGCTGGAAGCAGATTTTCCAACGGCACGTTTTGAATATTCCTTTGATTTTGGCAATGAAGAATAGTCGATAGGGGCAGCTTTTTCAGTAAAAATTTCACCGCCCAGTTTTTTCATCATAGCCTGAGCTTCAGCCTGATCAATTGGGCCAATGTTTCTTCGTGTATTGTCCAGGGTTCCTGGTTCCCATTTTGCTTCAGGTTTCTTTGGTGATGAGTAGTCTGCCATAAAATCCGCCTTTTAAGATTATGTCCTACAATCTCAAAAGCTGATTCTTTGCCACACCTTCAAAATTATGCAGGACTATGCTTTCTCCGTCCTTTGTCTTAATTACGCCTTCTAAAGTTCCGTAGATTGTGCGCAGCTGGGTTCTGATTACAAAGAAAGAAACGTCACGCTGAACATCAGATGCGGGAACAAAGGTAAGGTCAACCATGTTTTCAAAATCCTGAATCACCCATTTTTTGTTGAGACCAAAGGGATGTGTGATTGTTACAGGTGGAAGCAGGGTTGTTTTTCCATTAACACAGAGAACATTCCTATTTAGATTTTCGGAATCTACGGCATTTTCTTGCGTAGTAAATATCTGAAATGAGAATTTTTTTCCGTCAATTTCACCGGCACTGGCTACAAATTCAGAAGTGGAGTGAAAGTTGAAGTAGCTGCGGTTTATGGAAAGAAGGGCAGTTCCGTCCATGTCTTCCATTGTTGAAGCTTCTGAACGCTTTGTCTGGCCAAGAGAAATGGAGCCGTGAATAAATGGTGTTGTGATATAGTTTGCACAGCAGCGGCGTTTTGAAGGAGCCGGAGTCACGGTGTAAAGCTCGCTGTTGTTTGGGTTTGAATAATGTGCAAGAAATGCTGCATTTGCAGAAGGTCTGGAAGAGTCTCCCTTCAAGTTGAAAATCATTGAAAGACGGTCCCGTTCGTGGTCCCAGCTGATTCTGATGTAGCGGTTGCGATGGAAGCTGGCGCAGAAACCGTTCTTCATGTTGTGGGGAATAAATCTTCGGCGTGGTCCCATGAAGGAACGATAGGAATATTTTCGGCCAGTTTCCTTGTTCCAGAAAACAACGTCAGCAAATCCAAAAACTTTATGGTCAAAGAAATCCACTGTTCCAATGTAAGGTCCAATATTGAACAGAAACATCATGGAACTTTGGATTCTTAAGTTTGTTACAAGAGTAGGAAAAGGCATTCCAACAAATGGAGCTCGAACACCGCGTATGTCTAATTTTTCAGGGCAGCCTTCAAAAGCACCAAAGCTTATCTTACCATTATGAACAATTTTCTCTGGTGCCGCCGCAAATTCACGTGAATACAAAGTGACCTCAAAAAAACGATTTTTTAATATTTGTTCATTATAACCTAGAAAAAATTAAAAGTCTATTTTTGGTGAGGTGGAGTTTGCGTTAGGCAATGGAGGGGCGCGAAGCGCGTCTGAAGCTTTGCGGAAGACCAACCGTAGGGGCGCCCGGAACTGCCGACCTGTAGCGAAGCGGAAGGGAACGCCCTGACAATTATGGAAAATTTTGTCTGTGAATTCAGTGATTTGGGCTTAAAATTCTTTTGAACAAATATTTTTTTGCAGCGGAGGTTTTTATGGCAGTTACTCTTTATTCACTTGGTGCGGCTCAGGAAGTTACTGGTTCCAAGCATGTTTTTGAAATTGATGGTCGCATGTACATGATTGACTGCGGGGCTTTTCAGGGTAAACGCGCTGAATCTGATCAGAAAAACAGAAAGTTTGATATTCCTGCTGATAAAATTGAATCGGTTATTTTGACCCATGCTCATTTTGATCATGTTGGACTTCTGCCTTTGCTGGTTAAAAAAGGCTTCAACGGCAATGTTTATGCAACTCCTGCTACCCGAGACCTGGCTGACCTGATCATGATGGACAGTGCTCGAATTCAGGCTCGTGATGCTGAATATCTTCGTAAGCAGGCTTCCAAAAAAGGTGAAAAATTCAACTGGTCTCCTCTTTACAACGAAAAGGATTGTCTGAAGGCTGCAAATCAAATTGTTACGCTTTCATATAATAGAAAAATGTACATTGCTCCTGACGTTCAGCTGGAATATTTTGATGCCGGACACATTCTGGGTTCTGCTTATGCCTACATCACTATCAAGGGGCAGCGTGATGAAAACGGAAATCCAGTTAAAGTAACTTCTCAGGATAAAATTTCGATTTGGAACAAGCTTTTTGGATGGAAGAAGGATGACAAGAGGAATTCTCCGGACAGAAGAAAGGCCACTGCTGAAGAAAGGGCTGAATATGCTGAAAAGGGCGGTGTAGAACGCAGAAGCGGCTATGACCGTCGTGAAGGTAAGGATGAAATCAGAATTCTTTACACTGGTGATTTAGGTCGAAAAAACAAGCCTATCATCCGTGACCCTTCTACAAACGTTCCGCCGCCTGACTACATCATGATTGAAAGCACCTATGGAAATCGTCTCCATGAAGATTCTGTCCGTGCCATGGACGAGCTCAGAAAAGTTGTCCGCCGCACTGTTGAAAAGAAGGGCAAGCTGATTATTCCTTCATTCGCAATTGAGCGCACTCAGGAGCTTGTCTACTATTTACATCTCCTCGTTGACCAGAAAAAGATTCCGCAGATTCCAATTTATGTGGATTCCCCAATGGCAGTAAATGCGACTTCTATTTTCCAGGTTCATCAGGAATGTTACAGTGACGACATCCACAACGCATTCCTTCAGCACCACAAAAATCCATTTGGTTTTGGCGCATTGAATTTTGTGAACAGCATTGAAGAATCAAAGAGCCTGAACAAAAAAGAAGGGCCGATGATCATCATTTCTGCCGACGGTATGTGTGAAAGCGGTAGAATCGTTCATCATGTGGCAAACAATATTTCAGATCCTAGAAACACGATTCTCATTGTTGGATATATGGCTGAAAATACTTTGGGTCGCCGTATCAGGGATGGTGCAAAGGTCGTAAAAATCATGGGCGATGAATACGATGTTAAGGCAAATGTTGAATGTATCAACGCTTTCTCGGCTCATGCTGATTATGAGGAAATGACTAAATGGCTCAAAACTATTGATACAAGCCGTCTTAAGAAAATTTTTATGGTTCACGGTGAAAAAGATGCCCAGGAATTCTTTGAAAAACATCTCAAAGAGAATGGATTCCCTAGCGTACAAATTGTAAAATATGGTGAAACCTACGAAATTGAATAAGGATTGGTAAAGAAAAAGTGAAAAAGCTTACTAAAAATCTCGTTGCTGTCAGCTGTACTGTGCTGGCTTTGGGAATTCTGTTTGTTCTGGCTGTTTATGCCTTTGTGTTCAAGCCTTCATTTGAACGCCATGACCCAACTGAAAAAGATAATCTGAGTCATTTTAAATCTGAAGCCTTTCTTCAGAAAAATATTGCGGACACAGAATGGTTCTTTGAACAGAATCCGCAGGAGCTTACAATGAAATCCTTTGATGGACTGAATCTGTTTGCCTACGTGCTGCCTGCAGAAAATGCCAGGGGAACCTTTGTCCTGATGCACGGCTACCATTCCAGCCCGCTTCGTGAATATTCTTCCTTAATGAGATTTTATCATGGTCTGGGCTACAATATTGTTCTGCCGTATCAGCGCACTCATGGCAAAAGCGAAGGAAAATATGTCACCTTTGGAATTAAGGAACGCTATGATCTTCGGGACTGGATTCTGGAGACCAACAAAATTTTTGGTGACCAGAACCCTGTTTATCTGCAGGGAATTTCTATGGGCTGTGCTACAACTGTGATGTGCCTTGGCTTTGATCTTCCTGAAAATGTTAAGGGGGCGGTTGCTGACTGCGGCTTTACTTCACCAAGAGAAATTATATGGAAGGTGCTTAAGAAGGACATGAAGATGCCTTTTGCCAATGTGATTATGGCCTTGGGCAATGTCATGACTAAATTTTTTGCGGACTTCAGCATGGATGAATATTCAACCTTGCTGGCTCTCAGATACAACAAAATTCCTGTGATTTTTATTCACGGTGCTGCTGATGATTTTGTTCCTGTAGAAATGACCTTCGCAAACTATCAGTACTGTACTTCCGAAAAATACCTTCATTTAGTGGCAGACTGTCCTCACGCAATTGCATACCTTATTGATGAAGAAGGCTACCACGACAAAGTCGTAAAATTCCTTGGACTGTAAAAAAAACGGTGGTTGAGCCAAGTCGAAACCACCTTGTAATTAATGTTGCCGCGATGGTTTCGAGAGCCTCAACCGACGCGGCAACAACTTTTTTTCTTTAATTCACTGCTTCGTGGATTGTTTTTCTTACCATTCCTTTGCCGCTTACCATTGCAAGGAAATATTCCTTTGATTTCTGGTAAAGTGGCGAAGATGTAACATCAAATCCAAATATTTTTTCATTGGCAAGCAGCTTCTTGAATTTTTCTTCAGCATCTGCATTTTTTCCGCCGATTTCAATTCCTTCAAGAATTGGCTTTACGGATGGAATGAGTGGATCTGGGGAAAGTTCAAATGCTTTTCCATCGTCATCAACTGCAAGAAGATATCTGGCCCACATTGCAAAAACCAGCGGAACAATTTTGAGTTTGTTCAAATCAAGTCCCTTTGACTGATAAGCCTTTACTGTCTCACCAAAACGAATCGAAAGCTTCTGGCTTGTATCTGTTGCAATTCGCTGTGGTGTGTCTGGCATAAATGGATTTGGAAGTCGCTTTGTAATTACTTCGTCAATGAATGATTTTGGTTCAATGATTTTTGGATCAACTACAACTGGAAGTCCTTCTTCATAACCCAGAATTTCCACCATTTTCTTAAGGTCAGAATCCTTCATTTCGTCACAAATCAAATTAAAGCCCAAAAGACAGCCTGAAACTGCCAGAGAAGTGTGGAGAGGGTTCAGACAAGTGCAGACCTTCATCTTTTCAACCTTGTTTACTGTGTCCCTGTCCGTAAAATAAACCCCTGCCTTTTCAAGCGGTGGACGGCCGTTTGGAAATTTGTCTTCGATTACAAGGTACTGGGGCTCTTCTGCATTTACAAAAGGTGAAATGTAGGTTTTTCGTGAAGTTACCATAAGTTCTGTGTCTTCAAAACCGTCTTTCTTGAGCATTTCTGCAACCTTTGCATCTGGACGAGGTGTGATTTTATCTATCATTGACCACGGGAAGGCCACTTTTTTGTCATTTTTCAGGTATTCAATGAATTCCTGCGGAACATAGCCTTTTTTGCACCAGTTTTCTGCAATTTCAACGATAGCTGACTGCAATTTTTCTCCGTTGTGGGAACAGTTGTCCATGCTGACCATTGTTACAGGCAACTGACCAGCCTTGAATCTTGCAAAAAGAAGTCGTGTAAGATGGCACATGAACATTTTTGCATTTTCTGGAGTTGTTGCAAAATCTTCCACATAAGCTGGAAGGAGTTTTCCGTCTGGGCCGTAAAGTGCATAGCCTTTTTCTGTAATCGTAAAGGAAACCATTTTAAGGCTTGGATTTGTGAAGATTTTTTCAAATTCAGCCCAGTCATCCTTTAATTCCGGGTCACAGTTCAAAGCCCAGGCAATTGAACCGATTACTTCCTTTGAAATGGAACCGTCTGCCTTTAATGTAACCCCAAGTGTCAGGTTGTCGTGTGCCTTGTAGAGAATGTCGATGATTTCAGGGTCGTGGCTGTTTCCAACTACGATTCCAGTGTTCATCAGGCCTTCATTCAAAAGCTTCTGGCAAAGTGCTGCAGGGAAAATTCTAAAGATGTTTCCGCCGCCAAAGTGAACCCATTCAGGTGATTTTTTTGTATTTTCTGAGACCTTTGCATAGTCAAAATCAAAAAGCTTGTAGCCGTTCCATTTTGATTTGTCAGCAAGTTCCTTAAGATTCAGTTTCATATTGTTCCTTCTTTTTTACTTACTAAAATATTCTGGATAGTCGTTTATCAGCGAATCCACTACTGTTGTCAGCTGCATCAGGTGTGCTTCATCTATTTTTACTGCTTCTTCAACATTTCCTTCCCTGATTGCCTTTACAAGCGCTGAATGTTCGGCTTCAACGTTGTCGGAAATGTTTTTTGCATTGTAGCTAAGGATTCGGATTCTGTGGTCGTTTCCCGTATGGGAATTTATTACGTCCCAAATCCACTGGTTGTCCGAGTGCCTGTAGAAAAAGTAGTGAAGGTTGTCGTCACTTTCCAGAAAGCTTTTTTTACTTCCACCCATAAGGCTTGCGTGCTGCTGCAACAGAATTGCCTGAAGCTCTGCACCAAAAATTTCAGCCTTGTTGTCCCTTTTTTGGATTTCCATGAACTTTTTCAACACGCCAAGCTCAAGGTTAATTCTCATGAACCTTTCCTGAGCAATGATGTTCTTGTCCAAAAAAGCAACGCGGGTTCCCTTTTGCGGAAAAATATCAACGAGCTTATCAAGTGAAAGCCTTAAAAGTGCGTCACGGATTGGCGAACGGGAAACCTCCAGCTCTTCAATCAGCGTGTTCACATTCAATTCTTCCCCAGGCTTGTAATCAAGATTTGTGATTTTTTCCCTCAAAATTTCGTAAACTGAGCTTTCTGTTTTTTTCATAGATTTCTCCACTCGCTGCGCTCGGTCGAAATGACAAAAAAATATCTGCCAATGTCGAAATGACAAAAAAATATCTGCCAATGTCGAAATGACACAAAAATATCTGCCAATGTCGAAATGACAAAAAAATATCTGCCAATGTCGAAATGACGCAAAATCAGCTGTCAAAGTTTGAAATGACAAACAGTTTTCATGTCATCTCGATTCGAATTCCTTGTCATCTCGATTCGAATTCCTTGTCATCGCGATTCGAATTCCTCGTCATCTCGAGCGCAGTCGAGAGATCTTTTATTTTTTACTCTTGTCGATTGCTTCCCAAAGCCCCTGAATGTACATTGCACCCAAGGCACGGTCGTAAAGTCCGTAACCTGGCATACATTTTTCACCCCAGATTGTTCTTCCGTGGTCTGGACGGGCTGGTCCGTCAAATCCAATGTCGTGAAGTGCCTTTACTGCTTCATACATGTCAAAGCTTCCGTCTGAAGAAAGGTGTGCAGCTTCTTCAAAAACGCCTGGTGAGAAGTGGTGAAGGTTTCTTACATGTGCAAAATGTATTCGTCCCTTGCATGAACGGATGATGTCCGGGATGTCATTCTTTGGATTTGTTCCCAGTGAACCCATACAGAGGGTAATTCCGTTGTATTCCTTATCAACAGCCTTGAGCATTTTAAGGATTGCTTCTTTTCCAGTAATGATTCTTGGCAGGTTGAATACAGGCCATGCAGGATCATCCGGATGAATGGCCATTTTCATTCCATATTTTTCACAAACTGGTCCAATGGCCTTCAAAAAGTAAACAAGGTTGTCAAAAAGCTTTTCGGCACTTACATCCTTGTAGGCTTCAAACAAATCCTTGACCTTTGCAAGTCGTTCAGGTTCCCAGCCTGGCATTACAAAACCGTTGGAATTGTCTGTTGTCTGGTCAAAAAATTTCTGCGGGTCGATTGTATCTACAACCTTCTGGTCATAGGCAAGAACAGTTGAGCCGTCTGGACGCATTTTTGCAAGGTCCGTACGAGTCCAGTCAAAAACAGGCATGAAATTGTAGCAAACCATGTGGATGTCTTCTTTTCCAAGTGCTTCCAGCGATTTGATGTAATTGTCGATGTATTTGTCGCGGTCAGGTGTTCCGATTTTGATTGCGTCGTGAATGTTAACGCTTTCAATTCCGCTGATTTTAAGTCCCGCTTTTTCTACGATATTTTTGAGGCCTTTTACGCGTTCACTGGTCCATTCTTCTCCAGCTGGAACATCGTACAAGGTGGTGATAACGCCTTTAACTCCAGGTATCTGCCGAATCTGTTCCAAAGTTACGGAATCAAATCCAGGACCATACCATCTCAAAGTCATTTCCATAATTATTAAATTCCCCTTTTTTTACAGCAAAAATATGGGGGAGGGGAGAAGTCTCTCCCCTGCTTGCAGCCCAAGGTCTGCTTCGACACCCCACTCGCCTAGGGCTCCCGCCCTAAAACCCGCAATATCAAACAGCAAATCCCAACATTCTTGGCAAGAACAGTGAAATTTCTGGTACAAAAGTAACCAGCATCAATCCAAGCAGCATAACTGCATAGAATGGAAGCATGGCTTTTACTGTTTTTTCAATGCTGATTTTACCTACAGAACAGCCTACAAACAGTGCAGAACCTACAGGTGGAGTACAAAGACCAACTGCAAGGTTAAAGATCAACATTACGCCAAACTGAACCTTGCTCATTCCCAAAGCAGTAATTACTGGAATGAGGATTGGAGTTACAATCAGGATGAGCGGTGCCATATCCATAACACAGCCCAGGAGCAAAAGCATAAGGTTTATCAAAAGCAAAAGAACTATTTTGTTTGAGCTGATTGCCATAAGTCCCTGTGTAATGAGGGTTGGAACTCTAAGGAAGGCAAGGAGCCATCCAAAGGCATTTGCAGCAGCAATCAATGAGAATACCATTGCCAGTGTTTTAACTGTGTTCATCAAAAGCTTTGGCATCATTGAAATCTTCAGTTCCTTGTAAACAAATACAGAGATTATGAAGGCGTATATACAGGCAATTGCAGCTGATTCTGTTGCTGTAAACAAACCTGCTGTTACACCAACAAGAATGATTACGGCTGTGAACAATGCAAGAACGGCACTTGAAACAACCTTAAATGCTTCCTTAAAGCTGATGTTATCACCCTTTGGATAGTGACGGATAATGCTGATTACGGCACAGAGTACAAGCATCAAAATACCAAGTGTTACACCTGGAACAAGACCAGCCATGAACAAAGCACCAACCGATGCACCGCCAGCTGCAACAGAGTAGATAATCATGTTGTGGCTTGGTGGAATCAAAACTCCCTGACAAGATGTAGCAACGGTTACTGCAACAGAGAAATCTCTGTCATAGCCGCCTTTAACCATCATTGGGATTTCAATTGAACCAAGTGAAGAAACGTCTGCAACTGCTGAACCGGAAAGATGTCCAAAGAACATTGAACCAAGTACGTTTACATAAGAGAAACCGCCTCGGAATCGGCCTACAATTGCATCAGCCGCCTTTAAAAGTCTGTCTGAAATACCACCAGCACCCATAATTTCACCGGCAAGGATGAAGAATGGAATTGCCATCAAGCTAAAACTGTCTACACCCTTTGCCATCTGCTGAACAAATGACATGAGCGGTGTTCCCATATAGAACATTGTAATGCAGGAAGAAACTGCAATTGCAAAAATTACAGGCATTCTGCACAAAATAAATACAACAAAGCTTCCCAAAAGAAGCCACATTGCAACATTAGAATCAAACATCGGCTTCCCCCCTTTATTCTTCAGTTGTTTCAGAAGCGGCATTTTTGTTCTGCTGGGCTTCTTCAAGAATCTGCTGGTCAGTTTTGTCTTCGCCACGGTTTCCGTCTTCAATGTCAAGGTGACGGTATTTTCCAAGACCAAACAGGTCAAGAACGGCAAAGTAGCATACAAAAACACCACCTACAGGCATCATTAAAAATTTAATTCCGTTTGGCCACTGTGTTGCCGGAAGCATATTTTTCATTCCGTTTGCCGAAACTTTTGCTCCGTAGTAAATCAAGATGAAGCCAAAGAAAATTGTTGAAAGAAGAATGAGCTTTGAAATAACCCACTGAAGCTTCTTTGGGAACATGTTGTAGAAAATTGTGATTGCAATGTGCAAACCTTTTTCTACACCGATTGCCAGTGCGATGAATGCAGTCCAAACCATCAAAAGCAGTGCAACCTCTTCCGACCACATGATCGAATGCTTGAAGAAACGGCAGAAAACCTGTGCACTAACGATGATTACGATGAAAAGAAGGACAATTTTAGAAAATTCAAGGAGAACTCTGTAAATGCAGTCAAAGACGAAAGTTACGGCAGAAATTGCCTTTTCCCAAGCCTTGTAACCAGGTTTGCAGATTTCACCAGGAATTGAACTGAAAAAGCCTTTGATTTTTTCAGAAATTGAAGCCATTTATATCTCTCTTGTTAGTTGTCGGCAAAAAGAAGAAAAAGTCTTTTTTCTTCTTTTTGCTAATATACTAAAATATTACCAAAAACTATAAAAAAACTGTCTGACAGGCCTCAAACCCATCAGACAGAAAACTGACTATTTAATCAACTTATTTAGACTGGATGTCAGCAATGAGCTGTTCATAACCTGCACCGAACTGTGCATAAAGTGGAGCCATTGCAGCCTGGAACTTTTCTTTTTCACCAGCAGCAAGTTCTGTTACTACAGATCCACCAGCCTTAACTTTTGCTTCAGAAGCCTTTTCTTTATCAGCCCAGAGTTCACGTTCAATCTTAGCAGATTCTGCGGCACATTCACGGATGATTTTCTGATCTTCAGCAGAAAGTTTGTCCCAAGTGATTTTAGAAATCATCTGCATTTCTGGAACGCGAGTATGTTCATCAAGAACGAAATATTTAGCAACTTCGTAGTGTGATGTTGATTCATAAGAAGGCCAGTTGTTTTCAGCACCGTCGATAACGCCAGTCTGAAGTGATGAATAAACTTCACCGTAAGCCATTGGAGTTGCGTTAGCACCAACCTGAGCAACCATACCCATCATCATCTGAGATTCCTGAACACGAATCTTAAGACCTTTCATATCTTCCAAAGTTGTTACAGGGCGAACTGAGTTGTAGAAGTTGCGGGCACCAGCATCGAACCAAGAAAGACCGATGAGGTTGCTTGAAGAAATGTTAGAAAGGAATTTAGCACCAATATCACCGTCAAGAACGCGCCACATCTGAGCAGCATCTTTGTAAAGGTATGGAAGCTGAAGAACGTTCAATGATTTGTCGAATTCAGAAAGTGGTGAAATGGAAACGCGAGTAAAGTCGATGGCACCAAACTGAAGCTGTTCGATAACTGATTTTTCATCACCGAGCTGAGCACCATAGTAAACATCAATGTGGATGCGACCGTTTGTCTTAGCTTCTACCATTTCTGCAAACTTGTAAGCAGCCTGTGTTGTTGGGTAGTCCTGTGGCTGGTTTTCAGCATAGCGAAGAACCATTTTTTCTGATTTTTTTGAGTTACAACCTGTAAGTGCAAGTCCAAGTGAAAGGATTGCACATGTTGCAGCAACCAAAGTTTTTTTCATAATAAAATCCTCCAATTTGTATGAAAAGCATAGAGAATATTTTATAACGGAATGTTAATCAAATATTCTAATATATTAGTTGAGTATATTGTGAACCTTTCTTCAATGCTTGTCAAATTTAAAAATGAAATTTTTGTAAAATTTACAACAAAGTTTTTATTTTTCAGAAGTTAACGGTTCTTTTGGCAGTCTGATTCTTACACTTTGAATTCTTCTCTGCGCCTGAAGTTCGATTTTAAAGAAAATTCCATCCCTTCTGATAACTTCACCGGTTTCCGGCAATTCGTCAAACTGTTCCAAAAGCCATCCACCCAGAGTATCGTAGTCTTCGCTTTCCAGTTCAAGCTTTAAAAGTTCGTTCAAGTCGCCCAATTTCATGTCGCCAGGAACCATAAATTCCCGTGGAGTAATCGTCTGAATCCTGTTTTCTGGAGGAACTTCGTCATTTTCCCCTGAAACGCTTCTTCCAAAAACCGCCTTCAAAATATCGTCCATTGTTACAATGCCTGAATTGCAGCCGTTTTCGTCGATACAGATGGCAAAATTCACTTTTTCCTTTTTGAATTTCAGAAGAATTTCTGTTGCTGTAAGAGTTTCAGGTACAAACAGTGCAGGCCTCATGCATCTTCTGGCAAAACTGCGCTTGGAATTTGCGTTTGGTGAACGAAGAAGAACATCCTTGTAGAAGATGAAACCGATTACGTTCTCAAAGCTGTAGTCTTCTGTTGTTTCATCAATTCCACAAACTGGGATTCTTGAATAGCCTGTGTCACGGAAGATTCTGATTACCTGTGAATATTCTGCATTTTCTGGAATAAAGGTGACCATGCTTCTGTGGCGCATAATGTCCCTTGCGTGCAGGTCTGTGAAGTCGAAAATTTTATAGAGCATCTTCTTTTCACTGTGTTCCAGCGTTCCTTCATGCTCTCCCACTTCAATAAGACTCTTCAATTCTTCTTCCGTAATGCTGGCACGGTCTTTTTTGATGAATTTATTAAGAATAAATGAAATTCCGTTGGTAATCTTTGCAAAGAACCACACAATCGGAAAGAAAATTTTCTGCAAAATCATCAATGGAAGTGAAAAAGCCTTTGCTGCAGCCATTGGATGATAGGCCGAGATTGTTTTTGGCATGATTTCACCAAAAATAATCAGAACAAAAGTCATCACAACCGTTGCATAAAAGGAACCTGCATCACCCAAAAGTCCGATTGCAATTGTTGCCGCCAGACCAGAAGCAAAGGAAGTGACAAAATTTATGCCGATCAGAATCAGTGAAAGCAGCTGGTCCGTGTTCCGTTTAAGATATGCCACCCGTTTAGTCGGCGTGTTTTTTTTGTTAGGATCATCTTTCTTAAGCATCTGCTTGAGCATGACCTTTGTTATTGAAAGATAAGCTGTCTCACTGGAAGCAAAAAATGCAACTATGGCAACCAGAATCACAAGTCCAACAGAAGGAAGTACAAAATCAAACAAGATCTGCATTTTCTTCCTCCTCTTCTTCAGTTTCCAGCTTTGTGCAGAGAATCTTTGAAATTCGTTTTTTATCCAGAGCAGTTACTGTGAGCTTGTAGCCTGGAACTTCGATTGAGTCCCCGATTATTGGCAGACGGTCCAGCTTTTCTATCATATATCCTGCAATGGTTTCATTTATGTCTGATTCCAGTTTTGTGTGAAGGTCTTCACTTAAATCAGAAAGGCGGGCTGATCCTTCAAGAACGGCATTGTCAAAATCCTTTGCCGCAATATCTGAAGGCCCGTTCTGTTCAGATTCCGTGAAAACGCCTCCAAAAATTTCTCTGGCAATGTCTTCAGTGGTCAGAATTCCGTCTGTTCCTGAATATTCATCAATTACTACGGCAAAATTTTCCTTGTGTTCCTGAAGAATTGACTGAATGGCCGACATTTTTGTAGTTGCCGGAATAAAAAGCGGTTTTCTCATTACATTTTTTACAGAAAATTCCTCGCTTCGTGGAAAATAAACCAGATCCTTAACATGAACCACACCGATTATATTGTCCAAATCTTCTTCATAAACAGGAAATCGTGAAAGCCTTGTACGTTCAGAAAGCTGTACAATGTCCCTGAAATTCATTCCCGGGTGGATTCCGACTATTTTTGTTCGGGGAATCATAATATCAACGGCTTCAAGATCAGAAAATTTAAAGACGCGGTTCATCATGTTCTTTTCACCCTTTTCAAGAACACCTTCTTCGCCACCAACATCAATAAAAGTTTTGATTTCTTCTTCTGTAAACGAAACAGACTTTTTCTTGATGTCGATTCCAAAAATTTTCAGAAGGAGACGGGAAATTGTGGTGAAGAAAATTACGAAGGGGCGTAATAGATAGAAGAAAAACTTAACAAATCCAGAAATGCTGAACGCAAAGCTTTCCGGGTATTTTGTGGTAATGCTCTTTGGCGTGATTTCACCAAATAAAAGCAGAAGGATTGTTGCTATACCGGTGGCAATTCCAAGACCTGCAGGACCAAAGAGCTTTAAAAAAATTGAAGTTAAGACTACAGAAAGGGCAACGTTTACGATTTCGTTTCCAACAAGCAGCATGTTCAAAAGCTCTTCTTTTTTTTCAAGAAGTTTGCTTGTCCGGATTGCCCTTTTGTCGCCCTTTTCCCGCAAAAAGTGAACCTTAAGCTTGTTCAAGCCCAAAAAAGCACTTTCACTTGCAGAAAAAAGGGAAGAAAGAACAATACAAGCCGCCGCAATAAGCAGCAGCAAGATCAAATTATTCGAGGGGGGCTGACCATCCATAAATGAATGAAAATCTCCTATGTTTTATAAGTTACAATAATAACATTACAAACTGTGCAAAAAAAGTGGGACGCAGGAAAAAAAAGTTAAGGAGGAGCCAAACAGGAACGAGAACGATTGTTCCCGGGCAGCGCCCAAAGCAAAGCGATTGAGGCGCGAAAGCCGGAGGATACCTTGGCTTTTTTTCCGTCGCTGGGACCCGCTTTTTTAATTTGTTTATATTTTTAGTTCGTTGTTTCTACAGTTGCATCAGCAGAAGGTTCACCTGGAACAACATTCTCTTCAGCAGGACCGGCAGCTGGTACTGTGCTTACACCTTCAGCCATCATTTCATCAACATAGGCGATGGCCTGTTTGATTGCCTCAGCGTGTTCACTTTCTGGATCAGCATCAACAGCTTTCTGGAAGTAGTCCTTGATCTTTGCATAATCAGAAGAACCGGAAGTTGCCATGAAATAACCTACAGAATAGAAAACCTGCTGTCTGTCTTCAGCTGAAAGGAAATCATATTTTGTTGGCATTTCAAGGATTTCAATAGTCTTTTCATAATCCTGTTCCATCAAAGCGCGCTGAGCCAGTGAATCAGAAAGTGCAAAGAGGTGTTTTGGAGCCTTACCAGATTCATTCTTTTTATCCAAAGTGATGTACTTTTTGTTGAAGTCAGAAAGAAGAATCTTGTAGTCAGAATCTGTTGTTTCGTAGAGAGTGTCGATTGCTTCAAGAACTTCGGCCTTTTTTCCAGTGTTGATTGTCTTAATCAGGGCATCAACTTCTTCTGTACGAGTCTTGCGGCTTTCAATTTCTGCAGCAACAGCATCAAAGTCTGCGTTTTCGTCAATCAGAAGGTCAGCAATTACATAACCCTGTTTTGTGAGCAGAAGATATGTTGGAAGCGACTGAACAGAGTAAAGGTTTGCGTACTGCATGTCCTTGTTGAGCTGCTCACGGTCAAGTTCCTGCTTTTTCTGATCAGTGTTCTCATCATCTGGATTTGGAGCCATTGTGTCAAAGCGGCTGTTTGAGAAATCCACATTTACAAGAACGAAATCCTGTGTGAATTTTGTCTTGAATTCATCAGTATAGAAAACATTTTCGTTAAGTCTTTCACTTACACCATCTGAATCAAGTGCAGAGAAATAAAGAATAATTTTCTTTCCCTCTGAATTTGCAGCTTTTTTTGCATCATCAAAGTTAGAAATCCAGTTAGTTGTGTCGATTTTTTTTCCACAGCCTGTAAAAGCAATTGCAGCAACCGCACACAATGTCAATAAAAGTTTTTTCATGTTTATTCCTAGTTAAAATATCTTACACCAGCCTGGAAGAGATTCTGGCATGAGTTGCCTGAACTTTCTGTTGCAGGGTTTCCGGCGATGTTCTTGATCAAATCAGAGCTTGAACCATTTACGCCAGTTCCGACTGTACGTTCTGAGTGACCCATTTTTCCAAGAACGAGACCGTTTGGAGAAGTGAGACCTTCAATAGCGAATGCTGAGCCGTTTGGATTGTCTGGTTCACAAACTGATGGAACGCCGAATTCATCACAGTACTGTGAGTAAACCTGTCCCTTCTCAAACAATTCCTTTGCCAAAGATTCGGTGATGTAGATTTTTCCTTCACCATGGCTTACAGGAATGTAGTGTGGGCGGGCATCCAGAACTGAAGCATCCAAAGCCCAAGGAGAAGCAGCACTTACCATTCTTGTACGAACTACGCGGCTTATGTGGCGGTGAATGTTGTTGTATGTAAGAGTTGGGTTTTCAGCAGCTGGTTCCATGATTTTTCCAAAAGGAACAAGACCAGTTTTGATCAAAGCCTGGAAACCGTTACAGATACCGAGAACAAGGTTCTTCTTGTCTTCAAGGTGGGCTGTAACTGCATCAGCAATGCGTTTTTCACGGATTACGTTTGCAATGAACTTACCAGAACCGTCAGGTTCGTCACCAGCTGAGAAGCCGCCTGCAAATGCGATGATCTGTGAATCAGAAATTTCTTTCTGGAGACCGTTCAAAGATTCTTCCAGATCCTGTGGAGTTCTGTTTCTGAATACATAGATTTTAGAATCAGCGCCGGCAAGGTTGAATGCACGGGCCATGTCGTATTCACAGTTTGTACCAGGGAATACAGGAATGATTTCCTTTGGCTTAGCCTTAGATTTGTCCAACACGGTGATTGAGCTTGTCGAAATTACCGTGTTGCTGCTGGTTTCGACAGGCTCAACCGACGCAGCAAATTTTGCTCTGGCTTCTGCCAATGTTGGGTGTGAAGCTACTGCCCATTCAGGAAGCTTGTCCTGTTCCTTTGCGCCAGAAACTGGTGGGAATACCTTTGCAAGTTTTGATTCCCATGCTGTGTAAAGTTCGTCCAGCTTGATTTCTGCCTTTGGAAGTGGAGCAACGCCCTGCATTTCAAATGAGATGATTGGGTCTTTCTGTGTGTTACCGATTTTGAATACAGTTGCGTTTACAAAACCGTTGTCCTCAAATTTTGGATCATCTGTTTCAACAAGAATTGAACCGTACTGAGGAGTGAACAAATCAGCTACAGTGTCGTTTGCGTTTCTGTAGAAACCGATTACTGTTGCAGAAGTTGGAATCTGTGTAAGCTGAACACCAATCTTGTTACCGAATGCCATTTTTGTAATTGCTTCAGCAATACCACCGGCACCTACAGGATACATTGCGCTGATTTTTCCAGCTTTGTTTGCTTCGTAAAGGGCATCGGAATTCTTTTTGAATGTGTCCCAGTTTGGAGCAAGTTCTGCAGTATATGGAACCTGAACCAGATAGATGTAGCTTCCGCTCTTTTTGAATGAGCCTGACTGTACATTTTCTGCTTCGTCGTGAGCAACTGCAAATGAAACCAGTGTGTGTGGAACATTGAGGTTTTCAAAAGTTCCGGACATTGAGTCTTTTCCACCGATTGAAGCACAACCCATTTCTCTCTGGGCATCAACTGAACCAAGAAGGGCAGCAGTTGGGTAACCCCAAGTTTTTGCATCAACAGTTCTACCAAAGAATTCCTGGTAAGACATTCTTGAAGTTGTGGCCTTACCACCAATACAAGTGATTTTTGCAAGAGAAGAAAGAACAGCAGTCTGAGCGCCGTGCCATGGAGACCAGTTTGCAACACGAGGATCAAAGCCGTAAGACATAAGTGAAACGGTTGAAGTTTCGCGAGGAGAAATTACAGGAATTTTTGCAGACATTGCACATTCTGGAGTTCCCTGATATTTTCCGCCAAATGGGAAAAGTACAGTTGAAGCACCGATAGAACCGTCGAAGCGTTCCTGAAGACCGCGCTGTGAACAGCATGCAAGATCAGACATATTTGCAATGAATGCATCGTGAATCTGTTCTTTTGTTGGCTGAGCACCTGGATTTTCACCAGTTGCACTGTTTGCATTTCCGAGAACTGCAGAAACAGAATCCAAAGGCTTAACCAGTGGAGACTGACGGTTTTCAGCAGGACTTTCAATAGAAGCCTTTGCTGTGTGTTCAGCACCAGCAGAATCAAGGAATGAGCGGTCAATGTCAACGATTGTCTTACCGCGCCATTTCATTGTGAGCTTGTTTTTATCTGTTACAGTTGCAACAACAACTGCGTTAAGGTTTTCTTCGTTACAGTATTTGATGAACTTTTCTACATCACCTGCACGAACAACAACTGCCATTCGTTCCTGTGATTCAGAAATTGCAAGTTCAGTACCGTTAAGTCCTTCATACTTCTTTGGAACTGCATCAAGATTGATATCAAGTCCTGGAGCAAGTTCACCAACAGCAACTGAAACACCGCCTGCACCAAAATCGTTTGAACGGCGGATCATGTGGCTAACTTCTGGATTTCTGAAGAGACGCTGAATTTTTCTTTCTTCAACGGCATTACCTTTCTGAACTTCAGCAGCAGCAGTTGTAACTGATTTTTCTGTGTGAACTTTTGAAGAACCTGTAGCACCACCAATACCGTCACGGCCTGTACCGCCGCCAAGGAGAATGATGATGTCACCTGCTTCTGGAGTTTCGCGCATTACAGTTGCGTAAGGAGAAGCAGCGATTACAGCACCAAGTTCCATGCGTTTTGCAAGGTATCCAGGATGGTAAACTTCTGTAACCTGACCAGTTGTAAGACCAATCTGGTCTCCGTAAGAAGAGAAGCCCTGAGCAGCTTCGCGACAAATTTTTACCTGTGGAAGTTTACCCTGAAGTGTTGCTTCAAGTGGCTGAGTTGGGTCCCCTGCACCAGTTACGCGCATTGACTGGTAAACCCATGAACGGCCAGAAAGTGGGTCACGGATTGCACCACCAATACAAGTTGCAGCGCCACCAAATGGTTCGATTTCTGTAGGATGGTTGTGTGTTTCGTTTTTGAACTGGAGAAGCCACTGTTCAACTTCTTCTTTGCCTTTTGGGAGAGGATTTCCATCTTTGTCTGTTGTGTAGTGAACGTCGATGAAGATTGAACATGCGTTGTTTTCTTCAGAAACTTCCATGTCGTCCAGCATTCCGTGCTTGCGAAGGTATTTTCCGCCAACAGTTGCCATGTCCATCAAAGTTAAAGGCTTGTCCTTGCGTTTTGCATACAAATCTGTGTGCATTGCCTTGTAGTTTTCAAGTGACTGCTTGAAAAGCTTTGCATAAGGTCCTTTTTCGATTTTGATGTCCTTGAGGACTGTATTGAAAGTAGTGTGACGGCAGTGGTCAGACCAGTAAGTATCAAGAACGCGGATTTCAGTTTCTGTAGGGTCGCGCTGAATTGACTTAAAGTATTTCTGAAGGAACTGAATGTCCGAAAGATCCATTGCAAGACCCATTTTTGCACGGTATGCGTCCAGTTCTTTCTTTCCATATTTGATGAAGCCTTCAACAACTGGAATGTCACCAGGAACTTCTGACTTCATTTCAAGAGTTTCAGGAATTTTTGCGTCGGCAAGGCGTGAATCAACCGGGTTGATAAGGTATTTCTGAATCTTTGCAGCTTCATCAGCAGAAACGTTTCCAGAAAGGATAACCATTTTTGCACAGCGAACACGTGGAGGTTCAGTTCCAACTTTTGCAGTGTTCTTCATTGACTCGCGGAGAAGTGAAAGACACTGTTCTGCTGAGTCTGCGCGCTGGTCGTACTGGCCCGGGAGATATTCCCAGATGATTACAGTTTCACCTTCAGCGGCTTTAACTTCATCATAAGCAACGCTGTCGCTCTGTGGCTCTGAGAAAATGCGGAGAGCTGCCATCTTTGATACGTCTTCTGAAGTATTTTCGATGTCATAGCGGTTAAAGTAACGCACTCCCTTAACTGAGGAAATGCCCAAAAATCCATTGATTTCACTTAAAATGCTCTGAGCTTCACTCTGGAAGCCAGGCTTGCGTTCAACATAAATACGAAACATTCTATCATTTTAGTGTATAAAACAAGGGAATTCAATTGTGGAAAATTTAATAAAATGCAGTTAATTGTTGTGGGAAAGTAATAAAAAAGGCTGATTTGCGTGAAGGCCTGGAACCCCGCCGCAGGCGTTGGCAGTTGCGTAGCAAGTGGCAATGGAGCGCTTGACGCGGAAGGGTGGAAAGCCTGGCCCCGGATGGGGACACGCCCATAGGCTTCCTTTTAAAATAACAAACATTTAGTGCGTAAAATTTCTATATATGGTGTATAATTTAACCGATACTGTACTGAGAGATTTTAAACAAACCAAACAAATGAGGACTATATGAAAAAAGGCACAGTTGCATTTCTTACTCGCTCTCTGATTGATGCTACAGGTACAAACATGTGGCGTGGTCTTGTTGAAAAATGTAAGGAAAATAAAGTCCCCGTAATCACATTCCGTGGTCCAGTTCTTGGGCAGGGTGCAGGTTCTATTATTTACAACATCATTGAAGACGGTGTTTTTGACGGCGTTGTGAGCTGGGCTTCTTCCGATGTTACAGATGAAACAATGAACTATTACAAAAAGTTCAACAAAAGCCATCTGGTCTGCATGACATTTAAAGTTCCTGGAAAACCTGTTATCTATGCTGACTGCCGTACTGGTATGCTGGATCTGATGAACCATCTTATTGAAGTTCACGGTCTTACAAAAATTGCATTCCTTCGTGGTCCGGCTGTTCATATGTATGCAAAGGAACGATACGAAGCCTACATGGAAGCTCTCAAAAATCACGGTCTTAAGATTGACCAGCGCCTGATTACTGAACCTGGCGGATGGGCTATTGCTGACGGTGCGAAGGGTGTAAAGGCCATTACTGACCGCGGTGTTAAAATTGGAAAGGATGTTGAGGCCTTTGTCTGCGTTGGTGACAATGTTGCTATCGGTGCTCAGGAATATTTGATTCAGGAAGGTTATTCTGTTCCGTATGATGTTGTTGTCTGCGGCTTTAACGGTACTGACGATGCGGCTTTCTGTAACCCGCCTATCACTTCTGTTGAAATGCCTTTTGTTGGTCTTGGCCACCGTTCTTATCAGACGATTGCAGATTGTCTTGCCGGAAAACCTGTTCCTTCTGAATTCAGATATGAGACTAAGCTCAGGCTTGGTGAATCATGCGGCTGTAAATCTGAAAATGTTTTGAACGCCACATCTGAGCTTCGTTCTACTGAAGATGATGCTTCTTCTAAAAAATCATTTTTTGGAAAGACAAAAACTGCTGCAAAGTCTCGTTCAAAGGCTGATGTTGAGGCGGTTTTTAAAGGTTCTGCATGGAAAGATGAAACCACTAAAGCAATCATGGACAAGATTTCTTCTTCCCGTGGTGCAACAGAAAAGCTTAAGGAATTCTTCAGAACTCAGATTGCAACAATGCTTCCAAAATACATTGACTCTGTGCTTTCTGAAAGTGTGGTTGGTTCTGAATTTGTTCTTGAATTTACCAAGAATCTGAACGTGTTCCTGAAGCGCTCGGCTGATTTTGCTCACTGGCAGAATTTTATTTCTATATTGAATAAAAAATCTGACGAGGCTGTGTACAATTCCAAGCTGGAAAAGGTTGCTGAAAATATTCTTCAGCAGTGCCGTGTCCTGATTCACGAATATGATGTTCGTTCTCAGAAGCAGAGCTCGTTGATTGCTTCCCGTTTTGAGGCTGATTTGCGCCAGACCAGTGCTGAGCTTTTGGCAAGCTACGACATTAAGGAACTTATGAACATTCTTCAGAAGAATTTGAAGAAGCTTAAGATTCCTGGAGTTTATGTTGTTCTTTATGATGATGAAGCCTTTGCACGAAAAGAAACTGCTACTCCAAAAAACAGCAGGCTGATTATGGCCATTCGTGACAATGAAAGACTTTCTATTCCTGAGGACGGCGTAAGCTTTGCTACAAAGGATATTGTTCCAGACCAGTATCTGCCGCTTTCTGCTTCATATTCGCTTATTGCAGAATCTTTGCATTTCCAGAGCAATCTGATCGGTTACATTGTGTTCCAGGAAGGTCCGGACAAGGGTGCTTCTTATGCTGCATTGCGTGACCAGCTTTCAAGTTCTCTCTACGGTGCTTTGCTGCTTCAGGAAAGAAACAAGAGCAAGGCTGAAGTTGAGAACGTTATGCGCACAATGACTGTAAAGGCTGATGTTGTTTCTGAAAACTCAATGCAGATTTCTCAGAACGTTTCCACAATTTCAAATCAGATGGAAAACTTTACCGGTTCCATCAAGACTATTTCTGGTAATGTTGACACTGTTGCTGACACTGTAAAGAACGCAAGTCAGATGATGATCGATGCGGACAATGCCATTAATGTGCTTGTGGACAGTACAAAACAGATTTCTGACGCTGTAAACATGATCATCAACATTGCTGAAACTACGAATGTTCTGGCTTTGAACGCATCTATTGAGGCCAGCCATGCAGGTGAAGCTGGAAAAGGCTTTAGCGTTGTTGCCAAGGAAGTTAAGGTTCTGGCAGCCCAGACGGTTGATGCTACTGGCCGAATCCGTGATCTTGTTTCAAAGAACACTGAAAATACAATCAATACAAAGAAGGTTATTGATGTGACAAAGGATTCAATCAAGACTATTGCGGGGCTTTCAGAAGAAATCAGAACTTCCATCAACAGTCAGGTTCAGACTTCTTCAGAAATTTCTTCACAACTTTCCAGCGTAACTGGCGGAACTGCGGAAATTTCTCAGGCAATCAGTGAAATTGCAAAGCTTGGCGACAAAATCCAGTAAATTTTGTAGAATGTTGAATTGTCAAAAATAGAAAAAATTGGAGATAAAAATGGATAAATTAAGAATTCTTCTGGCAAAGGGCCGAATTTATGAATCGGTTTACGGACTTTTGAGTGATGTTGGTATTTCAATTCACTTGCCGGACAGAACATATTTTCCAACAACAAATCAGGAAGACCTGGCTTTTCAGGTTGTAAAGCCACAGATTACCTCTGCACTTTTGGCTCAGAACAAGGCTGATGTTGGTTTTTCTGGAAAAGACTGGGTTTATGAAAACGGTGTTCAGGATGATGTAGTTGAAATCATGGATTTTGGTTTTGATCCTGTCCGCATCGTTGCAGCAATTCCAAACACTGTTGATTTCGACAAGCTTTTGGCTGGAAAAGTTACAATCGCAACTGAATATCAGAACCTTTCTAAAAAGTGGGTTGAAGAAAAGAAAGTTGACGGAACAATTTTCCGTACATGGGGAACTTCTGAAGGCTTTGTTCAGGACAACGAAGAGTCTCTGGCTCAGATTCTGATTGACAACACTTCAACTGGTTCGTCACTTCGCGCAAACAACCTTAAAATCGTTGATACATTGATGACTTCTTCTACAAGAATGTACGCATCAAAAGAAGCAATGGCTGATCCAGAAAAGAAACAGAAAATCATGGAACTCAAAATGCTCTTTGAATCTGTTTTGAACGCAAGAAGCCGTGTAATGCTTGAAATGAACGTTGCAAAGGACAAAATCGACGGTCTTATCAAGGGAATTCCTTCAATGAAGAGTCCGACTGTTGCACCATTGTACGGAGACGACGGCTTTGCAGTAAAAATTGCCGTAAAGAAAAGCGAAGTTCCAACACTTCTTCCAAAACTCCAGTCATTGGGTGCCACAGACATCCTTGAATACGCACTTAGAAAAGTTATGCTGTAAGGGAAAATATGAGAACTGCTACTGTTGAACGAAACACTGGGGAAACTCAGATAAAATTGACTTTGAATCTTGATGGAACTGGAAAATGTTCTGTTGAGAATCCTATTGGTTTTTTTGACCACCTTTTAAAGTCATTCTGCAAGCACGGACTTTTTGATTTGTCCGGCACAATCAAAGGTGACCTGAATGTGGATCAGCATCACACTATAGAAGATACAGGCATTGTTCTTGGTCAGTGCTTTGCAAAGGCTCTGGGTGATTGCGCTGGTATTTTCAGAAGCGGATCATTCCTTTATCCAATGGATGAGGCTTTGCTTCAGGCTGCTGTAGATTTTGGCGGCAGACCATATCTTGTTTGTAATGCTGATTTAACAAACATCCCACTGGTAAGTGTTCAGGACGGCAAGCAGGGTACTTTCCAGACAGATTGTTTTGACGATTTCTGGAACGGTTTTGTTCAGGCTGCAAAATGTAATCTTCATCTGGATACAGTTCGTGGTCGCTCGGATCATCATAAAATGGAAGGTTTGTTCAAGGCTGCAGCAAGGGCAATCCGCAGTGCTGTAGAAATTGATTCAAGAAGAAACGGCGAAGTTCCAAGCACAAAAGGAACTATCGTTTAGTTATAGGGGATAAAAATGGACGGAAAAGAAGAGATTCTTGATTTGCTGCGTGAAAATGCACGCCTTTCAGTTGAAGACATTTCGGCAATGACAAAAAAGTCTTGCGATGATGTTAAAAAAATTATCAAGTCTCTTGAAGACGAAGGAATCATCTTAAAGTACGCCGCGATTGTAAACCCAGAAAAAGACGTCAGTGCAAAGGGTAAGGTAATGGCAGAAATTGAAATTCAGTGCCAGCCTGAACGCGAACACGGGTTTGATGCCCTTGCAGAGCGAATTTACCGTTTCCCACAGGTTAAGTCACTTTATTTAATGAGCGGCGGCTACGACCTTAAGGTTGTAATTGAAGGCGATGACCTTCGTGAAGTTGCGTCATTTGTAGCCCAGAAACTTTCAACTTTAAGCGGTGTGCGCTCAACAAAAACCCACTTCCTGCTGAAAACCTACAAAGAAAACGACGTTCTTTATGTAGAAGATGAATCAGACAGACGCGAAGGGGTTATGGCGTAAGGAAAACTAAAAGTTAAGAGCTAAAAGTTAAAAGGGGAATTCTGATTGTAGCCGGTGGTTGAGCTCGGTCGAAACCACCATTATCAAAGAATTTATGGAATACGGGTATACCTATATTTTGGAATGTTCTGATGGTTCATATTATGTTGGCAGTACAAACGATTTAGAGCGGAGAATTGCTCAGCATAATGCAGGAGAAGGATCTGAATATACTAAACCCAGGTTGCCTGTAAAGCTTGTATACTTTGAAGAATGTTTAAGCATAAAAGAAGCTTTTTTACGGGAAAAGCAGATACAAGGCTGGAGCAGAAAAAAACGTGAGGCGTTAATTGAAAAGCAGCATGAAAAGTTGCCAGAACTTGCTAAAAAGGTGGTTTCGACAAGCTCAACCACCGAAACTGCATCACCAGACTCTGGTATCGAAACTGCAGAACCAGGCTCTGGTACCGCTACAGCACTAAGCTCAATCACCCCAGATTGATAAAACCGTACAGCAACAGGAGTTTTAACTATGAACAACAGACCAGATAGATTTTCAACATCAATGATGAATATTCCGCCTAGTGGAATTCGTAAGTTTTTTGAGATGCTCATTGGGCATGATGATGTAATTTCCCTTTCAGTTGGTGAGCCTGACTTTCCTACTCCTTGGGTAATGCGTGAAGAAGCATATTATCACCTTGAAAAAGGCCACACTTCATATACTTCAAACTGGGGTTTAATCGAACTCCGTGAAGAAATTGCAAAGTACATGGAACGCTACGGAATGTACTACAATCCAAAGAACGAAGTGCTTGTAACTGTTGGTGCTTCTGAAGGTGTTGATGCAGTTCTCCGTGCAATTTTGAATCCTGATGATGAAATCATTGTTGTTCAGCCATGTTATGTTAACTACACACCGCTTGCTGAGCTTTGTCAGGCAAAAATTGTTCCGATTGATTCAAGCGTAAACGGCTATTATCCAACTGCAGAACAGATTAAGGCTGCAATTACTCCAAAAACAAAGGCCGTAATGATCTGTTCTCCAAACAACCCGACTGGAACAATGATTCCAAAGACTGAATTGGAAAAAATCGCAAAGGTTGTAGTAGAAAACAAAATCTGGTGTATTTCAGATGAAATTTACTGCGAGCTTGCCTACGAGGATGCTGAACACGTTTCAATCGGTTCTTTCCCTGGAATGAAGGATTATGCAATTATTCTTAACGGATTCTCAAAATCCTTTGCTATGACTGGATGGCGTATCGGCTACATTGCTGCCTGTGCAGAGCTTCTTGCTCAGATTGTAAAGCTTCACGGCTACAACACAATCTGTGCTCCGATTTTCTCTCAGTATGCTGCTGTTGAAGGTTTGCGCCACGGCTGGAAAGATGTTGAAAAAATGCGCGTAAGCTATCAGCAGAGACGAAATTTAATGTACAAGGCTTTCTGTGACATGGGGCTTCCAGTTCCAGAGCCAACAGGTGCCTTCTATATGTTCCCGGATATCACTTCAACAGGTCTTACTTCTGAAGAATTTGCCACACAGCTTTTCCAGAAGCACAATGTTGCAGTAGTTCCTGGAAGTGTGTTCGGTCTTGGTGGTGAAGGTCATATCCGCTGTTGTTATGCAACCGGAATTGATAAAATGAAAATCGCCCTGGACAGAATCGCTGAATTTGTCGCTGAATTAAAGAAATAGATGAAAATGAAATGGGGCTGTCTAATAGGTAATGATTTGTCATTTCGAGTGAAGTCGACAAGCACAATCGTTTTCGTGCTTGTTTGTAATCTATAATTCTTTGTATCACAATGATTTACAGACCTCTCCACTACGGTCGAGGTGACACCTGCGAACTTTTAGGACAGCCCCATTAAGCATTACGAATTGTCGCCTTTATCTTCTTACTATAACAACCTGTTTTGAGCTGAAATAAGGCTCAGAAAAATCCACCAGCTTTTTTCTTTCTTCTGTTACTGTCATTCCTGCTGCAATAAAGTCAATTGTTCCTGACTGGAGTGCTTCGATCAGGCTTCCGAATGACATATCGATTATGTGAAGTCTTTTTCCGTTGTTTTTTGCAATCAATTCACCCAAAGAAGCGTCAAAACCTACAACTTTTGTGCCTTCTGTGTATTCAAATGGTGGAAAGGACGCATTTGTTCCCATTTTCAGAACCTCGTTTGAATCAGCCGGTTCAATTTTTGGAATGACGACGTTTCCATCCAGGGGCATGAATTTTCTTATCATCGCAAGATAAGTTCCGTCCTTGTGAATCGCATCTATGGTTTTGTTCACCTTTTCCAAAAGCTCTGAATTTCCTTTTTTTACAGCGATGGCATATTCTTCAAATTTTAACTGCAGATCGATTACTTTTAAATCTGGATTTTCTTTTGCCAGCTGCCTTGCCGGAAGCTCATCAAGCATCACAACATCAACTGTTTTGTTCTTTAATGCCAATGCCGCTTCACTTCCTGTTCTAAATGGAACTGTGTTTGCGCCCTTCAGGTCATTCAGCAGAAAATCTTCACCAGTTGTTCCAGCTTGACAGCCGATTTTAAGCCCATTCAAGTCTGAAACCGTGGAAACAACAATCTGTCTGGAGCAGCCGAATAAAAAAAGAGAAGCGAATAGCAATGGAGAAAGAAACTTTTTCATATAATGATTACCGTGTTTAAAAGTTATTTTAAGATTATAGCACACTTTATAAATTTTTGGTTTATTTTTCCTGAATTTTGGCCGATAATTGAAATAATATGGAATCTTTCTCTTTAATTGTAGCTATAGCGATAATTGTAGCGTTCGGAACTATTTTAATTGCATTCTCTACTCGTAAAAAATCTGGAAAAAAGGGCAAGCAGAAGGGCCGTGCTCAGATAATCAAGGAAGCCACAAGAAAGCTTTCTCAGGACCCACACAATCCTGACGGACTTATTTCCCTTGGTGAACTTTATTTCAACGAGCGTGCCTGGGACAAAGCCTATCCAATTTACGAAACACAGCTGAACGTAGCGCCTGCTCACAAGGAAATCGATCCATTTAAAGCTGCTCTTCGACAGGGTATCTGTGCAGTAAAGCTGAACAAGCTTCAGGATGCCTTCAGAGGTTTGAGCGCGGCATACAATATAAATCCTAATGATTATGAAGTGAACTATTATCTTGGCCTTGCATGCTACAAGAACAATGAATTTGAAAAGGCGACTCCAAGATTCAAGAAAGTTGTAGTCCTTAAACCGGATGCAGCAAACATAAACGGACCTCTGGGACTTTCTCTCTACAAGGCAAAGCATTACAAAGAATCTCTGGGCTACTTGAAAAAGGCGCTGGATGAAAATCCTGAGAACAAGGAAGCTTTGTTTGCAATGGCTGATGCGATGAATGAAAGCGGATATGGTGACAAGGCCATGAAAGTTTTCCTTCATCTTCGTCCGGATCCAGAATTTGGTGCCCGTTCTTGTCTTGCTGCAGGTATGTTCCATTTAAAGACAAATCAGCAGGAAAAAGCGATTCAGGATTTTGAAATTGGTCTTAAGCACCAGAATATGACGCAGGATGTTGCTCTGGAAATTCGTTACAGACTTGCAAACGCATATTTTTCAATGAACGCCATCTCAAAAGGTATTGGCGTTTTGAGTGAAATTCAGGCCATGAATCCTCAGTACAAGGATGTTCCTCAGCTTCTGGCACGCTATCAGGAGTTGAACCAGAACAAGAACCTGCAGGTTTATCTGATGGCCAGTTCCAGCGATTATGTTGCTCTTTGCCGCCGTGTAGTAATGTTCTTCTACCAGAAGGCTGTGGCAAAGATTGTGGATATTTCCGTAACTCCAGAATGTGTAGAAATTCTTATGAATGTTGAATTTGTCCGTTCTGAAGAAGTTCATGTGTTCCGTTTTTACAGAACGACTGGTGTTACTTCGGACTTCAATATCCGTGACCTGCACGCAAAGGTTTCTGAAACTAAGGCCGACAAGGGCGTATGTATTACCGCAGGTTTGTTCAGTGACGAGGCCAGAAGATATGCAGAAGGCCGCCCAATCGATTTGATTGAAAAAGAAGGTCTGGTAAGAATCCTTAAAAAGATTGAAATGTAGCTTTTTAAAAAAGACAATATGTTGAAAAGATAAAAAAGTGGGACGTCCAATAAGTAGTAATTTGTCATTTCGACCGAAGTCGACAAGCACAATCGTTGTCGTGCTTGTTTGTAATCTATAATTCTTTGTATTACAAGAATTTATAGACCTCTCGACCATGCTCGAGGTGACATTTTTAAACTTTTGGGACAGCCCCTTTTTTATTTTAAACTTATCTTGCGTTATTTAATTTTTTCAATTTCTTCGTGCTGCTTGTCGAAGAGTTCCATTACGTGATCGATTACTTTCTGTTTTGGATCAGGCTCATCTTCTGGCAATGTGGCAAGATATTCTTTTCTGAAGCTCTTGCAGTCGATAACAGGACTTGCGGCAAACACCTGAACTGCTGGTTCACAAATGTCAGCAAGCATATCATCAGGATTGTTCACATCGATTGTAAGTGCTGAACCGTTGATTGTAACCAGAATCATTACATCAAACATTCTGAGATATGAGTCGATTTCTTTAAGTCCACGTTTTGTTTCAGGATGACCTGGGCGGTATCTGGTTCCTGCCGGGAACACGAGAATTACTTCGCCATTTTTTTTGCAGGTATCCATTGCGCGCATTGAAGCAAGGTTGATTTTTCTTGCACGTTTTTCTTCGGCGATTCTTTCTTCTTCACTCTGAGCTTTTTCTGCAGCCTTGTCCAAAGATCGTGTAGGGTAGATTACAACGCGGGTAAAGCTTTCTGCAAAAGCACGAACCATTGGATCAGCTTCGTTAAGCTTCATTCCTGCAATTGCAACGATTTTATCTGCAAGTTCTTTTCCGTTTTCAAGACCGTGTTCAACAAGGTAGCAAAGGGCCGGAAGGTCTGTGTTCGAATAGTGCTCCATAAGGATAAGGCCGCTTTTTCCTTCAGCAACAGCATCAAAGAAAGCCTTGAAATTTTCTTTGTTTTCAAGACGGCTTCCCGGTGCCATATTTTCCTCGACCATTTTATCCATTAAAACACGAGTTTTAGGATTTTTTTTCTGATAAACATTTGTCTCATCGATTTTAGCTGCGGCTACAGAATATTCAGCCAAGCTTTTGAAAAACAACTCACCGTAGCGTTCACGAATTGATCTTCCCATAAAATTTAAATTCCTTAAAAATGTTTTTTGATTCTTAAACGATTTGTTATTATAGAATCCACTTCTATTCTAAGTCTAACAAGACAATTTTGCAACTTTTACAGACGATTTGAAGTGTTTATTGGCATTAAGTCTTCTGAAAAATCGCCTATAATTTCATCAAACAGTTGTCTGTAAGATTTATGATTCTCTGGTTGCTTGAACCGCGGAATTTCAATGTGAGATCCTTCAGACTTTCAACATAAGGACCGTCCACAAGAATGTCGATGCAGGAAAGCATTCGGTTTGTAAATGCTGTGTGCTTTCTTCCATCTGCCGGGAGAATATCCTTGTCATAAAGGTAGCCTGTGTAGCACCAGATATTTTTTTCAGGATAGGTCGCCTTTACTTTTTCCAGAAATGGTGCAAGGACCTCCTGATTTTCTTCTTCAAATGGTTCGCCGCCAAGAACTGTAAGTCCTGCAATATGGCCAGGTTTGAGCGCCTCCAGAATTTCTGCTTCAGTTTCTTCCGTAAACAGGTTTCCAAAGTTGAAATCCCATGTGATCTGATTATGGCAGCCTTTACAGTGATTTCTGCAGCCTGAAACAAATAGTGAGACCCGAACACCAAGTCCGTCTGCAATGTCGATTTTTTTAATTGTTCCGTAATTCATAAAATAAATTTCCAAATATTGTTAAAAAAATTGGGCTGCCATTGGAGGCAACCCTTTTGGTATTGTGAATTCTACAGATGGAGAACTCTTTCTTTGATTTCCTGTGTGCGTCCCTGGTTCCAGTACTGGGTTCCGATGTAACCGCAAGTACGGCGGGCAACGTTCATTGTTGTCTGGTCAAGGTTTCCGCAGTTTGGACACTGCCAGACCAGTTTGTTGTCGCTGTCTGTTACTACCTGAATTTCTCCGGTGTAGCCGCATTTCTGGCAGCAGTCTGATTTTGTGTTCAGTTCTGCGTACATGATGTGCTCGTAGATGTGTTTAAGCAATGTCATTACAGCAGGAATGTTTGATTCCATGTTTGGAACTTCAACGTAACTTACAGCGCCGCCTGGAGAAAGTTCCTGGAACTGGCTTTCAAATGTAAGTTTTGTGAAGGCATCAACTGGCTCTGTAACATGAATGTGGTAAGAGTTTGTGATGTAGTTTTTGTCTGTAACATTTTTAATTTCACCGAATCTCTTTTTGAGACATTTGGCGAATTTGTATGTTGTTGATTCAAGTGGAGTTCCGTAAAGGGAGAATGCAATGTTTGAAGCTTCCTTCCATTCTGCACATTTTTCATTCATGAACTTCATTACTTCAATTGCAAATGGAGTTGCTTCTGGATCTGTGTGTGGTTTCCCAGTCATGTAGCGGACACATTCACAAAGACCTGCATACCCCAGAGAGATTGTAGAATAGCCGCCAAAAAGCAGTTTGTCGATTGTCTCACCCTTTTCAAGACGAGCAAGAGCACCATTTTGCCAGAGAATTGGTGCGACATCACTTGGGGTTCCAAGCAGTCGTTCGTGGCGGCGCATAAGTGCCTTGTGACAAAGTTCCAGTCTCTCGTTGAAAAGTTCCCAGAATGCTTTGTAGTCGCCGCCAGAAGAGCAGGCAACATCAACCAGGTTGATTGTAACTACGCCCTGATTGAAGCGACCATAGTATTTTGGTTTTCCGTTTTCGTCGTTGTATGTTGTAAGGAAGGAACGGCAACCCATGCAAGGATAGCAGTTTCCCTGGCCATTTTTGTCTACTTTAAGCTCCAGCATTTTCTTTTCTGAAATGTAATCCGGAACAAGGCGGCGTGCAGTACATTTTGCAGCAAGTTCTGTAAGGTAGTAATATTTTGAACCTTCATTGATGTTATCTGGTTCAAGAACATAGATGAGCTTAGGGAAGGCTGGTGTAACCCAGAATCCCTTTTCGTTCTTAACACCCTGATAGCGCTGTTTGAGAACTTCTTCAATAATCATTGCAAGGTCAGCCTTTTCCTGCTCGTTCTTTGCTTCGTTAAGATACATGAACACAGTTACGAATGGTGACTGACCGTTGGTTGTCATAAGTGTTACAACCTGGTACTGAATCATCTGAACGCCACGGGTAATTTCATCCTTAAGGCGAAGATCAACAATGTACTTGAACTGTTCGTCTGTGTAGTGAACGTTTGTCACTTCCTCAATTTTTTTCATTTCACGCTCAATCTTTTTGCGGCTTACGTCTACAAATGGAGCAAGGTGAGAAAGTGAAATTGACTGACCACCGTACTGACTTGAAGCAACCTGAGCAATAATCTGTGTTGCAATGTTGCAGGCTGTTGAGAATGAATGAGGTGTATCGATTTTTGTACCTGAAATTACTGTTCCATTCTGGAGCATGTCTTCAAGGTTTACGAGGTCACAGTTATGCATGTGCTGAGCAAAGTAGTCAGCATCGTGGAAGTGGATGATACCTTCATCGTGTGCCTTTACGATATCTTCGTCCAGAAGGAATCGTTTTGTGATGTCCTTTGAAACTTCACCAGCCATGTAGTCGCGCTGTACTGAAACTACTGTTGAATTCTTGTTTGAATTTTCCTGCTTAACTTCCTCGTTCTGACATTCCAGAAGTGAAAGAATCTGCTGGTCAGTTGAATTTGCCTTGCGCATGAGCTGGTGCTGATAGCGGTAGGTGATGTATTTTTTTGCAATGTCAAATGCAGAAGCCTTCATAATTGCCTTTTCTACCAGGTCCTGAATTGCTTCTACGTTCATCTCGTGATTTTCTGCAGCACACTGTTTTTCAATGTTTTCTGCAATGCTTGTGATTGTGTCTGTGCTGAGCTGTTCTGAAAGCGGAACCTCATTATTTGCCTTGGAAATGGCATTGATGATTTTTTTTACATCAAAAATTGCCTCTTCACCGTTGCGTTTAATGATTTTCATACCCTAGCCTCCAGAAATACTTTTTTTAGAAATTTTTTACAAAAATATTGAAAAACCACTTGACAAGCTTAAAACTGTTGTAGTGGTGTCATAGCCTTAAACATGGCTTAAAAACACTAGATATAGTGTTTTTTGTGATTGGTTGAAATACTATATAACTCAGGTCATTTGATGTCAATGTGAAAAACCGGAAAAAAAACATAAATCAAAAACATGACAGTTTTGTCTAATCAATAGAAATTTGTAATTTTTTTTACAAATTTGATTTATTTTTCTTCAAACCAGTTTTCCATGCCGAAATTGAAAACCTCTGCAATTTTCTGAAAATGCTTTGTGTTTCGTGTTACCAGAATCAGGTTGTTGGAAATTGCAATGGCTGCCAGCTGACAGTCTTCGTATGGAACCGGAGTTCCTTTTTCTTTGAGACGTCCAAAAATTTCAGCCTGAACACTTGCTGCTTTCTGGTCATATGGGAGCACAGGAAAAACGGGCAGGATTTCATTCTGATAAAAATACGCCAGTTCCTGTTTGCGTCTGCCTTCTGGCATAACTGCGATTCCCTTCTGTATTTCATAACTTGTGGTTACACCAATTGCAGAAAATTCTGAAAGTGCATCAAGCTGATGAATTACATTATGGTTTGGATTCGGCTTGATCGCCTCTGATATTGTATTAGTGTCCAAAAGATAAATTTTTAAAGCCATGGATTTTCCTCTTCTGATCTATGAATTTCAAATTTTTTAGCTTCCTCAATAGCCTGTTCCAGATAATCACCAATGCAGTCCGGGTGTTCTGCCCGCCATTTTCTGACTCTGTCCATAAAGCTTGGGGCGGTTCGACGGGCGTGTTCTTCCTTTAGGTTTGTGTATTCCTTAAGGCTGATGATTACTGCTGTAGTGATTCCATGTTTTGTGATTTCGATTACGTCTCCGTTTTCTGCGCGGGTCACGTATTCTGAAAATTTTGCCTTGATGTCGTAAAGTGGTGCTGTCATTAAGATTCCCCCTTTTGCATTATGACTATGTCATAGTTATTATATAATCATAATATAGTCATATAGTAGTCATGTCAAATGAAAACGCGTGAAGGATGCGGAGGGTTTGCGCAGCAAAAACAAAAAGGTCTGCCTGATTTATTCAGACAGACCTTTTTGGTCGCAGCGATAGCGGAGCCTGTAGCAGCCTGACCCGCTTTAGCGGGGCACGCCCATATTAAAATGATGAAATTTTTAGCCTATAAGACTCTTTTTTTCTTTGCTCACTGGTTCACAGGTAAAGTCCACGCCCAGTTTTTTGAAGATTTTTCGGTCAACTTCGGAAAGCATTACGGTTGTATGAACCTGACAGCCCTTGAGTTTTGGAAGCTGTTCCAGTGCTTTGCGGCAGTTTTCATCTGATGTGCTGAGCATTGCAAGTGCCACCAGAACTTCATCAGTGTGGAGACGAGGATTATTTCCTGCAAGATACTCAACCTTCATCTTCTGGATAGGTTCAATCATTTCTTTTGGAATGAGTTTAACATCGTGAGCAATTCCTGCAAGGTGTTTTGTTGCATTCAGGAGGAGGGCTGCAGAAGTTCCAAGAAGATCAGATGTTTCTGAAGTTATGATTGTTCCGTCGTCCAGTTCAATTGCTGCACAGGTAAGTCCAGATTTTGCTGAACGGTCCTTTGCAGCTTTGATAACTTTTCTGTCATCGATTGTGATTTTTGCCTGCTGCATTAAAAGTTCGATTTTATCAGCTTCTGCTTCTGTTCCGTTTCCTTCTACAAGCTGGTTCAATGTTGTGTAGTAGCGGCGGATTATTTCCTGGTTTGAAGCAGCACGACAGGCGTCATCATCGTAGATACAGAGTCCTGCCATGTTTACACCCATGTCTGTTGGTGATTTGTATGGGTCTGAGCCGTAGATTCCTTTAAAAATTGCGTCCAGAACAGGATAGATTTCAATGTCGCGGTTGTAGTTTACGGTTGTCTTGCCATAGGCTTCAAGATGCCATGGGTCAATCATGTTTACATCATTAAGGTCTGCTGTTGCGGCTTCGTAAGCGATGTTTACAGGATGTTTTAATGGAAGATTCCAGATTGGGAAAGTCTCAAATTTTGCATAGCCTGCTTTTACGCCGCGTTTGTTCTCGTGGTAGAGCTGACTGAGACAGGTTGCCATTTTTCCTGAACCTGGTCCCGGAGCTGTAATTACAACAAGTGGACGAGTTGTTTCTATATAATCATTCTTTCCGAAGCCTTCATCGCTTGCAATGAGTGAAACGTTTGAAGGGTAGCCTGGAATGATATAATGGTAATAGGATTTGATTCCAAGTTTTTCCAGTTTGTCGTGGAATGCCTTTGCTGATTCCTGGCCTGTAAAATGTGTGATGCAGACTGAACCAACCATAAGGCCTCGTTTCTGGAATTCATCACGGAGACGAAGAACATCCTTATCGTAAGTGATGCCCAAATCACCTCGAACCTTGTTCTTTTCAATGTCCACAGCGCTGATGACAATTACTATTTCTGCAACATCTGCCAGCTGCATGAGCATTCTGAGCTTTGAGTCCGGCTGAAATCCCGGTAAAACTCTGGAAGCATGGTAATCATCAAAAAGTTTTCCGCCAAATTCCAGGTACAATTTGTCGCCAAATTTTGCAATTCTTTCTTTAATGTGTTCTGACTGAATCTTCAGATACTTGTCGTTGTCAAATCCGTATTTCATAACATTCAGATTTTATCGCTTTTTAGTAGAAAGTTAAAGGTTTTTGGAATATGATTATAAATATGAAAAAGACAACTTTATCAATTTTGGCCGCTGCATTGGTTTGCTTTGTTCCAATGACTGCAATGGCTGATGGAAAATCGGATGCTGAAGTTAAGGCTCAGCAGACTGTAAAAGAAGCAGAATCAAAGGCAAAGACTCTTAATGATAATGCGAAAGCTACTGCAGAAAATACAAAGAAGGCTGTGGAAGACACAAAGAAATCTGCAGAAACTGCAAAAAAGAGTGCTGAAGAAAAGGATGAAGCCTTGAGAAAAGCCGGAAAGGATATTGGTGAGGCCGGTAAAAAAATCGGTGAAGCTGGTAAGGAAGCCGGAAAGGAACTTGGAAATGCATTCAAATCTTTTGGAAAGGGCGTAAAAGAGGCCTTTTCTGGAGAGTAAAACAGAAATTATATAAAACAGGAGAAAAAGATGGATATTCGTTATTCAACAGGAAAAGAACCATTCAAGAGAATGACTACAGAAGAAATCAGAAAGGAATTTTTGATTTCAAACATTTTTATCAAGAATGATGTAAGCGCTGTTTACAGCCACATTGACCGCATCGTTACTCTTGGTGCCATGCCAGTTGACCAGAAAATCAAGCTGGACAAAAACATTGATGCAATGAAAGACTTTGGTGTTGATTTCTTCCTCCAGAGACGTGAACTTGGAATGATCAACATTGGTGGCGACGGTGTTGTAGTTGCTGACGGTGTTACTTACGAAGTTAAGCACTATGATGCACTTTACCTCGGTGCCGGCACAAAGGATGTTACATTGGAATCAAAGGATTCAAAAAATCCTGCTAAGTTCTACATGAACTCAACTCCAGCTCACTGCACATATCCTTCAAGAATCATCACTTACGAACAGGCTAATCATGTTCACCTTGGTACTGCTGAAGAAATCAATGACCGTACAATCAACCAGTACATCCATCCGGATATTCTTGAAACTTGTCAGCTTTCAATGGGTATGACTCACCTTGAATCAGGTTCTGCATGGAACACAATGCCAGCTCATACTCACGAACGCCGCATGGAAGTTTACTTCTACTTTGACTTCCCTGAAGATGACGTTGTATTCCATATTATGGGTGAACCACAGGAAACTCGCCACATGATCATGCACAAGGAAGAAGCTGTAATCAACCCATCTTGGAGCGTTCACTCAGGCTTTGGTACAAAAAACTACACATTCATCTGGTCAATGGGCGGCGAAAACCGAACATACACTGACCAGGACTGGATTCGCACTGCGGATTTACGCTAGTAAATACGCAGACGATAATAATTTCCCTGCAGAACGAGGCACGGCAAGTGCCTCATAAAAACTTCTGATCTTCGTTAGGTGATTTAACTGGTACGAATTTATGGAAGAGCATTTTGCCGTTTGGTGAAGTGCTCTTTTTTTGTTTTTATAACTTTTTGTTTTATTTGGAATTTGCTTCTTTTGCCACTTTTCGACGGTTTTCTTTCCGCCCTAAATTTAGTAAAATCATTCACTATGATAGCAATAAAAAAATATTCCGAAATAGATGACAAATTTTTTGATGGCCGTGATTTTGGCGGTTCAATTGACATCGTTAAGGATGTTTTAATTGATGTGAAAAATCGTGGTGACGAAGCACTTTCTGAATACGGTGCTAAATTTGATGTTTCTGCGCCAAAAAGCCTGGAAATTCCTCAGTCTGAACTTAAGGCTGCTGCTGAAAAAATGCAGAAGGAAAATCCAGAACTTTACAACTCGCTTAAATACAGTGCTGACCTTGCCCTGCGCTTTGCAAAAAAACAGCGTGAAAGCTTTGACAATTTTGAAGTTGAACTGGAACCTGGCATGTTTACCGGTCAGAAAAATATTCCAGTTGACCGTGCGGGCGTTTACGTTCCTGCTGGTCGTTTTCCATTGGTTTCAACTGTAGTTATGACTGTAACTCCTGCCGTTGCTGCCGGTGTAAAGGAAGTGATTTTGTGTACTCCACCAAGAGTTCATCCAGATGATAAGGCTGCTGCTGAAAAAGCAGGCCTTGGTGTTCCTGGAAAACCTTTTGTTGGCGGAAAACCTTATGCAGACGAAAACATCATGGCTGCGGCTTATATTTGTGGTGTTACAAAAGCCTTTGCCTGTGGTGGTTCTCAGGCCATTGGTGCGCTGGCATTTGGTACACAGTCAATTCCTAGAACTGATGTAATTGTTGGTCCTGGAAACAAATTTGTTGCAGAAGCAAAAAAGCTTGTTTACGGAACTGTCGGAATCGACATGGTTGCAGGTCCTACAGAAGTTTTCATTATCGCTGACAAATCTGCAAATCCTGCATGGGTTGCTGCTGATTTGCTTGCTCAGGCTGAACACGACATTGTTGCACAGCCTGTCATGGCTACTGATTCTGAAGAAGTTGCTAAAGCAGTGGCTGAAGAAATCGAAAAGCAGCTTGCAGTTCTTCCAACAAAATCAACTGCTGAACAGTCAATTGCAAACTGCGGTGTGATTATTCTTTGTGATAATCTGGAACAGGCTGCCGAGGCTGCAAACCGCAAGGCTCCTGAACACCTTGAACTTGCAATGGAAGAAGGTTCAGAAAGAGATAAGATTGCCGAGCTTTGCCACAACTACGGTTCACTTTTCATTGGACACGGAAGTGCTGAAGTATTCGGTGACTATGCTGCAGGCTTGAACCATACTTTGCCAACTTCTGGAAGTGCAAGGTTTACAGGCGGTTTGAGTGTGCGTGTGTTCCTTAAAACTGTAACAACTTTGAGAACAATTCCTGGAACAAAGGGTGCAGTTGCCAGTGCCCAAGCCGCAGGCCATTTGGGTGATGCAGAAGGTCTCGCAGGTCATGCAAGGGCAGCCAGAATCCGTTTGGAATAGTTTATTTGCACCAGCGATGGTAGCCCCGTAGTTCTGAAATTGCGGCGGTGGTTGAGTTTATCGAAACCTCCAGAGCAATTTTAGAATGAAGCGAAAGCGAAAGGGCGAACGTAGCGACCCGACAGGGTGGTGCTGTAATTAAAAAGAGGAGAAATTATGAAAAAACTTATTGGATTAGTGGCAGTTTTACTGACTGGAACTATGGTTTTTGCTGAAAAATCACTTGAAGAAATTTTAAGAACCTACACAGACAATGACAGAGTTCCAGACTACAACTATTCGGTTCTGGCCATCGACAATATTGCACCAAATGGAACTGTGGAGCATTTGATTGTAAATCAGTACGGTGGCGGCGGAAATGACCTTAAAAACGTTGTTTTCGACTTTAAAAGCCCTGCTTCAGTAAAAAATACACGAGTTTTGCAGGCACAGAAGGTTGGACGACAGGATGAGCGATGGATTTATCTTCCAAATATGAAGACTGTTCGCCGAATTCCTATGTCAGAAAGATACAAGGCTTTTGTTGGAACAGAATTTACCTACAATGATATGACTTTGCGTGAGTATGAAGAAGACAATAATGAAATGCTTGCGGAATCTGAGGAAATCGTTGTGGATAAAATCAACAAGTACGACTGCTGGAAGATTAAATCTACTCCGATTAAAAAGAGCGAGGTTGAGTACGGCTACAGAATCAGCTGGTTCCACAAGGAAACATACATTCCTGTTAGAATTGAATTCTATGACAAAAAAGATCCTGACAAGCTGATTAAGCTGTATCAGGTTGAAAAGCTTGAAATGGTTAAAGGTGTGACTGGAATCGAATATCCGCTGAGAAGACAGAATCTGGTTACAAATCTGGTGACAAACAGAAAAACAAGAATCAAGGTCACAGACTTCAAGTTTGATGATCCGATTTCCAACAGCTACTTCACCCAGAACTGGATTCAGACAGGTAAGGCTAAATAAACTGCGAGAGCGGAGTTGTTTTTGACCATCCGTGATAAAAATAAGGGTTTAATATGAAAATTTATAAGCTTGGCGAAGAAGTTTTGCGCCAGAAATGTGAACCGGTTGCAGAAATTACAGATTCTCTCCGTGAAACTTTTAATGAAATGTTTGAGACAATGATTGAAGCTGATGGTGTTGGACTTGCAGCCCCACAGATTGGCATTGCACAGAGATTCTTTGTAATCATTTCTGACGATGATGTTCGCCGTGTTTTTGTAAACCCACAGATTATTTCCACAAGTAACGAGCTTTGTGACTATGAGGAAGGTTGTCTTTCAATGCCTGGATTTAACGAGAATATCCGCCGACCTGCAAAGGTAACGGTTCAGGCTTTGGATGAAAATGGAAAGGCCTTCACATTGGAAGCAGACGGACTTCTTGCCAGAATCATTCAGCATGAGAACGATCATCTGGACGGAATTGTTTACATTGACCGTGGAGATCCAAATTTTGCGGCAAAAGTTACGGACCAGATGAAGAAACGTCTTGAACGAGCTGCAAAAAAAGAAGCTGAGAAGGCAAGAAAAGCGGCTTCAATTGCTGCTAAACTGGCTGCAAAAGAGGCAAAAAAGGTAAAGTAATGTTGAAGATTCTCTACGCTGGCTCACCGCTGGCTTCCGCAATGGTACTTAAAAATCTCGCAGAAAACGCAGAATCTCTTGGTGTTGAAATTGTGGGTGTTCTTACAAATCCACCAAGCACCAGAGGCCGTCACTCAGACCTTATTCCAACAGAAGTTGCAAAATGTGCTTCAGAAAAAGGTATCAGGGTTTTTGAATTTGACCATCTTATGGCAGATGCAAGAGATGCAGTTTCTCCGTTGAATGCAGATTTGCTGGTTTCCTTTGATTACGGAAGAATCTTTGGCCCGAAATTTCTGGCACTTTTCCCCTTGGGCGGAATCAATCTTCATCCTTCACTTTTGCCAATGTATCGGGGGTGTACTCCGGTTCCTGCTGCAATTTTAAATGGGGACAGGACCCTTGGAATTACTGTACAAAAACTGGCACTTAAAACAGATGAAGGTGACATTCTTGCACAGGCTGAAATTCCATTGGACGGAACTGAAACCACATTGAGTCTGATGGACGGAGATGGTAATTCCAGTGCAGTTACACAGACAGGTTCACAACTGTTAAAAAAAGTTTTAGGTGATTTTTCAGCTGCCCTTGCAAATGGTGAAGAGCCTTCAGAAATTCTAAAGAAATTCGGTTCAGCCCAGTCTGGTGAATCTTCATACACACCTTTCATAAAAAAGGAAGACGGAATCATCGACTGGAATCTTTCTGCTGAACTTATTAATAGAAGAATCCGTGCATATTCACCGTGGCCATTGTGTTCAACCGAATTTAACGGTTCAAAGCTTACAATCGTAAAAGCTGAATTGTCTGAAAATAAAACTTCTGAAAAACCTGGAACCGTTCTTCCATATCAAAAATCTGTTGGCGTGGAAATTGCCTGTGGTGAAGGTTCAATTCTTGTGGCAAAAGAGCTTCAGCTTCAGGGTAAAAAAGCCATGGATTACAAATCTTTTATGAACGGTGCCCGCAATTTTATCGGTTCTGTTTTGGGCTAAAAGTATGGAACAAACGGCTTTTAACTGATATTCTTTTAGCGTGAAAATATAGGATATAGAAGAAAATGGATTTAAATTGGAATTTGGACCCAAAAAAAGAAGAAGCTTCAACAGAAGAAAAAATTGAAGCAAATAAATCAGCAGAAGAAACTCAGCCTTCAGAAAAACCTGCAAAGGCTAAATTCAACCCACTTAAATCAATCGTTATTTTTCCTTCAAAACTAATCTATTCAATCAAGCATTTTGATGTAAAAGAATTCAAAAAAGACTGCGTTGAAACTTTGGCTTCACTTCAGACAAACTACAAAACTTTGCTGGGAACAGTGATTGCCGCAGTAATTCTTATGTTTGCTGTTTGCTGGATTGTTTTTTTTGCAACAGTCCGCCAGCCAGAACAGGTGATGGTGCCAAATGTTGTGGGAAAGGATCTTACAAACGCCCTTCTTGAAATGCAGGTAAAAGAGCTTTATCCAAAAATTCAGCTCAGATATACAGATAATCCTGATGATGCCGGAAAAATTCTGAACCAGAGTCCGGACGGTGGAGCAATCGTTAAGGCTGGAAGAAGAATCACTTTGACTGTAAGCCGCGGTGTTATCCTTGATCATGTTGAAAATTACATTGGCCAGAACTATGATGACGTAAAAATCAATCTGCAGACAATGTTCACCGGTTCAAAACGTCCTCTTATCGTGCTTGCTGAACCAAGCTACAAGGCAGACAGAAGCGACGCTGGTACAATTCTTGCACAGGATCCTCCAGAGGGAACAACAATTTCAAATCCAGTTACAGTCAAGCTTATTGTAAGCCGTGGCCCAGAATATGACAACGCGAAGGTTCCAAATATTCAGGGAATGTCGATTGGTGCACTCCTTAAAGTTATGGAAACTTCAAAGCTTGTGTTTGAATTTACTACCCATGTGGCTGGTGCAAATGAAGAACCGGGTGTTTCAGCTCAGGAAAAATCTGAATCAACCTATCTTCCAAATTATGCCCGGGTTTATGCTGATCTGGCTTTGCCTGCAAAACCTGTTGAAGATGAAGTTTACGGTTTGTTCACAACAAGCCTCCCATCATATCCATATCCTGTTGCAATGACTCTTGAAAGTGTTGGAAAAGACGGAACAAGTCAGCTGATTGTTTCGCTTAATCACACTGGTGGCAACGTAACAATTCCATATATCTCAGAAAAAGGAAGAGAATTAGTTCTTAGCGTAGCTGGCAAAAAGACAGTTCGTAAAATGGTAGAATAGAAAATGATACTGAAGTTGATTAATTTTGCAGGTAGTTTGTGTTTCTTGCTTTATGGCATGAAGTTAATGAGTGACGGAATCCAAAAGAGTGCGGGACAGAAACTGCAGTCAGCTTTGGCATTGATTACCGGCAACAGATTTGTGGGACTTTTGACTGGATGTGGACTTACCATGATTATTCAGTCTTCTGGTGCTACAACGGTAATGCTGGTAGGTTTTGTAAACGCAGGACTCGTGACCCTTGAACAGGCCGTTGGCGTAATTTTTGGTGCAAACATCGGTACCACAATTACGGCTTGGATTGTTGCACTTTTTGGATTCAACTTTAAGCTTGAAACCTTTGCCATTCCAATTTTTGGACTTGGATACCTTTTTACGATAATCAAAAAAATAAAGAAAGAAGGTCTTGGAATTGCCATAATGGGCTTTGGAATGCTCTTCATTGGTTTGGGATGGCTTTCTGCAACCTTTAAGAATTCAAATGACAGCTTGATTTCGTTTATTGAACAGATTCAGGGCTTTGGACCACTGAGCATTGCACTGGCAGTTTTTGTTGGTGTTTTCTTCACCGCCCTGATTCATTCTTCATCGGCCATGACTGCCATTGTAATCACTGTTGCTGCCGTTGAACCTAGTTTCTGGGAATTTGGTGCCGCAATGGTAATCGGTTCTACAATGGGTTCCACAATCGATTCAATTATGGCTGCCTTTGGCGGAAAACCTAATGCAAAGCGAACGGCACTTATTCATGTCATGTTCAACTGTTCAGCTTCGCTTCTTGCAATAATTTTCTTCCAGCCATTCCTTAAAATGGTTGACCTGATTGTTCCTGGAACAGTTCAGGAAAATGTAACCTATCATATCGCTGCCCTTAACACTTCTTTTAAAGTAATTGCCACAATAATTTTCATTCCTTTTGTAAATCAGATTGCAGAGCTTACTCGACACATCATCAAGGACAAGCCGGTTGAAGACGACGGAAACTATCACCTTGATTTCAATGCTGAGCTTGGTGCAAAATCTCCAGAAGCCTGTGTTTTCCGTGCTCACAAGGAAGTTACTGCTTTTTCAGAAAATGTTGTTGAAATGTACGACCAGCTTCAGACTGGAATGGCAAATTTTGACAAGTCATTTATTGATGAAATCCATCCAAAAATCCAGTTCATTGAAAATTACTGCGACCAGATGGAAGAACAGCTCACAGCTTATCTGGTAAAATGTCAGCATCTTCACCTTTCAGACGAAGCTAAGGACAATTTGCAGCTTATGATGCAGCTGGTTGGTGAAATGGAAAGTATGGCAGACGGTTGTTTGAGCATTTCCATTCAGATTAAAAAGGCTTTGGAACGAGATGTTCACTTTAAGCAGGAAGACTTTGACAGGCTTATTCCATATTTTGAGCTTGGCCGTCAGTTGCTTTACTTTATCCACAAGAATGTTTCTAAAATTCAGAAGCTTACTCCAGAAGAATTTGAATTTGCACAGGAACTTGAGCAGCAGATTGATGATGAAAGAAGGGCACTCCGCTCAATTGCAAGAGAACGCCTTGAAAACGGTGAAGATGTTCGAACAGAACTTTACTACATGGATATCATCCGTCAGATTGAAAAAATTGGTGACAGGTGTTTCGATGTTGCAGGCAATTTGAGGTAAAAAATGTACGAAAGTGGTGAAGATTATCTTGAAGCTATTCTCAGACTGCAGATTGAAAACGGTTTTGTTCGTTCTGTTGATGTTGCAAATAAACTTGCCGTTTCAAGACCAAGTGTAAGCCGTGCCATGAGTCTTCTTGAAAAGGACGGATACATTGAATTTGGCATAGGAAACATGATTGTGCTTACTGCAAAGGGCAGAGAAAAAGCTGAAGATGTTTACGGACGACACCAGCTTTTAACAAAATTTTTGCAGAAAATCACAGGCCTTCCAGAAGATCAGTGTGAAGAAAATGCCTGCCGGGTTGAACATCAGGTGGATGCGGATGTGGTAAGCGGAATTGCAAAATGGATGGAAAATAATTAAGCGCAATGCGCAATGCGGAATGCGCAATTCGCAATTAAGAATTAGGAATTAAGAAGTATGAGGTATGAAGTAAGAGGGTGATTTGGGCTCGCGTTTGCTTTGCTCACGCCTCGCGCTGGTTTTGCCTGCACATCGCTTTTTTTTGGAACCACTCTTTTAAAGAGTGGATTTTTTACGCCTTTTAGTTATCTTGAACTAACAAAAGTTATTGACAACTATCTGTTTTAAATGTAAATTCAGACTATCGTAAGTTAGATATGGCTAATAAATAATAGTTAGAGGTAAATATAATGCCTTTATATATGGCACAAATTGGTGAAGAGTATCTTGTAAAAAAAATTGGTGGTCTGGAAGAAACTAAGCATCATCTTAAAAACCTTGGATTTGTGGTTGGAAGTGAAGTGAGCGTTGTGGCTGTAATGTGTGGGAATTTAATTGTTCAGGTTAAGGATGCACGGGTTGCTGTCAGTAAGGAACTGGCTGGAAAAATTATGGTTTAGGAATGTGTTAGGCACTGTAAGGCGGCTTTGCCGGTCCTTTAGGACTGAGCGTAGCGGAACCTGGAAGCGCCGACCGGGAAGTTTCGGTTTTCTTAAAAACGAAACTTCCGGGAACACCCAAAATAAAAAGCGAGGAATATATGACATTAAAGGAAGTAAAACCGGGAGCAACTGTAAAGGTTGTGAAAATTTCCGGAGAGGGCGCAATTAAACGCAGGATTATGGACATGGGACTTACAAAAGGGGTGGAGGTTTTTGTTCGAAAGGTTGCTCCACTTGGAGATCCCGTTGAAGTTACTGTCAGGGGATATGAGCTTTCTGTTCGTAAGGCTGATGCTGAGTTGATTGAAGTGGAGGTTATGTAAATGAAAATTGCACTTGCGGGAAATCCTAATGCGGGTAAAACAACCCTTTTTAATGCTCTTACGGGTTCAAATCAGTTTGTTGGTAACTGGCCTGGAGTAACTGTTGAAAAAAAATCGGGAAAACTAAAAGGGCACAAAGATGTAGAAATCATGGACTTGCCTGGAATCTATTCTCTGTCGCCTTACACGTTGGAAGAAGTGGTTTCAAGAAATTATCTTGTTAAAGAACGGCCTGATGCAATTTTGAACATTATTGACGGCACAAACCTTGAACGAAATTTGTATCTTACAACTCAGCTTGTGGAACTTGGAATTCCAATGGTTATTGCCGTTAACATGATGGATGTTGTTAAGAAAAACGGGGATAAAATTCATCTTGAAGAAATGGCGAAACTTTTGGGCTGTCCTGTTTATGAAATTTCTGCCCTTAAAAACAAAGGCTGCATGGAAGCCGCTGTTGCTGCGGTAAAGGCTGCAGCTGAAAAAACAGCAATGAAATACCAGCACAGGTTTGAATCTTGTGTTGAACATGCTTTGGCCCACATTGAAGAAGCCGTTGTGCACAATTTGCCTGAAGAAAAACAGAGATGGTATTCCGTGAAGCTTTTTGAAAGGGATTCCAAGGTTGTGGAACAGTTGAAGGAAGCAGAAGGAATTGAAGTGGGTTCAGATCTACTTGCTCATATTGAAACTGACATTAAGAATTGTGAAAAAGAACTTGATGACGATGCAGAATCTATCATCACTGCTGAACGCTACAAATATATTGAATCAATCATTAAATCTTGTGTGACTAAAAAGAATAAAGCAAGCAAACTTACAACTTCAGATAAAATTGACCGTATTGTAACAAATCGCTGGCTGGCTTTGCCGATTTTTGCTGTCGTAATGTGGGCGGTTTATTACATTTCTATGGTAACTGTTGGTGCGGCTGCTACAGACTGGGCAAATGACGGCTTGTTTGGAGACGGATATCATTTGCTTGGAATTGGAAACAGTGCTTATGAAGAAGCCGTTGAAGAATTTGGTGATTCATCTGCAATTCTTGAAGCTTATGAGAACGGTGAAGTTACATATGTCGTTCAGGATGAAGAAACTCTGGAGCTTTCAGATCCTATTGAATTTACGGCAGAAGATGTTGCCGCTGCAAATGAAATGGTTGAAAAATACGGTGAAGAAGGTCCTGCCCCAGAAGATTATGGAATCTGGGTTCCCGGAATCCCTGTGTTTGTTGAAGCAGGTCTGGATGCCATTGGCTGTTCTGACTGGCTAAAAGGTTTGATTCTTGACGGAATTGTTGCAGGGGTTGGTGCGGTTCTTGGCTTTGTTCCACAGATGCTGGTGCTTTTCTTACTTCTTGCATTCCTTGAAGCTTGTGGTTATATGGCAAGAATTGCCTTTATTATGGACAGAGTTTTCCGCCGCTTTGGACTTTCTGGCAAATCCTTTATTCCAATGCTGGTCGGAACTGGCTGTGGAATTCCTGGAATTATGGCAAGCCGTACAATTGAAAGTGACCGCGACCGCAAAATGACGATTATGACAACAACCTTCATTCCTTGTGGTGCAAAGACTCCATTCATCGCCATGGTTGCAGGAGCAATTTTTGGCGGATCAGCCTGGGTTGCAACATCGGCTTACTTCATCGGTATTGCCGCAATTCTTTGTTCTGGAATCATGCTTAAGAAAACAAAGATGTTTGCCGGCGATGTTGCTCCATTTGTAATGGAACTTCCTGCCTATCACTTGCCAACAGTTGGAAATCTTCTCCGCTCAATGTGGGAAAGGGGCTGGTCCTTCATTAAAAAGGCTGGAACAATCATTCTTCTTTCTACAATTGTAATCTGGTTCCTTTCATTCTTTGGATGGGTTGAGGGCAGCTTTACAATGCTGGAGGAAGATCAGATGGACTGTTCAATTCTTGCTTATTTTGGCCGAGGAATCTGCTGGCTCTTCCAGCCACTTGGATGGGGTAACTGGCAGGCAACTGTTGCAGCAATTACAGGTCTTGTAGCAAAGGAAAATATCGTCGGTACAATGGGAATCCTTTACGGCGGAACAGAAGCCTATGCAAATATGGCAGCGGTATTTACTGGAGTAACCGGAATGTCCTTCCTTATTTTCAACCTTCTTTGTGCTCCTTGTTTTGCTGCCATGGGTGCCATCAAACGTGAAATGAACAACACAAAATGGTTCTGGTTTGCAATTGGCTATGAATGTGGATTTGCCTATGTAATTTCATTTATCGTAAATCAGATTGGTGGCTTGTTCACTGGCTCCGTAACTGGTGTTGGTGGAATTGTTGAACTGATTTTCGGTTTTGCAGCATTGGCCGGTCTGATTTACATGGTATTCAGAAAAGATAAATATAAGACGAATTAGGAGTGGAAGAATGGACGGTGGTTGAGCTTGTCGAAACCACCAGTCTGCTGGAGGCATATATGGGAAATATAATTGTTGGTGCTATATTGTTTGTGATTGTTGCCTTAGCTGTAATTTCAATTTACAAAAAGCATAGAAACGCCAAGAAAAATGGCAGCTGCTGTTGTGGTTGTTCAGGCTGCAGTGGCGGAAAATGCTGCGAGTGATTTTAAAATTGGTGAAAAAAAATGGCGGTGGATTTGAAATCCATCGCCATTTTTTTGTGTTACATTTGTTTACTTGATTAAGCTTTTTATTTCACTTAATGCGTTTTCATCTGGGGCAAGCTGTGCTTTTACACAACCTGTAACTTCTGCTCCTGCCGCAGAAACCCTTTCGGCCCAGTCATCAATGAACTGTCCGCCGCCCCAGTCGTAGGAGCCGAAGAGAACAACTTTTTTTCCTGAAAGTTGACCTTCAATTGAGCTGAAAAAAGCTTCCATGGAATCTTCCAGCTGTTCGGCTCCCATTGCAGGACTGCCTAAAAGAATTAAATCCGCAGAAAGAACTTCAGCTGAATCCGCAACATCTGCTGTTGAGAAGTATGCGTCAGTTCCTGCGGTTTCTTTTGCTGCGTTTGCAAGCTGTTCTGTGTTGCCTGTGGTTGTGGCATAGACAATAGCGGTTTTCATAATATCCTCCGTTTTCCATTAAGCAATGGATTTTTCATATTTTCTGGCTGCCATAGGAACACTCATTCCCAGATTAAGCCATTTCATGCATTTTTCGCTGCAGGTCTTGTACAGTCTCATCTTTATTTCCGCTTCTTCCAGATTTCCGTATACCTTCCAGAAACCTGAATACTTATAGGCAGAACTGTTTTTTTCAAAGCCAATGACATCCTGCAAAGGGTAGCCTAAGAAAAGTCCTATTTCGTGTGGAAACTGCTGATAAAAAGCCAGCTTGTGTAAAAGTTCTGCCAGTACGAAGCTAAATCCAAGTTCAGGATGATAGCCTTTTGTCTTTAGATAAATGGAATTTTCTTCTGAGTCTATTACTTTCTCCAGAAGTTTTTTATCAAAAATGAACATAAGAATGCGATTATCTTCTTTTTTGAGAGAAACAAAATGGCGGTTCTTTTTGGAAAAATCTTTCTGCCATTTAAGCAGCCGTGGTTTTTCATGAATATATAAATCTGAGTTTAAAGAAAAAAGATTGGCTGGTTTTATGCCGCAAAGGACTGGTGCACCACAATGAATTATTGTTTCATCAAAACTCATAGAAACCTCAAAAAAACTGTATTCAGCTGGCAGGGAAACTGTCAAAATTCTGACAGCTGAATACAGATTAAAAAAGTGAAAACTTAAAGAAATAAAGAGAACACTTTTTTATTGGACTCTCTCCGATCAGAGGTACAAAGAATGTTAGTCTTAGCTAACTTCAATGTTAGTATATGCTAACAAAATAAAAGAGTCAACTATTCCATATAACATTTTTTTAACAAGACAATCTGCCGTAAATTTTCTAAAATAAGTTATGGCAAAAAACAAACGGGCCCAAAAGCCACTTAAGTTAAAAGACATTCCAAAAGGTGACATTTCTTATTTTGTTTCTTATTTCAAGCCGCACTTAAAGCTTTTTCTGGCGGATCTTATGTTCGCCGTTATTGTTGCAGTTATTGATGTTGCGTTCCCTGTGATTTCCCGCACAACCTTGAACACTCTTCTTCCACGTTTTTCTGAAAATCCTTCACAGGTGGCAAAAATTTTCGTTCTGGTGATTGCAGGTTGTCTTGTCTTGTACGGACTTCGCACACTTGCCTACTGGTTCATCACTTATTTTGGACATGTTTTTGGTGTTGCAGTTGAAAAGGACATGCGTGCAGACATTTTCCGGCACATTCAAAAGCAGTCCTACAGTTTTTTTGACAAGAACCGTACTGGAATGATAATGAGCCGTGCCACAACTGATCTTTTTGACATTTCTGAACTGGCTCACCACGGCCCTGAGGACTTGTTGATTTCGTTTTTGACTTTGCTGGGTGCTTTTGGCGTTATGCTGAGTATTCGCTGGGAACTGGCTGTAATCGTTTTTATTTCTCTGCCAATAATGATTTTTGTGACTTACAATGGTCGAAAAAGGGTGATGAATTCCAGTGCCGGTGTAAAAATGCGTACGGCTGAAATCAACACTGAACTTGAAAGCTCCATTTCTGGAATCCGTGTTACAAAGGTTTTTACCAACGAAAAGTACGAAATGGAAAAATTTTCCAGCAGCAATCAGGCCTTTTTTGATGCAAAAAAAGAAAATTACAAGGCAATGGCTGGCATGCATTCAAAAATGGAATTTACAACCCATATTCTGAATGTTGTGGTTTTGGCTGTGGGCGGCTGGTTCATCATGCATGACCGAATGACTGTAGGTGACCTTGTTGCAGCAAATCTTTTTGTGAGCGCATTTCTTCAGCCGATTCGCCGCCTTACAAATTTTGTGGAACAGTTCAGCAATGGAATGGCAGGTTTTATGCGGTTCAGTGAAGTTATGCGAACCCACGAAGAAATTTATGAAAAATCTGATGCTGTTGAAATCACAGACTGCAAGGGTGAAATCAGCTTTGAGAATGTGAATTTTGAATACAATGAGGGAATGGAAGTTCTGAAGGACTTCAATCTCAAGGTTCCTGCAGGTAAAACCGTTGCCCTGGTTGGTCCAAGTGGCGGTGGAAAGACAACTGTTTGCCATCTTCTGCCAAGATTTTATGATTATACGGAAGGAAAAATTACTCTGGATGGCACTGATATCAAGGATCTGACCATTGAATCTTTGCGCAGACAGATTGGATTTGTTCAGCAGGATGTTTTCCTCTTTGCCGGTACTGTTCGTGAGAATATTGCTTACGGAAAACCAGGTGCCACAGATGAAGAAATCGAAACAGCCGCTAAACGGGCAGAAATTTACGACGACATCATGAAGATGCCAAATGGTTTTGATACGGTTGTTGGTGAAAGGGGAATCAAGCTGAGCGGCGGACAGAAGCAAAGAGTCAGCATTGCCAGAGTTTTCCTGAAAAATCCGCCGATTCTGGTTCTGGATGAAGCAACTTCGGCATTGGACACAGTTACAGAAATAAAAATTCAAGATGCCTTTGATGAACTGAGTAAAGGCCGAACAACCTTTGTAATAGCCCACAGACTCAGCACAATCAGAAATGCAGACATAATCGCCGTAGTCGAAAACAACAAAATAGTAGAAACCGGCACCCATGAAGAGCTTCTGGCTCGGAAAGGGGAGTATTACAAGCTACATACGGCGCAAAGCATATCCTAGAGTCATTTCGACTAAGCGAAGCGCATGGAGAAATCTTGCTTAATTTAAAATAGATTTCTCGACTACGCTCGAAATGACTGTAAAAAGGTAACGCTCGAAATGACTGTAAAAAGGTAATTGCATAAACTTCTCCAATGTGCTTTAATCAATTTGCGACTGATTCGCAAATTGAGGCGTAAATGACTTACAACACAGAACAAAGATCTGTCCTGCTCAGCTTTTTAAGCACAAATCCCGACAAAACATTCTCAGCAAAGGAAATTGTAGCAGCACTGGCTGAATCACAAATCAGTAAAAGTGCAGTTTATCGCAATCTGGCTGATCTTGAATCTGAAAACAAAATCAAAAAAGTCTCAAAAAACGGTTCCAGGGAAGCATTCTACCAGTTTGTGGATATTTCTGAATGCAAAAATCACATTCACCTTTCTTGTACAAAATGCGGAATGATTTTTCACATGGAAGACGATGCTGCAAGAAAACTTGTTCATACAATGGAAGAAAATTCTGGCTTTGAAATCAGTGTAGGCGAAACAACTCTTTATGGTGTTTGCAAAAAATGTGTAGGTGCAAAATGAAATCAATAAAAATCAAATTTTTTTCTATATTTTTATCTGTAATGGCTTTGAATTTTATCGGCTGCAAAAAATCTGGCGAAAATTCAGCTTCATCAAAATCAAAAATCAATGTTGTTGCCACAATTTTTCCTTTTTACGACTGGACCAAAAACATTTCGGCAGGTTCAGAAAAAATTAATCTGGAGCTGCTTGTAAAAAATGGCGTTGATTTGCATTCGTTTCAGCCAAGTGCCGGGGATATCATAAAAATTTCTTCCTGCGATGTCTTGATTTATGTTGGCGGTGAAAGCGATTCATGGGTTGATGACGTGTTGAAAAATCCCGTGAATAAAAATCAGAAGGTTATAAAACTGATGGAAGTTCTTTCTGATTCTGTTAAGGAAGAAGAAATCGTTGAAGGAATGGTGGTGACCACAGACTCAACCACCGAGGAAACAGGCTCAATCACTGAAGATGATGAAATTGAATATGACGAGCATGTGTGGCTTAGTCTTGTGAATGCCAAGATTTGCTGTGAAAAAATTGCAGAAGTTCTGGCAACATTGGATGAAAATGAAAAATCGATTTTTGAAAAAAATCTTTCTGACTACACGGCACAAATTGACGGCGTTTGGAAAAGTTTATTTTCGGCAGAAAACATTTCAGAAAACCAAAATGCAATCATTATTTGTGACAGGTTTCCATTCAGATACATGGTTGATGAATTGGGAATAAAATATTTTGCGGCTTTTGCAGGGTGTTCAGCAGAAACTGAAGCCAGCTTTGAAACAATTGCATTTCTTTCTGGAAAAGTTCAGGAACTGGGATTGAACCGGGTTTATGTAACAGAAAGTTCTGACAAAAAAATTGCAAGAACCGTAATAAAAAATGCAGGCCTGACGGAAAATGAATGCAAAATCATTGTCTTGAATTCAATGCAGAATGTGACAATGGCTCAGGCTCAGAACGGAATAAGTTACATTGAAATAATGAAGAAAAATTTTGAGGAATTAAAATAAATGGCACAGCTTGCTTGTGAAAATCTTACAATTGGATATGACTCAAAGATAATTCTGAAAAATCTGAACTTTCAGGTGAACACCGGGGATTATCTTTGCATTGTTGGTGAGAACGGCTCTGGAAAATCTACTTTGATGAAGACAATTCTGCGCCTTTTAAAACCAATCGACGGAAAAATCACCACTGGAGACGGACTTTTGGCTGATGAAATCGGATATTTGCCACAACAGACCTATGTTCAGAAGGATTTTCCGGCAAGCGTACAGGAAATTGTTCTGAGTGGTTGTCAGAGCCGATGCGGAAAACGACCTTTTTACAATAAAGAGGAAAAGTTTTTGGCGCAGCAGAACATTGAAAAGATGGGAATCAGCCACCTTTCAAAAAAATGCTACAGGGAACTCAGTGGTGGACAGCAACAGAGGGTTCTTCTTGCAAGAGCCTTGTGCGCCACTCAGAAAATGCTTCTTCTGGATGAACCTGTAAGTGCACTGGATCCGGGGGCTCAGCAGGAAATGTATGCTTTGATTGAGCAGCTTCACAATGACGGGATTACAATCATTATGATCAGCCACGATGTTGAGGCGGCGCTGAAATATGCAACCCACGTCCTTCACATTGGGGAAGAAATTTTCTACGGCACAAAGGCTGAATTCATTCACAAATCCACTTGTCCAGACTGCAGTGGCCAGATTAAACGAATTTTCAACAGGAAGCTTATCTAATGGAAACATTGATTCAGTATTTACATTTCACTTTTGTTCAGTACGCATTTATTGTCGGTATTTTGATTGCCCTCTGCTCGTCTTTGCTGGGGGTAACGCTGGTTCTAAAAAGATTCAGCTTTATTGGCGACGGTCTTAGTCATGTTGCTTTTGGTGCTATGTCAATTGCTGCTGTTCTGAACCTTTCCAACAACATGTATCTTGTGCTTCCGTTTACTGTAATTTCTGCGATTCTGCTTTTACGCACCGGGAAAAACACAAAGATTCAGGGTGATGCGGCTGTGGCTATGATAAGTGTTTCTGCTCTTGCTTTGGGCTATCTCATAATGAACCTGTTCAAGTCTTCTTCGAACCTTGCAGGCGACGTGTGCTCAACCTTGTTTGGTTCAACTTCAATCCTCACTCTTACAAAGGCTGAAGTTTGGCTTTGTGTTGTGCTTTCTGTTGCCGTAATTTCCTGCTTCTTCATATTCTATAATAAGATCTTTGCGGTGACTTTTGACGAAAATTTTGCTCAGGCTGTTGGAACTCACGCTTCAATTTACAATCTTGTAATTGCAATCATCATTGCGGTAATCATTGTGCTGGCTATGAATCTTGTTGGCTCACTTCTGATCAGCGCGCTGGTTATTTTTCCGGCACTTTCAGCAATGCGAGTGTTCAAAAGCTTTAAGTCGGTAACAATTTGCTCTGCCTGCATCAGCGTTGTTTGTTCACTGGTCGGTCTTGTGATTTCAATTCTGGCAGGAACTCCAGTTGGTTCAACAATTGTAGCTGCGGATCTTCTGGTTTTCCTTGGCTTTTATATTGTAGGAAAAATTAAATAAGATGAGTGATTCAAAATTGAGAGAGAAAAAATCGGACGAGCCGGCAGTAGACTGCAGACGGATTTCCTGCGAGTATTATCGTTGTTATGCTCGTAAGACTCAACCGTCGCAAACAACACTTTGTGCCGCTGCAATCCTTCTCGTGTTTGCTCTGATTTTTGCTTCATGTTCAAAAAAAGCACCTGCTCCTGAAACAAACTTTGTGATTCCGGAAAATGCCACTGAAATTCCAGATATTGACCTTTCAAAAATGAATGCAAACATGGTATATGCCCAGGTTTTTGACATGATGATTGCTTCAGAATCATATGCAGAAAAAAGAATAAAAATGTCCGGAGCTTTTGAAATTTATCCAGCTGCAGACAATGGCAAAAAAGCTTATGCAATCATTATTTCTGATGCATTGGCATGCTGCAAGACGGGAATTGAGTTTCAGTACAATTTCGAAAATCAAGAGCCGCAGCCCGGCACAGAACTTACGGTCACAGGAACATTCAAACTTACTGAACTCCAAGACGGAATTCAATATTTCTTCATAGAAGCTGAAAAAGTCGAACAGTAAAAATCCTCTTGACAGGTGTTTCTATCTACAGTAACATTGTTACTATAAATAGAAACAATGAGGTAACTATGGACGGAATATATAAGTGCATTTCCAGCGAAAGATACACACCTTATTCACTGGCAAGAAAAATTGGAGCAGTGGCTATTCTTGAATCTGCAAGCTTTGCAAAGGGTCGTGAACGATATTCAATTTTGATGACCGAAGAGGCTTTTAAAATTGTTCAGGATGACGATGGAGTTGCCTTTATTATAGAAGGAAATCGTGTTCCATTTAAGGCAACTGAACCAAGTCTGGATGCTTTGGGTCACGAAAAACCTGCTGACATTCTGGATGCCCTTTTGTATGTTGCAAAACAGAATGAAGGCTTTGAAAAAACAAACGAAATTCCGGTTCCAGCTTCGGGAATGGGTTATTTGAGCTATGAATTTGCCCGCCGCTGCGACAATATCCGCTTTTTTGAACAGGAAGACGAACTGGGAGTTCCAGAATCTCTTTTTATTGCAGGCCACATTTACATTGTTTTTGACCACTTTACTGAAACAATGCACATTTTCGGTTTTAACTACAACGAGCACAAAATTGACATTAACGCAGCAGTAGACAAGCTGGTTAAACGCCTTAACGACATGGACTTTTCTTATGTTGCAGAAGAAAATCAGACTTTTGAATACAAAATGATTACTGACATTGAAAAATCAAAGGCTGAATATACACAGAAGGTTGTTGAACTTAAAAAACACATTGTTGACGGCGACATCATTCAGGCAGTTCCAAGCCGTCGCGTTCAGTTTGAATGTAAGGCAACTGCAATGCAGGTTTATGGAAAACTTCGCCATGTAAATCCAAGTCCATACATGTTCTACCTTGATTTCGGCACTTTCCAGCTTACAGGTGCGAGTCCGGAAAGCCTGGTACGAGTTCGCGACGGAAAAGCAAGCATTCATCCGATTGCCGGAACCTGTCACCGCGGCAAAAACGATGCAGAAGACGAAGCACTTTCAAAGGAATTGCTTTCAAATCCAAAAGAGCAGGCTGAACATCTTATGCTTGTTGATCTGGCTAGAAACGATTTGGGACGCGTTTGCAAGCAGGGAACAGTTACAGTTCCTCAGTACATGGAATGTGAAAAATTCAGCCACGTAATCCACATTGTTTCAAATACAGAAGGAATCGTTCGTGAAGGAGTAAAACCAATTCAGGTACTTCGCGCTTCTTTCCCGGCCGGAACAGTTTCTGGTGCTCCAAAAATCAGCGCAATGCAGATTTTGAGCCGCCTTGAAAAAACGAAGCGAAGATTCTACGCAGGTGCAGTAGGTTACATCCAGAACAACGGCGACCTTGATTTCTGTATCACAATCCGTTCAGCTCTCCTGAAAGACGGAATCTGGAACCTTCAGGCCGGCGGCGGAATTGTAAACGACTCAAACCCAGAAAGAGAATTCACTGAAACTCAGGAAAAACTGGGCGCGTTGATTGACACTTTGACAAAATAAGAAAAAGGTGGTTTCGACTGGCTCAACCACCGTGGAGAAAATATGATTTTAGTTATCGACAATTACGACTCGTTCACTTTTAACGTTGTTCAGAGTCTTCAGATGTATACAAACGAAGAAGTAAAAGTTGTCCGCAACGACGAATGCACAATCGAACAGCTTGCTGCAATGAATCCAGCATATCTGGTAGTTTCACCAGGACCGGGAAATCCAAGTCAGGCTGGCGTAAGCGTTGAAGCAATCAAATATTTTGCAGGAAAAATCCCTATTCTGGGAATCTGTCTTGGTCATCAGTCAATCGGTCAGGCATTTGGTGCAAAAATCGTACACGCAAAAAATGTTTGCCACGGAATCGTTCAGGACATTAAATTGGATGGCAAAGGACTTTTCCGCACAATCGGAAAATCATGCAAGTTCACACGATATCACTCACTTGTAATCGATGAATCAACATTAAGCGATGAATTTGAAATTACAGCCCGTGCAGAAGACGGTGACATTATGGGTATCCGTCACAAGACTCTTCCAATTGAAGGCGTACAGTTCCACCCAGAAAGCATTGCTTCGGACAAATGCCGTGAACTTTTCCAGGCTTTCATTAAATACCGCCGCGAAAATCTTGATGTACCGGCATATTTGAACCAGCTCATTGCAAAAAAAGATCTTACAGAAGAACAGGCCGCAATGTTCATGGAATATGTAACAGACGGAAACATGGAACCAGCCGTAATGGCAGGTATTTTGATTGCCATGGCTTCAAAGGGAATTTCAGCCAGCGAAATGATTGGTTGTGCCCGCACTCTGCTTCTCAAAAAAACACCATTCCCATGCGAAAAGAAAGGACTTGCTGAAATCGTAGGAACTGGTGGCGACGGAAAGGGTTCATTCAACATTTCTTCACTTTCGGCAATTGTAGCAGCCAGCTGTGGTCAGCCAATGGCAAAACACGGAAACAGAGCAGTTTCATCAAAATCAGGTTCTGCAGATTTCTATGAAAATCTCGGAATCAACATCATGGCAGCCCCAGAAAAAACAGCCCAGCTTGTTGAAAAAACAAATTTCGGCTTCCTGATGGCACCAGTTTATCATGCCGCAATGCGTTTTGCCGGTCCTGTAAGAAAGGCTCTGGGTGTAAAAACTGTCATGAACGTGCTTGGACCACTTTTGAATCCGGCCGGAGCTGAATATGAGGTTCTTGGTGTATATTCAAAGGATCTTCTTCAGGATTACGCCCGCTCAGCAAAATCGCTGGGAGCAAAACGCGTAATTGTTGTGTACTCTGATGACGGTTACGATGAAATTTCACCATGCGCTCTGACACACGCATATCTGATTGATGAAAAAGGTAATGAAAGTCAGTTTACAATCGATCCAGCCAAGTTTGGAATTACAGATGCAGATGAAGAAGAACTGATGGGTGGAGACGGAGCAGCAAATGCAGCACTTGGTCTTGAAATTCTCAAAGGTGCAGGCAAAAAGACAATCCGTTATGCAGTAGGCTTGAACACAGCTGCAATTCTTTACATTACAGGCCGCGCAAAAAACCTCAAGGAAGGCTACGACATGGCTCTGAACGCATTGGACACTGGAAAAGCCATGGCAAAACTGGAAGAAATTCAAGCCGTAAGTAAGAGTTTGTAGAAAATTAGGAAGTAGGAATGAGGAATTAGGAGTTTGGAGGTTCCGGCGGCAAGCCGCCGTCGGGCTTTTCGTGGTTCCGCCTTTCGGCTCCATTCTAAAATCACTATGGAGGTTTCGACAGGCTCAACCACCGCCGTGATTTTAGAACGCCTGCGGCGCCACTACAATCCCTAACCCGAGAAATCGAAAAGGTAAAAACTAAAAGTTGTCAGTGGGAAAAATCTGGGATTCTTAAGGGCGGAGCCCTTAAGCGGTGCCGGGAAGTTGGGAGGTTTAAGGAGGGAAGAAACCCTCGCTTCCGAGTAGGTAGGGAGTGCCAGGAGAGTGAAAAACGCATGAGATGCGTTTTTAGCGAGTCTCTTGAACAGCTATGCTGTGAAAGGTTGCTTCCCTCCTTATCCCCTGACATGGAAATGTCAAAAATGAAAAATGTAATCGCTGAAATAGTTGAAAGACGCAAAAAGGACATTGCTGAGAGAGGATATTCTTTTGGGTTTGAAATACCTGAAAAACGAACTCGTCCAGTAAATCCCTTCATGGCCGAAAAAGGCGTGATTCTTGAAGTAAAGCGGGCCAGCCCAAGTAAGGGTGATATTGCTCCAGGTTTGGATTCCGCTGAAACAGCCAGAAAATATCGTGCCAATGGTGCCAGTGCTATCAGCTGTCTTACTGAAGAAAATTATTTTAAGGGCAGCCTGCAGGATTTGATGAACGTTTGCAATGCAGTTCCAGATGTGGCAGTTTTGCGAAAGGATTTTCTTATTGATGAAGAAGAAATCGACATTGCTTACCGTTGTGGTGCAGATGCTGTTCTTCTGATTTCTGGAATGCTGACTCTGGAAAAAATGCTTTCCATGACAAAAAAGTGCAGGGATCTTGGAATCCGCGCTCTGGTGGAAGTCCGCACACTGGAAGATGCAGATAAGGTTCTTGAAGTAAAAAAACAATATGCAGATACAATCGTTTGTGGTGTTAATTCAAGAAACCTTAAAGACTTTACAATCGATCTTCTGGTTCCGGCAATGCTCAAAGAAAAACTGGGCGGCAAAGTTATTTTTGAAAGTGGAATCACAACACCGGACGCAGCAGCAAAAATCGGTTCAATGGGCTTTACGGGAATTCTTCTTGGTGAATTTGCCGCACGAAATCCTGAAAAAGCCGGAGAATTTGTAAAGGCCTTCAAGCAGACAGATGAAAATGCCTGCGGAAGAAAACTGATTGACCTGGCAGTTAAAATCAACAGACATGCACATGATTCTGTTGAATCAGCAGAAAAAAAGATGGTTTCGACAAGCTCAACCACCGTTCATAAAGACAACGGTTTTGACGTGGTTCAGTCTGCTAAACCTATGGTAAAAATCTGCGGCCTTACACGCAAAGAAGATGTTCTTCTGGCAGATTCATTGGGTGCAGATTTTGTGGGCTTCATTTTTGCCACAGAATTTGGTCGCAACGTGTACGGAGAAAAATTCGACGCGCTTAAGGATTGTCTGAAAACTGTAAAGGCTTACAAGGTTGCGGTTGTAACAAGACCTGAAACAGAAGAAGCAAAGGCTGCGGCTGAACTGGTAAAACAGGGCGTGCTGGATTTTGTTCAGCTCCACGGAATTGAATACGAAGCAATGCCAGAATACCTGAAAGAAGTTCCACACTATTTTGCAGTGACTTCAAAAACAGAAATCGAAAGTTCAAGAACCGATGCATTGATTGCAAAAGGCGAGCCAAGATTTCTTCAGGACTGCCGGGAGCACAAATATGGAACGCTGGATCACCTGTGGCTTGCAGGCGGCGTAACTCCAGAAAATGTGGCCCAGCTGATTTCAGACTTTAAGCCAGAACTGGTAGATGTTTCAAGCGGAGTTGAAGACGAAGGAAATTTAGGCGTAAAGAATCCAGAAAAATTGAAGAAATTTTTTGAAGAAGTGTAGCAGATTGAAGGCAGCTCTGAATGGGGCTGCTTTTTTATGTTGAAACATGTTCGCCCTGGTGGTATATTTTTCTCCATGTCTAAACGTGTTTTTCTTGCCTTTGCTTTTTTTACCGTTTTGAATGCAATTTCTTTTTCAGAAGAAAATTTAAATCAGAAATCTTTGTCACATGCTCAGGTTGCTGCCACGGCTTTTGTTCCTTATGGAATTACTCTGGCAGGAATCGGGACCCGTTTTTTATTTCCTGAAAATTTGCGGGGCTATTCAATGACCGCTTTTTCAACTGTGGCAAACATTCCTTCCTGCATAATCGACCCTTTCTATTCAATTCCAATGACTGCTGCCGGAAGTGGAATGATGTTGAGCTCAAATATATGGGTCAATGATTTTGGCGAATATTCATTTGGCAGGAAAAATCTTTCGTCCATTGGTCATTTTGGAATGGACATGAATATGTACACGGCTTACCACGGATATGCTGTAGCCAGAAAAATGGGACCTTCAGAGCTTTATCAGAACAAGGAAAATTATAGTTTTTCTGAACTTATGCTCTCTCCGTTTAATCCTGGAGTTCTTAAGGAAGCATATGTTTGTGCACCGATTCTGGGCTATGCGGCGGTGCTTTTGCTTTCAAATTCAATGAATGGGTTCGAAAATTCAATTTTTAACTCTGGTCACGGCTATTTTGGTGACAGAAAGGTGAATGCTCTGGCTGGATTTTTTGGACTTTTGGCTTATTCTCTTGTTGATTTTACAATTACCGGCGTTGGAGAAGAATCTTTTTTCCGTGGAACAGGTTATGAAGAAATGCAGGTGTCTTTTGGGCTGCTTCCTGCAAAAATTATGGATTGTGTGTGTTTTGCTGGTGCCCATGTTCCTCAGGATATTTTTTATGAAAATGAAAATGCCGGAGAAGTTGTGAGCGGATTTGCTTCAAGGGCACTCATGGGTTTAATTCTTCAGGCAGTTTATGACAAATGTGGTTTAAGAGCTTCAACAGCAGTTCACATGTGGGTAGACACTCTCATCACAATGTTTCAGTACATGTACTCCTGCGGTGTTGAAAATGATTATAAATTTTCGATTGATTTTAAAATTAAGTTGTAGAAGCCTAATAAAATAGGCAGAACTGAAAGCTTAATATGGTTTTCGACACTTTCATTCTAACAATACAAATTTCTGAATAGACTTGACCGGAAGGCAAAGAACTATTACAATGTTACTATACATAGAAACATAGGGAGAAACTTATGTACATTACTTCTGAAAATGGTTTTTTTGGTGATTATGGCGGAAGCTATGTTCCTGAAATTTTGCGTACGGCTGTAGATGAGCTGGCTGTCGCTTTTGAGAAATACATGAAGGATCCAGAATTCCTGGCAGAACTTAAGGAACTTCAGAGAGATTATATTGGTCGCGAAACACCGCTGATGTTTGCACGCAAGGCAACTGAACTTTTGGGCGGCGGTCAGATTTACATTAAGCTGGAAGGTCTGGCAAATACTGGCGCTCACAAAATCAACAACGCCATTGGTCAGGTTTTGCTGGCTAAAAAAATGGGAAAAACACGCATTATTGCCGAAACTGGTGCCGGTCAGCATGGTGTTGCTACTGCTGCTGCCTGTGCAAAGCTTGGAATGGAATGTGTTGTTTATCAGGGTGAAGTTGATGTTCGCCGTCAGCAACCAAATGTTGCTTCAATGGAACTTTATGGTGCCAAGGTTGTGGCAGTTAAAAACGGCAGCCGCACTCTTAAAGATGCAGTAAACGAAGCTATGCGTGACTGGGCCACAAACTTTGAGACAACCCATTACTGTCTTGGTTCGGCTCTTGGTCCTGCACCTTTCCCTGATATTGTCCGCACTTTCCAGTCAATTATTGGACAGGAAGTTAAGCAGCAGGCTGCAGAGCGCGGAATCAAGATTGACTCACTTGTTGCCTGTGTTGGCGGCGGTTCAAATGCTTCTGGATTCTTTGCTCCATTCTTTGACGATACAGAAATCAAACTTTACGGTGCTGAAGCCGGCGGTACAGGCCCGGAACTTGGAAACAACGCAAGCCGAATGGTTGGAAATGCTGCAAAAGACGGCATCCTTCAGGGTTATAAGAGTCGATTCCTTGTAGATGATGACGGACAGGCTCAGGAAACAAGTTCAATTTCTGCAGGTCTGGATTATCTTGGCATTTCTCCACAACTGGCAATGCTTGGAAAAACAGGCCGTATCACTTTTGATGCAATTCGTGATGATGAAGCATTGAACGCTGTAAGCTTCTTTGCAAAGAATGAAGGTGTTCTCATGGCCCTTGAAAGCGCCCACGCAGCAGCCTACGCAATGAAGCTGGCGCCAAAAGTTCCAAAGGACAAGGCAATCATCATCAATATGAGTGGTCGCGGAGACAAAGACGTGTTCATCACAAGCCCGGTATTCCGCCCAGAATCATGGAAAGACTTCCTGCGCCTGGAACTGGAGCGTCTTGAATCAAATAAAAACGTACATGAGAAATACTAATATCTGTTGAATTTTTAATGGTATGAAACACAGATCATGTAAGTAAATGTGTCCTGAAAAAGTGGGACGCAGGAAAAAAAGTTAAGGGGGAACCGGCAACGAAGCACAGCGAAGCGCCTGCGTAGTGAAAGCCGGGGGATACCTTGGCTTATTTTCCGTCGCTGGGGCCCGCTTTTTCAGGATAATTGTAAATAAGATTATTTGAGGTTTTTAATATGAAAAAATTGATGTCACATCTTGTTGCTAATTATCCTACTCCTGAGCTTTCATTTGCTGTAGCCCAGGCCCTTGTTGAAGGCGGAGCTGATATTCTTGAAGTTCAGCTTCCATTCAGTGATCCAAGTGCTGACGGTCCTGCAATTCAGAACGCCTGCTCAACTGTTCTTGAACGTGGAGCCACAACAAAGGACGGACTGGATTTTATCGCAAAGGTTCACAAGGCATTTCCACAGGTAAAAATTGCCATCATGTCTTACGGTTCTTTGATTTACACACCGGGCGTTGATGCATTCTGTAAAAAGGCAAGTGAAGCAGGTGTTTCAATGATGATTATTCCTGATCTTCCATTTGACTGCGACGAAGGTCTTACAGAAGCCTGCAAAAAATACGGAATGGAGAATGTTCCGGTTGCAGCTCCAAGCATGACAGTCGAGCGCATGAAAAAGCTTCTGGACAAAGGCTTTACAACAATTTATGCAGCACTTAGAGCCGGAATCACAGGTGTTGCAACAAAGGTAGACGATCAGACTCTGGCCTTCCTTGACCGCCTTAAGAAGCCAAACAAAGATGGAAACATAGCTCAGATTTGGGGTGGTTTCGGAATCAACGGCAAGGAGCAGGCTGACGCAATCGCACCACATGTTGAAGGCGTAATCGCTGGCTCTGTTTTTGTTCGCATTATTGAGGCAAACAAAGAAGACAAAGCCAGAATGATGCAGCTGATCACAGAAAAGGCAAAAGAAATAAAGAATTAAATTTATTCTGCCACCAAGTCCTTAACGACTTCACTGGCAATAATCAGCCCTGCTACTGAAGGGACAAAAGCTGTGCTTCCGGGAGTAACTTTCCCGTTTTCCTGAACCAGCTTTTCCTTTGGTTCCAGGGCTTTTTCTTTTGAATACACAACCTTTACGTTTTTAATGCCCCGTTTTTTGCATTCATTTCGCATTACTCTGGCAAGGGGACATACGCTGGTTTTGGAAATATCAGCCACTTCAAACATTGTAGGATTCAGCTTGTTGCCAGCTCCCATGCTGGAAATAATTCTGGTTCCGCTGGCTTTTGCCTGAACAATGAGCTGAACCTTTGCCGTAACTGTATCCACTGCGTCCACAACATAATCATATTTTGAAAAATCAAACTGATCTTTGTTTTCTGGAAGATAGAAGCACTGGAACGCATTCACCTTTGCATCAGGGTTTATATCCAGAATTCTTTCCTTCATTACTTCAACCTTTGGTCTTCCAGTTGTTGAAGTCAATGCGATTATCTGCCGGTTGATATTCGTTATGCTTACAGTGTCGTTGTCAACCAAATCTATGTTCTCAATTCCACTGCGAGCCAGAGCTTCTGCAACATATCCTCCAACTCCGCCAACACCAAAAATAATGACGCGGCTGTTGCGAAGCTTTTCCATTGCCTGTGAACCCAGCAAAAGTTCTGTTCTTGTGAATTGATTTTCCATATTTGTAAAGATAGCAGATAAAACAAAAAATTATAAGAATTTTCTGAAACCTTTTTGGGGTTATGGAGTTGTATTAGTAAATGCTAAGAGAGGTAACATTATGAAAAAACTTTACAAGACAACTTTGGCAGTGCTTCTGCTTTCTGGAATGATTTTGGGGTCAGCTTCGGCTCAGGCAGGAAAAATGGAAAACCGTAAGCCTGATTCTGAAAAAATCGAAAAAACTGCAAAAATGCACAAAAATTTCCGTGGCATGAAGGGCGGTTTTAATTGCGGTCCAATGATGGCAGAGCAGAATGTGGTTATTGGAAAAGTGAAGAAAGTTGATGTAAAAAACGGAAAACTTGTTCTTCAGAATGCAGACGGAAAGGATGTTGAAGTAAGTGTAAGTCCATTTACTAAAATTTTCGTGGAAACAACTGATCAGGAATTCAACCGTCTTCCACGAGGTAAAAGAGACGAAAAAAAGCCTGTGGAACCAAAGCAGAAGAAACTTTCTGATATTAACAATGGTTCCTGGGTGCTTGTTTCAACCTTTAAGTCTGAAACAAAAACTTTAAATGCAGCTGCTGTATTTGCAAAGGTTAAGGAAATTAACACAGCAAACAACATAGATGCAAAATAAACAAGGCTCCTTTTAGGTGTGTAACCTCCAATTTTTGCCGGTCCGCTTTTTCAAAGTGGGCCGGCTTTTTTACAAAAAAAAAGGTCACCAGCTGTACCGATGACCATTCATATATTTAAGTTTCTGTCTATTCAGTTTTGAAAATCTGAATTACTTTTACCAGTTCCTTTGCATTTGCACTGAGCTCTTCTGCCATTGCGGCAAGCTCTTCGGAAGCACTTGCATTCTGCTGTGTGATTGAATCCAGCTGAACAACTGCAGAAGTAACCTGACTTGCACCTGTGTCCTGTTCCTTACAAGCAACTGAAATTTCATCAATAAGAGTTGTTGTCTTTTCGATTTCTGGAAGAACGTGGTTGATTTTCTTTCCTGCATCTTCAGATTTAAGGAGAGCCTGTTCAGAAAGCTCAACAATCTGTGTTGCGGCTTCCTGGGTTCGTTCTGCAAGCTTACGAACTTCACTGGCAACGACTGTAAATCCCTTTCCAGCTTCACCAGCACGGGCAGCTTCAATAGCAGCATTAAGAGCAAGCATATTAGTCTGTTTTGCGATTGCCTGAACTTCCTGAATTCTTTCGTTGATTTCTTTTACTGCATCAGCGGCTTCATTTACTGCTTTTGCTGTTTCTTCACTTTCTGCAGAAGTAATCTCTGCAATTTCACCAGTTTTTCTTGCATTTGTTGCAGTCTGACCAATGTTTGAAGCGATTTCTTCCAAAGTTGCGCTCATTTCTTCTGTTGAGGCAGCCTGTTCACTGGCACCTGAAGAAATTGCCTGGCTCGAAAGATTGATCTGTTCACTTCCGCCAAGAACCTGTTTTGCTGCAGCCTTGATTTTGAGAACGATTTCTGTAAGCAAGTCCAGGAAGGCATTTGTATCTTCAGAAAGTGTGGCAAATTCATCAGTTCCGTTTACTGGAAGTCTGTATGTCAAATCAGCATCGCCGCTGGTAAGATTCTTGATTGCGCCCTGAACCTTTTTAAGCGGAACCATGATTTTCTTTGTGAGAACGTAAACAACCAGAGCAAGAATCAAAATTGTTGCAAGAACGATTGTAATCAGAAGCGGTTTGAATATTGCAGCTTTTACTGTCTGTGAAACTGTAAGAGCTTTTCCAAGATAGATGGTTGTAAGGAATTCTCCCTTTCCATTTGTAATAGGGAAGTAAGTTGAAACCAGTGGATGTCCGTTGATTGTTGTAACAGCGCAGAATTTTTCACCCTGTTCAGCCATTCTGATTGGAGTTGCATCAGCAATCTGAGTTCCCTGCATTCCTTCAAGGGTTGTAATGATTCGAATTTCACCATCAAAAATTGTAACGTCACAATCAGAATACTTGTGAACCCGCTGAACAAAATCATCAGAAGTAATGATTTCAATAACAGCCAGGGCACCAACAACCCTACCGCCTTTAAAAAGAGGAACAGTAGCAGTTCCATAAAGGTGAGAGTTGATTTTTTCAAGAGCAACGCTTGGAATACCCTTGAGGGCATCAGCAATAATGTCAGGATTTCTTATAATGCCGTATTTTTCTCCAGAAAGCTGAACACCATCAGCACCACAAATTATGGCTTTATCTGCATCCAAAGCTTCAGTTGCATCACGGCAAAGCTCATCAGCAAGCTCTTTTGTAAGAGATTCGTCTTTTAGAATATATTCACAGATGGCGCGGGTTTGATTAGCAATTTCTTCAACTGTTGAAAGCTCGTGCTTGATTTCGTTCATTATGATTTCTGACTTTTTCATTGTGTCAGTTTTAAAGTAATCAAGAAGACCTGAATCCAGGCGGCTGGAAACTGTGAAAATTGTAATTCCGGCGTAGGCAAGGATCAAAGCAGCCAGAACAGTGATTACGAATTTTTGAACGGAGGATTTCTTCTGAATCTTTTTTTCAGCAAATGGTGTTTCTGCTTGTTGTGTATCTGCCTGAGAGGCTTTTGCTTTTTTGAAAAAATTGAGTTTCATATAAAAATTCTCCTGTTTTTTAATTATCTAATTAGGAAGTCTCTAAAAATTGCAATTTTAGCGATTCCAATTATTATACAACCAATGTGCGCAAATTCGCAAACAAGAATTTTGGGCATCCTGAAAAATTAATTTGCAGAAAATGAGTGTTTCACCTATTGACTAAGTGGGTAAAAGTAAATACTATGGACTTACAAAGCAAAACCTACTAAATTTCTAGGTAATAATAAAAATATGGAGAAAACTATGGCAAATATTTACACAGCGGCAGACCAGCTCATCGGTCACACACCACTTCTTGAACTTTCGCACATTGAAGCAGAAAATCAACTTGAGGCAAAAGTAATCGCAAAGCTTGAATATTTAAATCCGGCAGGAAGCGTAAAGGATCGTGTTGCAAAGGCAATGCTGGATGATGCAGAAGCAAAGGGAATTCTTACAAAAGATTCTACCATTATAGAACCAACTTCTGGAAACACAGGAATTGGACTTGCGGCAGTTGCAGCAGCTCGCGGATATAGAATTGTAATCGTAATGCCAGATACAATGTCAGTTGAGCGCCGTCAGCTTATGAAGGCTTATGGTGCTGAACTTGTGCTTTCAGAGGGTGCAAAAGGAATGAAGGGTGCCATTGAAAAAGCTGAGGAAATCAAAGCAAGCACACCAAACAGCTTTATTGCAGGTCAGTTCGTAAATCCTGCAAATCCAAAGGCACATCTTGAAACAACAGGACCTGAAATCTGGGAAGACACAGACGGAAAAGTTGATATTTTTGTAGCAGGAGTTGGAACCGGCGGAACTGTAACAGGCGTTGGACAGTATCTCAAATCAAAAAATCCAAATGTGAAAATCGTTGCAGTTGCGCCAAAATCTTCTGCAGTGCTTTCAAAAGGTGTTGCAGGCCCACATAAAATTCAGGGATTCGGCGCAGGTTTTGTTCGTGCTGTTCTGG
>JAGHUJ010000067.1 GCA_018064905.1 Candidatus Treponema equifaecale
AAATTCGGCAATAAATTTCAGAAAAAAGCAAAAAATTTTAAATTTTTATAAAATTTAAACAAAAAAAATCCGCAGAATCTCCAAAATCTCCAGAAATTCCACGGATTTTCTAATATATGCAAAAAAATGGAACAGATTATTTCTGAACAGCTGAGTTCACGATCATGGTCTTTGTATCAGCGAACTTGCCGATTTCAGAAACCATTTTCTGCCAGTAAGCTGCTTCACTCTTAGTCTGATAAGGACCAACACGAACACGGAAATACTTGCTGTCAGTGAAAACCTCAACAGGAATCTTGTTAGCTTCAAGTACAGAGCGGGCATCATCAGCATTTTTCTTGCTTGTGTATGCTGCAACCTGAACCCAGAAAAGATCGTTTGTCTTTTTAGCAGCAGTTGCAACCTTTGTAGCAGTTGCTGTTTTTGTAGAAGTCGAAGCTGGTTTGGCAGCAGCAGTTGTTGTTTTAGTTGCAGCTGGTTTAGCAGTTGTGGCAGCAGGTTTTGGCGCTTCCTTTTTTACAGGAGCCGGAGCATAGTAGCTGTCCTGAGCCTTGCTTGGAGCTGGTTCTGAATAGCTGGTAGCAGCAGGTTTAGAAGCCGCAATCTGATTTTCAGTAACCTGATTCTGAGCAGCCACATTGTTAGAAGAATAATTAGAAGCTTTGAGAGCGTTCAAGTCAAAGGTTGTAGTTTCCTGAGCGTAAACAGTTACGTTCTGTGCCTGAATTGTTGTTCCCTCAGCACCAGTTCCAAATTCAGAAGCAGTCTGTTTTGCAATTTCAGCTGGCTGTGAATTCTGAGCCAATGGATCGTATGGTGAGCGAGCAGGTTCAGATTTTTCTGCAAATGCATCAGGTGCTGGAGTTGCAGGTGCAGCTCCGGAGTTTACCCAACCAGTTGCAGGATCATAAGAAGCCTGCTGAACAGGTGTGTTGTGTAAAGAAGGTGAATAGATGATGAGTGCTGCTCCAACCACAACAAGAAGGAAAATTCCTGCTGCTGCAACAATCCACAAAGTTCTTTTCTGTTCCATGATTAAATCCTCTTTTGGAAAACCGTAATTTTGTCAAAAGTTTTCCATACCCATACGTTCAATATCGGATTTGAAACAAAAAAGTTTAGAAAAATGATAAGGGCATGTCCCCTTTGGGGCCGGGCTTTCCAGGGCTACGGCGTCAGAGCGCCTCCGGTGCTGCGCACAGCGCAAGCGCTCCCTTCCAATCCCTCATGCGTCAGTTTCTGATGATAACAATTTCCTTTCCGCTTTCCCTGTATTTCTTCAGCAAACCTTTCTGGCTTCTGAACCGTTGCAAAATCTGAGCGAAGGCCATTCCATCCCGTTTTCTGGCCCTGAAGAACCTCTTTATGGTGCAGGCTTTCACAAAAAAAATCCTGTCACAAAGCTCCAAAAGCTCAGGAGTTTTGTATAAAACCGTAGCATTGATCAAAACAGGAGTGTTTTTTGCCTTGTTTTCTTCTATATATTGCTTCGTAATTTCAATCACTTTTGGATAAACAATCCCTTCCTGTCTGGCCAAAAGTTCAGGTCGTGGAAAAATCAAACTGCCCAAAGCCCGCCGGTTCAAAGAACCGTCCGCATTGGAAAGCACAATCCCAGCCTCACTGGCTTCTTCAGCAAAAGCCCCAAAAATCTCCGGGGTACAAATTTCAATAGCCCTGTGCACCACCACATCCAAATCAATAGAAGCAAACCCCAGCTCCTTCTCCAGCAAAGCAGCAACAAAATTCTTTCCCGCTGCCATCTGTCCGGAAAGACAAACAATCTGAAATCCCCCAGAATTTGAGAGTTGCGACTTGAGAGTGGAAAGTGGAAAGTTGTTTTTATTTATCAATGGAACTCTCCCCATGCTTTTCCGTGTTCCACAGAAACCCTCAGAGGAACATTCAGCTTAACAGCGTGCTCCATTTTGTCCTTGATCAGAGCGATTGTGTTTGTTATAGCTTCTTCATTGTCAGGACATTCAAAAATCAATTCGTCGTGAACCTGAAGCAGCAGCTTTGCACCGGTTGGATTTTCCTCCAGAGCTTTCGAAACTTCCAGCATCGCCTTCTTCACAATATCAGCCGCACTTCCCTGAATCGGAGAATTCTTTGCAATTCTGATGGCACCTTCTTTTTCCATCTTGTTTTTACTGTTTATGGCGAGAATATGCCGTCTTCTTCCCATTATTGTTTCAATGTATCCATCTTCCTCAGCATGGCGAACATTCTCATCAAAGAAATTTCTCACACCGGAATAAACCATAAAATAGCTGTCAATGAATTCCTTGGCCTGAGTTCTGTTTATTCCCAGATCCTTAGCCAGAGAAAAGGCTCCCATTCCGTACATGAGACCAAAGTTCAAAGTCTTTGCGTTTCGTCTCTGTTCCGCAGTCACCTGATCCATAGAAATTCCGTAAATCAGGCTGGCAGTTGACTTGTGAACGTCAGTACCGTTGTTGAAAGCCTCGCACAGATTCTTGTCGCCGCTAAGATGAGCCAGAACCACCAGCTCAATCTGTGCGTAGTCCGCAGAAATCAGGACAGTTCCAGGAGCCGCAGTAAATGCGCTTCTGATCCTTCTTCCTTCCTCACTTCTGACAGGAATGTTCTGCAAATTCGGATCCTTTGATGAAAGTCGTCCTGTGGCAGTTCCAGTCTGCATAAAGCTTGTATGAACTCTTCCTTCACCATCAGCCTGTTCAGGCAAAGTTTCCACATAAGTTGAAAGAAGCTTAGCTTTCCCCCGGTATTCCAGAATCATCTTAGGCACAGGATCAATGGCAGCCAGCTCCTCCAGAACCGAAGTGTCAGTAGAATAGCCGGTCTTTGTCTTTTTCCCTGCCGGCAATTTTCTTTCTTCAAAAAGCACCACAGAAAGCTGTTTTGGTGAAGCAATATTGAATTCATGGCCTACGGCAGCGTAAATTTCCTGCTCAGTCTTCTCAATTTCTCTGGAGAGTTCCACCGCATAATCTTTTAAATAATTGGAATCCAGATGAATCCCGGTCATTTCCATCTGCGACAGAACCGGAAGCACAGGCATTTCCATCTGTGTGAACAAATCCCAAAGCTTTGCTTCTTTCAGTTTTGGTTCAAAATACTGCCACAGCTGCAGAGTAAAGTCCGAGTCCTCCGCACCGTAATTTGCCGCAATTTCCATGGGAACATCAGCAAAGGTACCGTTTTTTGGAACAATTTCATCATATTCCGTACCTTTAAGCCCCAGTTTTGTTTCAGCAAGATATTCCAGAGAGTAGGCAGCTTTTCCGTTTCTGTCCGGTTCCAGCAGCCATGCCGCAACCATCGTATCAACCAGATGAAGAGGGTAGAGTCCAGAATCACAATTTTCGATCCTCAGTTTTCCATTTTCGACTTTGAAAAGTCCGTTTGATTCCAGCACCTGAATATCAAATTTTGCATTGTGCATTACAACAGTCGCATCAGAAGCAAAAAGAACTCTAAGACAATCCAGAGCATCCTTTTTTGACATGACAGGACCGTTCAGCAACGGATCAGCAACAATCAGCGGAACGTAAATTCCTTTGCCTTTTTCAAAAGCCAGACTGAAGCCCACAAGATTTGCCTCCCGTGTGTTCAGGGAATCTGTTTCCGTATCAAAAGCCACCAGTTTTGAAGCGACTGCAGCCTCCACAAAAGCAGCCAGTTCCTTTGCATCTGTAACAGCCTTATAAGAGCCTTCGTTCTTTTTTGCCAGAGAAACGTCAAAATCTTCTGAATAGGACAGGGCGTTGCGGGATGTGCCCGCAGAAGGGGTAGCGGAAGCTTCAGCTGGAGCGAGGGGAAGGCTTTCCCCACCTTGAGTTCCAGCAAACAGCTCCCCAAGCTCAGAATCATTTTGAACAATTTTCTGACCATTTGCAGCGGCCAGTTCCTTTAAATCCCTTGCCAGCGCACGAATCTCAAGTCTGGTAATTTCAGCAGCAGCCCCGGCAAAATTAAGCTTTTCCGTGCAGTACTTTGAAATATCATCATCCTTCAAGCCCGGAACATCACAATCCAGCGTAATCAATTTTTTAGAAAAGAAAGCATTTTCCCTGTCGCCGCGAATTTTTTCACCAAGAGCACCCTTGATTTCATCAGCATGCTCATAAATACCTTCAAGAGTGCCGTATTCACCCAGCAGCTTCACCGCAGTTTTCTGACCAACACCTTTAACGCCAGGAACATTATCCGCAGCATCCCCCATCAGACTCAGCAAATCCAAAAGCTTCTCAGGACCAACGCCCCAGTCAGCAAGAACACCAGCTTCGTCCAATTCGTTCCAAACCTTGACCTTATCAGGTTTCATGCAGTGGATATGGGAATTTGTCAGCTGCTGCAAGTCCTTGTCCGCGCTCAAAATAACGCAGTTTCTGCCTTCCGATTCACATTTTTTCGCAAGGGTCGCAATAACATCATCAGCCTCAAAACCGTCTTTCCGAATAACCGGAATCCCCAGCACTTCAAGAATATTTTCTATATATGGAATCTGTTCATGCAAATCTTCAGGAGTCTTGGCACGGGTCGCCTTGTACTCAGGGTACATTTCATGCCTGAAGGTCGGTACAGTGGAATCCATCGCCGCCACCATAAACTTAGGATTGTAAGTCTTGATCGTAGTCAGAAGGTTTCTGAAAAAACCGAAAACCGCCGAAACGTTCTGACCTTTAGAAGTCATAAGCGGACGGGAAATAAATGCAAAATATTCACGGTAAATCAAACCGTATGAATCCAGAATAAAAAGAGTGTCATTATTGATAAAATCAGCCATGGAGAAAGTATAACACAATTCAAAACCAATATAAAACGGCGAAATCCTACAGAGACCAGAAACCGTAAAAAACGTGTGGAAAAAACAACTCTGAAGATAACATAGAAAATAAATTTGACTTCCAGCTTTTATGGTTTAAAATATGAAAAGTATTTTGTTGCAAAATTGGAGGAAACAAATGGCAAAATCAGGACTCAAATCATTGGACTGGATCGTAAAAATTCTTTTGGTAATTATCTATGACATCTACGGAATCCTTCGTCGCCTTACAAGCGGAAGCATCGTGGGAATCATCGTGGGACTCATCCAGATTTTCACAGTAAATATTTTTGGTATCATGTGGCTTGTTGACCTCATAACAGTTCTTCTCAAAAAAGAAGTAACAGTTCTGGCATAACCCACAAATTCAGGCGGCAGTTCAACCTCGAACCACCGTCCATCCAGACCCTTTCCGATTTTTTTTCAGGAGAGGGTCTTTTTTATCATTTCCAAAAAGGCGGCCCGTCGGCAAGCCGCCGGCCGGGCTTTTCTCGGTTTCGGCTTCCGCCTCCATTCCTCCGCCAAGCTCCGGAACGCCAAAGGCGCCGCTACAATCCCTGCCGCATCCACCAGCCCCAACAAAATCCCCCGACCCAAAACATCCGTCCACCAAAAGCATAAGACTCCGCACCAAAAAGTCACTGCCGTACTCTCCTCTACGACTTTCTCATCCCCGACGGAAGACGACGTCTGTTCAGTCCACTCATACGTCGCAATCAGTCTAACTGTCATTGCCGGGCTCGACCCGGCAATCTCCATGTTTTTCACGAACGCATTGTTCCCAAGAAAAATCACACATTCCCCAGCTGTGGAACTTCCAGATCAGTCTGGAATCCATCAGGTCTCACCCGAAGCGAACCTGACCCCGCACCGCCGGAGCCGGCGGCAAAGCCGCAAAGATGGTGTGAAATCCTGAAAAAGAATGAAAAAGGCGAAGAAAAGCGGAAGAAAAGCGGGAAAAATTCAGGGAAAGGCGAAATTTTTGAAAAAAACCAAAAAAAAGTGAAAAAAAATGAAAAATTTATGTTTCAGGTGTTGACGAGAATGGGCGTGTGTGGTAGATTATTTCTCACCCGCTGCGATGAACCGCAGCACGGTGAAAGTTCTTTGAACAGC
>JAGHUJ010000055.1 GCA_018064905.1 Candidatus Treponema equifaecale
GTTCCTGTGAGTGGAATTCCAAAGAGGTGAACGAGAACAAGTGTAAGACCGATTACGATGCCTGCAACTGAACCGTTTGATTCTTTTGATGTAACGCCGAGAATTGCGAAAACGAATACGAATGTGAGGAGAACTTCAGCAAGGAAAGAAACTCCAGCACCCATGTGGACGTTATTTGTTCCCAAGCCAGATTCAACGCCTACGAAAACTGCGAGAACTGCAGCACCAGCGATTGCACCCAAGAACTGAGAAATTACATAGCCGATGAAGTCTTTTACTGACATTTTTCCAGCTACGAGCATACCCATTGAAACAGCTGGGTTGATGTGGCAGCCTGAAACGTTTCCAACTGAGTAAGCCATTGCAACGATTACGAGACCGAATGCAAGAGCTGTGAGAAGGTGACCAACATTGCCAGCAGCACAGCTAGAAACAACTGCAGCACCACAAGCGAACAAAACCAATACGAATGTGCCGATGAATTCAGCAACATACTTTTTAATAGATTCCATTTTGAATCTCCTTGAATAATTTAAAATATGCTTAAAAGCTGAATCAATTATAACACATTGCAATTAAAATGACAATTTTTTTAATTTTGTCAAAATGGGGAAGTCTTTTAGATCCTTTCAACAGTCCATTCTGAATTTGTCTGGCTCAGAATTTTGCTCAGTTCAGGGAGAATTGATTCCAGTTGTGTATCCAGCTGGTATGGAAAGTTCAGAATGTACATTCCGCTGCCGTAGAGGGAAGCAAGTCCAGTCATTTCTTCTGGCTTTTTAACGAGAAGCTGAACATCTAGGATTTTTGGTTCGTCGCTGGTAACAGAACTTGCAATCATTTCCTTCATCTGGGAAATTTCCATTGTTCTGTGACTTACGAGAGGGTACCACAGTGCAATTATTCCAACCGGCCACTTTTTGTGAACCTGAGAAATGATTTTTCCGCATTTTTCAAAGTCTTCTGCATCTTCAAAACTCGGGTCGATTACTGCCAGCCCCCGTTTGATTTGTGGAGGAGTGAGGGCAGAAAGCATTTCGTAACCGTTTCGTTTGTGAAGCTGGGGCTGAATTCTGCATTTCTTTGTATTCTGCACCAGTTCTTCAAAAACCGCTGGGTGAAGCTCTGAAAGAATCTGAACATCGCCTTCCCGCAAAAAATGATTTTCGATTAAAGGTGAACCAGGGTACTGATTGTGCTGAAGATATTCCGAAACAATGGAAAAATAGTTTTTGGCTGGATTCCACTTTTCTGCATCGTTTGAAACTGTATTTGCGTCGGCTGAGCCTGTTCCTGCGTCGGTTGAGCCTGTCGAAACCACCATTTCAATTTTTTCCTTTAACTTAAAAATCCCTGTTTCTGCTTCACCGGTTTTTTCAAGCCTTGAATCAGCCAAATCGTAAAGACCGCTGGCAGAATGAGTATCAAAAACAGTGAAAGGCTTTTCCTTTTTGCAAAGGGCTTCCATTATAAGAGAAATTGTAATGTGCTTCAGAATGTCGGCATGGTTTCCTGCGTGGTAGGCGTGAATGTATGAGAGCATTTAAATTCTCCTTACTTGTTTGCCAAGGATGGCAAAATTGAAAGCACAAAGTGCTTTGCCGTGATAAAAATACATGGATGCATTTTTATCACACCTCCTCACATTCTTTGAGCCACATTGCAGCACTTGCGTCACTTGGCATTCTCCAGTCGCCTCTTGGAGAAAGATTTACTGTACCAACCTTTGCACCGTCCGGCATACAGCTTCGTTTGAACTGCTGCTGGAAGAATCTTCTGTAGAATGATGTGAGCCATTTCTTTATGATTTCTTCTGAATATTTTGCCTTGCCTTCTGATTTTTCTGGCTGAACAATAAATGCCTGTTTTGCAAGAAAATAAATCTTTTTTGGTGAAAAACCGAATCGAAGTACATAATAAAGGAAGAAATCGTGAAGTTCATAAGGCCCAACCAAATCTTCTGTTTTTTGTGCAATGTTTTTTCCGTCTGGTGGCAGAAGCTCTGGTGAAACAGGGGTGTCCAGAATGTCATAAAGCACATCTGAAAGAGAGACCTTAGCTGAATCCTTTACTTTTTCTGAGATTCCATTGAATTCAATTTCTGACCATTTGTTTGCGGCAGTTTCGTCTGTTTGAGAATCCGCTGCTTCATCTGCAAACCATTTTACCAGATAGCGAACCAAAGTTTTTGGAATTGAACCGTTCACACCATACATGCTCATGTGGTCACCGTTGTAGGTTGCCCAACCCAGAGCCTGTTCGCTCAAATCTCCAGTACCAATTACAAGTCCGCCGGATTTGTTTGCAATGTCCATCAAAACCTGTGTTCTTTCTCTGGCCTGACAGTTTTCATAAGTTACATCGTGAACGCTTTCATCCTGCCCAATGTCCTTAAAATGCTGTTTGACTGCATCTGCAATCCTTACTTCTTTTAAAGTTGAGCCGGTTTTTTCTGCAAGAATGCAGGCGTTGTTGTATGTTCTGTCTGTTGTGCCAAAGCATGGCATTGTTATTGACTGGATGTTTTTTCTGTCCATTCCGCACAAATCAAATGCACGGCAGGTTACCAGAAGTGCCAGTGTTGAATCCAGTCCGCCGCTTAAACCGATTACTGCTGATTTTGCGTGGGTGTGGCGGAGTCTTTTTGCAAGTCCCTGAGCCTGAAGTTCAATTACTTCTTCACAACGCTCTTTTCTTGCTTCACTGTCCGATGGAACAAATGGAGAAGGTGAAATAAATCTGTTTAAAGTAAATTCAGTTGAACAAGAACATTCGGTGTCTGGACCTGTCGAAATCCATACGATTGTTCCCTTTGAACCATTGTTTACGGCACAGCTCTGGAAAGTTGTAGTTCTGATTCTTTCGTGGCAGATTCTTTCCAAATCAATGTCTGCGTAGAGAATGCCTGATTTGAATGGCTTTTTTTCAGCAAGAATGGTGCCGTTTTCTGCAATGAGGCTGTGTCCTGAAAAAACTAAATCCGTTGTGCTTTCACCGTTACCGGCATTTGCGTAGAGATATGCACAGATGTTTTTGGCACTGTGGGCGCTGACCAAAGTTCTTCTGTACTGTGCTTTTCCGATGATTTCGTTTGAGCCGCTTAAATTTGCGATTACAGTTGCTCCAGAAAGTGCGATTTTTGTAGAAGGGGAGAGTGGAACCCAAAGATCCTCGCAAAGTTCAAAACCAAGTCTGAAATTTGGATTTGCTGAATCTTGAATTATGATGTCCGAACCAACTGGAACGTCCTTAAAGATTGGATCAGTGCCAAAAGATACAGATTCTGATTGAGCATCTGTCCAGGGCATAAAGTGGCGGCGCTCGTAGAATTCAGCGTAGTTCGGAATGTATGATTTTGGAACGATGGCGATTACTTTTCCTTTAAAGAGTATTGCTGCCACGTTGTAAAGTGCGTTTCCAGAAGAAAGCGGAAGTCCAACAGAAATTACGGCATTAATTTCTTTGGTTCCTGCAATGATTTCTTTAAGGGCCTCAATTGAAGAAGAGAGAAGTGTGTCCTGAAGAAAAAGATCTGAACAGGTGTAACCAGTAATGCAAAGTTCAGGAAAAACAATAAGGCTGGCTTTATTTGAATAAGCTTCAGCGGATTCTTTGATGATTTCAAGGGCGTTTGAATGAGTGTCACCAACAGTTAATGAAGGAGTACAGCAAGCCCCGCGAACAAAACCGTAATTCATACTAATTATTATAATGTAAAAAGTTTTGTTTTAGAAGACAAAAAAAATACGGTGGCTGAACAAATCAAACCACCGTAAAATTATTGAAAGCGGAAAAAAAATCAGAAATTAAGAAAATTCCTAATTCCTACTTCCTCATTCCTAATTAAATTAGAAGCAGTATTTTACAGCAACCTGTCCGAATCCCTTTCTGTGGTGCTTTGTTGCATCAGCAGTAAAGTTGTAGAATTCGCCGTTTTCGTTGTCTGAGTAGAGGTATCCGCCGCTCAAAGTAAGGAAGAGACCGTCTGCTGCGTTGTACTCAATCTTAGGCTGAACACACCATTCTTTGTTTTCGATAGTGTAGATTGTTGTACATTCTGTTGTGAGCTTTTCATTGAGCCACTTGTCAGAAATGTTGATTACAAGCTTGTTGTTTGTATATTTGTCGTCTGAATTGTAGTCAACATCGAATTCTCTGAAGGCTTCATTCATATCCTTGATTTTGTCGTTTTTGAGGATGTATGATCCCTGGTTCTGAACGTTGATGTTGAGGTTGTGGATTGGAAGATCCATATCAAAACCAACTACCCAGCCAATGCTGTTATTCTTAATCCAAGGATTGTCACCAGCTGTATCTTCTGTAAGGTTGTAAGCAACTTCTGCACGAGTGTTGAACTTCCAGAGAACTGTAGCCAATTCAAATCCGAATGTCTGCAAGCGGTCATAAGCGAGGGTTGGAAGAGGAAGGTTGTATTCAGGATTAACATTTGGGTTGTAGAATTTACCCATAGCTTCCTGTGCTTTTTCTGCTGAAATATTTTCAATCATTGCTTTTGTTTCAGGATCAGCCATTTGTCCTGCAACTGCTGCCTCGATAACAGAGTCAGGAGTTCCGGCTGGAAGTGCACCTCTAACAGTTGCTTCAACCTGTGCTTTTACGGCTGCAGTTACTAATGGTTTTGCCTGTGTAAGTACAAGATCGTATCCCTGTGCTGTTACAATCTGTGAAAGATTAGCTGATGGCTGCTTGTAGTGACCATAATAGTAGCTGAATCCCCAGTCAATTGAACCCAATGTACCAGTCATGCGGGCACCGGCCTGTGCATATTTGATAGTTTTAATGTTGTCTTCATACAAATCATCTGATGAGAATGAAGAAGCTCCCATGATAGCACTGACAACATTGCTTGCACTTCCACCAGAAGTAAGTGCATCTACATTGCTAACAAGACCAGCTTTAATAATTCCTTCAACAGTTTCTGTCAAATTCTTCTGAGCAGCTGGCACCAAAGTTCCAGATGTTGCCATTCTGTCAGCAGTCATTGATGGAGTTACGATACCTTCAATACGGATGTTAGAAGCATTTGGAACGCTGTATGCAAGGCTGATCATTGGTTCAGCAAGCCTTCTGTCCAGATAATCCGGGAAGATGAAGTCTGTATAGTTGTTTGCATTGAAGTTATCAATTACGTGGAGCTTGTCACCTTTACCCCAAACAGTCTTCATTTTACCTGCAGAAATAACCCAGTTTCCAAAGAATCCACGGGCTGTAGCTTCTTCAAGAATATCTTCTGGATTTTCTTTTACAGTTGCTGAATCAACCTTGAATTTAACATCAACATCAGATGAATCTGCGCTGTAGTTAAACTCCAGCTTTCCGTATGCGCTGCCATCCATTACTGTGAAATCTCTGATGTTTTCTTTTTTTGTGTAATCGTGCTCAAGCCCAATCCATGCACGACCTTTAACTCCGGCTTCACCATTGATTGTTACAGCTGGTGCAGCAGATTCTTCATATCCACCGAAATCGTCAAATTCCTGTGCGAATGCTGTTCCAACCAGTGAAAGAGCAGCAATTGAAATTAAAATTTTCTTCATTAGATATATTCTCCTGAACTATGCCTTATTTTGCCTTACCTGTCTGCAACCAAGACTGTGTGAAGTAAGCATCTGAGATACCTTCGTCGAATTTTACGTCCTTGATTGTAAGAACTGTTTTGCGTCCTGTAAGAACGTTTTCGATTGTAGCACCTTCACGGAACCAGTATGCTCCTTTTGCAGTTTTGATTTCACGGTAACCGTCTGTTGTGTAGTGCTTACCCATTTTTGACTGATCTTTTTTGTCATAGTATTCAATCATCATTGGAAGGTAAGAAACTTTGTCGATGTACTGAATTCTGTATGAGTATTCAACTTCTGACTTTTTGTGTGGAACAGACTTGATTTTGAAACAGTTGTATGTCTTTCCCTTGATTGTTGCAGTTGCATTTTCATCAAGCATTTCATGGTCATCTGCATCTACGTGACGAATTGCCATATCATTGTAAGTGAATTCACAACCTACGAACTGCTTGTAGCGTTCACCTGTAGGAATACGGCGAACTGTCTTCATTGATGGTACATAGATCCAGCGGTCATCTTCCTTTGCTGTTTTTTCCTGCTGAAGAACGCGAGTGTCCTTTACAGAAGCTGGTGTCTTGAATTCGAATACAGTGTTGATAAGACCGTTCTTGCGGTTTCCGTACTGGTTCATGATACGGTGTTCTACAGTTCCGTTCTTTTCAATGTTGTCCATGAGCATGATTGCCTGACTTGTTTCTGGTGCTTTAAGTGTTGACTGCTTTTTGATTACATCGTAAGCACTTTCTGCAAAAGCAAATGTTCCGAAAGCGAATGCAACAGCTGTTGCTGCCATAAATTTTGTAAGTTTCATGTACACTCCTTAAAAGTAAAACTTTGAAATTTTAAGATAACATAAAATTATCAGTTTAGATTATATCACACAAATTAAAGATTTCAAATTTATTTAAATTTATCACATAAGACATTTATTTATATTTATCACAAAAGATTGTCATTTCTA
>JAGHUJ010000131.1 GCA_018064905.1 Candidatus Treponema equifaecale
GGGCATTTCCACAGATTAAAAAAATTGTTCTGCTTGTGAACGAAGAGTGGGTTGGAGCAAAGCATATTTATGAAAAACTGGGCTTTGCAGAACTCAGAAAAATAGAAAATTTCTTTCCATCGCTGAAAAAATCTCAATCTGATGGTATACTGATGGTCAAAGAGCTATGACGAAAGAACAGTTTGAAATTTTCAGCAATTTCAGAAGCGATTTTAAAGACTATTGTTCCTCATTGAATCAGCAGTTTGGTGAAGCCCTTAAGCCGCTTCAGATTGCCGCAGCACAGAAGGACACTCCTGAATATCCGTTGGAAACTCCTGTTGTGTACAATACGGCTCTGGATGAATTGTCGCAGGAAAGTGAAATCAGAATCATTGTGATTGGAGACAACCCGGGCAAAGACGAGCAACTGTCCAAAAATCAAAAATATCTGGTTGGTCAGAGCGGAAAAATTGCTGCAGGTTTCTTTGCAAAAAATCCGGAATTCAACACGGATTTCAGAAAAAATGCAATCATTTTGAATAAAACGCCGGTTCACACCGCAAAGACAAAGCATATAAAGCAGCTGCTAAAAAACGGATCTGAAGAAATAAAAAATCTGATTTCCCAGAGTCAGCTTTACATGGCCGAAAAAACAGCACGGCTGCACATTGATTTATGCAATTCTGCCGGAGAAAATGGAATCAGGCCGGAACTGTGGCTGGTGGGTTACGCCGAACTGAAAGGCAACGGACTCTTCCTAAAATATCGGAATCAGCTGAAATCAACCTACAATTCCACGGGTCACGGAAACGAATCAACATGTCATAAAGACGAAGCAACAGGTCATAAAGACGAATCAATAGGTCATCTCGAGCGCAGTCGAGAGATCTCCTGCTGGGATTCAGTCTACGTGTTTCAGCACTTCTCAATGAACCGATTTTCTATTGACTTAAAGGATTTCCGTGCTGAAAATTTGAAGCTTGGTATGGCAGAAGCGGCCCACGCACTGGGAGAAAAACATAAGCAGGAAATTTTTGGTTGACCTGCATTTTTATTTTTTACGAAATTTAGCAGTAAATTATGGTTCTTTTACATAATTTTTTGTTAATATTGCATAAATTTGCAAAAAGCATTATATCTAATGTATAAATATGCAAAATTTGGTGGCTTTGATTTAACTCAACCACCACGGGAGTAATAAAATGGCAAAAGAAAAGGTTGTTTTGGCTTATTCTGGTGGACTTGATACAACAGTTATCATTCCATGGCTCAAAGAAAATTATGATTATGATGTAATCGCCGTATGTATCGACGTTGGTCAGGGCGATGACTGGGAAGCAATCAAGGGGCGCGCACTTAAGACTGGTGCTTCTGCTTGTTATGTTGTAGATGCTCGTCAGGAATATATTGAAGAATACATTTGGCCAGCACTCAAAGCAAATGCTGTTTACGAAGATGAATATTTGCTCGGTACTTCAACAGCTCGTCCACTTATCGGAAAAATTCTTGTTGAATATGCTCGTCAGGAAGGTGCTGTTGCAATCTGTCACGGTGCTACTGGTAAAGGTAATGACCAGGTTCGTTTTGAACTTGCAATCAAAGCATTTGCTCCAGATCTCCGAGTAATTGCAGCTTGGCGCGACGACAAATGGAATATGGATTCTCGTGATGCAGAAATCAAATTCCTTGAAGACCGTGGACTTGAAGTTCCAATGAAGAAAGACCAGTCTTACTCACGCGATGAGAACATCTGGCACATTTCTCACGAAGGTCTTGAACTTGAGAAAACACAGAACGAACCAAACTATCCACATATGCTCAAGAACACAAAAGTTCCAGAAACTTGTGGTGACGGTGAATATGTAACAATCGATTGGGAAAACGGAATTCCTGTTGCAGTAAACGGCAAAAAGATGAACGGTCTTGAATTGATGGAATGCCTGAACGAAATCGGTGGAAGAAACGGTGTTGGTTTGGTTGATATTTGTGAAAACCGCTGCGTTGGTATGAAATCACGCGGTGTTTATGAAACTCCAGGTGGAGCAATCCTTTACTTTGCTCACAGAATGATGGATCATATCTGTCTTGACCGTGATACATATCACTACAAGCAGCAGGTTGCACTCCGCATTGCAGAACTTATCTATGATGGAAAAGTTTACACACCATTGTATGACGCTCTCATGGCATTTGTTGACTCAACTCAGCAGAATGTTACTGGCTGGACAAAAGTTAAGCTCGTTAAGGGACAGATTCGTGCCGCTGGTTCAGAATCTAAATTCTCTCTTTATAATGAAGACATTGCTTCATTCACAACTGGTGAACTCTACAACCACAAGGATGCTCAGGGCTTCATCACATTGTTCGGTCTCCCACTTAAGGTTCGCGCTATGATGGAACAGAAAGTAGGTGAAGGCCGCGCAATCACAGCAAGCAAAGACTTGAAGAAACGTCCAACAGAATAAACTTTATAATTGCCACGCGGATTCGATTTTCCTAACGGAAAATCCATGAAAGCAAAAGAAAAATCGTTAGATTTTTCCAATCCGTGTGGCATTTTTTTTGTTTGCATGGGAACTTTTTTTGTGTTACACTTTTTTCAGATTAATTAAAAAAGTGTAACATTATGAAAATATTAATTTTTGGGCTTATGGTATTGGTGGCCTTTGTTTTGGGCGGCTGCATCAGAAAGCTCTTGAAGAGTTCAATTTCTTCGTCTCGATTGCTGTGCAGGGTACTGGTTTGCAGCCTTGTAAGCGTTGTTTCTTCAATAATCGTATATTATACAGCTTCACCAAAAATCGCATTGATTTCCTACGGTGTTTATTTTTCAAGCCTGGACTGGGGACTTCTTTCACTTCTTCATTTCTGCCGAGCCTTCACATCAAGAAAAAAGCATTATAGCGGACTTAAGGCTGCAGCAGTCTGTTTATGCGCCATTTCAAGCATTTCATTTTTTGTGAACATATTTACCCAGCACGCATTTTCTGTTTTCAATACGAATTTTCATTATGGTGTTTCGTTCTATTATATGAAGCATTCCTTCTATTATTTTCATCTTGTTCTGGACACCGTTTTTATTCTTCACTGCATCTACATCATTTCTCTTGCAATGATCAAGGCCCCTTCAGTTTATAAACGAAAATATATCAATATTCTTGTTTTAATCTGTCTGGAACTGGGCTTAAGCATCCTGTACTATGTGTTCAAGCTGCCTTTCGATCTTTCGGTTTTGTTCTATGCGCTTTTGGGAATTTCCTTCTATTATGGTTCTGCTCACATCATTCCGGATTTGCTGCTCAAAAAAACGCTGAACCTGCTTGTGGACAGAATGAATGATGGCCTGATTCTTTTTGATATTGAAGGAACCTGTGTCTATGTGAATTCTCATCTTACTGAAAGTTTCAATGCCACCAGAAAAAATATTTTTACCGTGGAGCCATTTAATCAGCTTCTTTCCCATGCCATTCCTTCAACCGGTGCCACCTATTCAGAAAATTTTGATTATGATTTGGGAGAAGGCAAACGAAACTTTAAACTCTTCTACAGTCCCCTCAAAGATGAAAAGGGCAGACTGATTGGAAGCTATTACACAATCTACAACATAACTGCAGAAAATGGCAAAATGCTGCAGGAACATTTGCGTGCCACACGGGACAAACTTACGGGGCTTTACAACAGGGACTATTTCTGTGAAAAAGTGGAAGCACGCCTTAAATTTGACAAATTCACACCGTATTATCTGATTGTTTCGGATATTCTGAACTTTAAGCTCGTAAATGATTTGTTCGGAACTGAATTTGGCGACAAGGTGCTTCAGAGAATTGCGGAAGAAATCAGAAATCTTGTGCATGATGGTGATATCTATGGACGCATTCACAACGACCATTTTGCTCTTCTTATGCCACAACGCCGTTATTCACCGGAAATTTTCTTGAACGCATTTGAAAAGACCTTTAGATATCTGAACAATTTTGCATATTCCCTTGTGTGCCATGTGGGAATTTATGATCTTGAAGAAAGAGATTTGCCTGCTTCCGTAATGTGTGACCGTGCTTCTCTGGCATTGCAGTCAATAAAGACTGATTTTAAACATTCCGTTGCATTCTATGACAAAAAGCTTAGAGCTGAAGTTCTGCACATGCAGGAGCTTATGAATGAGCTTCCACTTGCCTTGAAATATGGTGAACTGATGATGTATCTTCAGCCGCAGATTACAAAAGACGAGAAGGTTCTTGGGGCAGAAGCGCTGGTACGATGGCATCACCACGAAAAGGGCATCATTCCGCCGGCAGATTTTATTCAGGTAATAGAAAAAATCGGAATGATTTCTGATGTGGACATGTTTGTCTGGGAAGCAGCCTGCAGAAAACTTGCTGAATGGAAAATTCATGGCAGAACAGATATGTATATTTCGGTGAACATTTCTCCAAAGGATTTCTATCTGGTTGACGTTTATGAGACTCTCACAAATTTTGTAAAGCTCTATGACATTTCGCCAAAAAATCTGAATCTTGAAATTACTGAAAGCGCAATCATCATGGATCTGGACCGTCAGATAAAAATTATTCAGAACCTGCGCAATTTTGGGTTCACAGTGGAAATGGATGATTTTGGAAGCGGCTATTCTTCATTGAACACACTTAAGGACATTGATGTTGATGTTCTGAAAATCGACATGGCATTCCTTAAGCAGTCTGAAAATGATGAAAAGAGCCACAAGATTCTTGAAAAAATCGTAATGCTTGCAAAGGATCTTGGAATGAAGGTTGTTACAGAAGGTGTTGAGAACCGAAGTCAGATTGATATGCTGGCTGAATTTGGCTGTGACTTGTTCCAGGGGTATTATTTCTCCAAGCCGATTACGGTTGCAGAATTTGAAGAAAAGTATTTTTCGTGATTTAATAGAAGTATGGGCGAATTAGAAAATCCAGAGGAGCTTCAGAAGGCTCTTGATGAAATGTACGGGCTTTTAGCAAAGGCTCAGGAAAAGGAACTTGTCTCAGATTTTTTTGGATGTCTTTTTACAAAAGCTGAACTGAGTGATTTTGCCAAGCGCTGGCTTTTGGTTCGGGAAATTGAGAAGGGCACAACTCAGCGTGAAATTGCAAAGAAGTTCCATATTTCCTTGTGCAAGATTACCAGAGGCTCAAAAGAGCTGAAGAAGCCGGACAGTGCCTTTAGAAAGATGCTGGATCTGGCAGATTCTGAATAGAATCAATATTATTTTAAGATATACTTATATTTTGAGCATATTTTAAATCTTTTTTTAAATTTTTAATATGG
>JAGHUJ010000137.1 GCA_018064905.1 Candidatus Treponema equifaecale
TTGATAAAGAAATAATTTTAGAAAGTTTCATCGTTTCTCCCATAGAAAATTAATTTTTGAAACTTCAACAATAATATAAAAGAGAATTTATCTAATATCAAAAACTTTGTTTCTATGATAAAATATGCCTATAAGGCATAAGAGTAAAAAAGAGGAAAGAAATGGAACTTCGAGTACTAAAATATTTTCTTATAATCGCAAATGTACAGAACATTTCAAAAGCTGCAGACATAATTCATATCACACAGCCGACACTTTCGAGACAGATAAAGGAACTGGAAGACGAACTTGGCGTAGAACTTTTTGAACGAAACAAACAGAATAGAAAATTTCTTCTTACGGATGAAGGAACTCGATTTTACAATTATGCCAGGGAAATTGTTGAACTTTCAGAAAAAACAGTCGACGAGTTTAAAACAAGCACCTCTGAAGTTTTTGGGAAGATTTACATTGGAGCTGGCGAAACAAGTGCGATTTCCTCTGTAGCACAGGCGTTTTCTATCCTAAAGAAAAACCATCCCCGACTGGAAATAAATCTTTTTTCTGCAGATGCTTTTACTATTTCAGAGCGGCTTGATAAAGGTTTGTGCGACTTTGGTGTTTTTATCGGCTACAACAATTTTGAAAAATACAATCATCTTGTTCTTCCTCAAAAAAATATCTGGGGGCTTTTGACTCACAAAGACAATCCATTTGCAAAATTAAAGTCTATCAAGCGTGAAGACCTTCTGGAGCATTACGAACCTATTATGGTTTCTCAGCAGGCTCAGTCAAAAAAAGAACTGGTAGACTGGTTTGGAGGCTCTGTAGAAAAATTCAACATTATAGGAACTTACAATCTTCTTTATAATGCTTCTGTTTTTATAAAGGAAAACATATGCTCGGCTCTTACACTGGATGGAATTGTAAATACTTCAACTGAAAGTGATTTACGATTTATTCCCCTTAAACCACAGGTAGACAGCGAAGTTGTACTTGTCTGGAAAAAGGGAGTAAAGCTTTCAAAACAGGCACAGTTATTGCTGGATGAGATTCAGAAAATGGAATGATCGCCGTAATTTGAAATCTGGCTTTTCTTTTTCACTTTTTATTTTTTTAGGAAGTCCAGAAGGTTGCCTTCTGGTGGGAAGAATGGAATGAGCAGACAGGACGTCTGCGATTGGAAGCCGAATCCTACCCTCGCTAAAAAAATAGACCTGTTAGTTTGACTAACAGGTCTTTGATTTTTTCTATATCCGTCGAAAGTGTTGCTATACTATATGCGGTGGTTGAGCCAGTCGAAACTACCGCATATCTAGTAGATGTTTCTTGACGAGATACAAAACTTTGAAGGATGGGAAAAATTTGCACGCCGTATGGCAGATTCAAAGGAACATACATTTATCACAGGTAGCAACGCAAAAATGCTCTCTGCAGAAATTGAGAACCGCTTAGGTGGCCGATATCATACAAAATATGTTACACCATTCAATTTCAGGGAATTCTTAAAAGCAAAGGACATGGATTATTCCGATAAAACAATTCACACCACAAAGGGTATCGGAAAAATCAAAAGAGAAATGGAAAGCTACTTTTACTTTGGAGGCTTTCCAGAAAATATTGGATATAAAAACAAGCGGGAATATATATCAAGCATCTATCAGAAGATTCTCCTTGGAGATATAGCAGCCAGAAATGGAATTAGAAACACAAATGGCTTACGCCTTCTAATGAAAAAGATAGCTGAATCAGTAAAGGATGAAGTTTCTTATTCAAAATTACACAACACACTAAAAACAATAGGTGTAAGCATCAGCAAAGATATTGTCATAGATTATGTAGGCTATGCCCGGCAATCTTTTTTAATTTTTGCAATCAGAAATTACTTTTCAAAATTTGTTGATAAGGAAACAACTCCAAAATATTACTTTAGCGATAATGGCCTGCTGAATCTTTTCCTGAACAAAGAAGAACCAAGACTACTTGAAAATCTTATTGCATTTAATCTTTGGAATAAACATAAGGATAATGTTTATTATCTTAAAGGTCAGAATATTGATGCTGATTTCTTTGTTGAAGAATCAGGAGAAGTAATCCAGGTTGCCTACTCCGTTTCAAACATTTCCAGCGATAAAGAAACTCGTACTCTTTTAGAAGCAGCCAAGACCATAAAAGAAGCCAAAAGATTTATCATCATTACTTATGAAGAAGAAAAGGAAATCACTGTAGACGGAGTTAAGATAGAAGTCATTCCAGTCTGGAAATGGTTGATTAAAAATTGAGGACAGGCAGGCCTTTCAGTTTAAATAAAATTGACAGAATGAAAGCAAACAAAGTCCTCTATGCGTCCCTGGCAATCAATTGGAAAGGCAGAAAAGAGGTTCTGGGGTTTTGTCTTACAGATACTGAAGGTGCTAAGTTCTGGATGAGCGCTCTGACCGACATAATAAACCGCGGAACTCATGACATTATATCATTTATTTTATATATTCATTCCAGTTTTTATGAAACGGAACAGTCTTCTTGCGCCATCAAGATAAGATTCATCGGCATGAGCAAGGGCTTCTTCCAAAGTGATTGTATCTGTGACGATTGTAATCATGGAACAGATTCCGTGTTCAAAAATATCAGTGGCGTTCTTTCCCATGGATCCAACAAGAGCAACAGCTGGAACTCCATTTTTTTTGCAGTGGTCGCCAACACCCTGAACAACTTTTCCAAAACACGATTGCCAGTCTGTACGACCTTCGCCTGTTACAACTAAATCAACATCCTTTAAGCGCTGGTCAAAGCAGCACAAATCAAGAACGGTTTCAATTCCTGATTTTAATTTTCCATTCAGGAACACCATCAAAGCCGCACCTAGTCCGCCGGCAGCCCCTGCACCCTGTATGTCGGCATCAATTCCAAGTTCCTTTTTGATTACATCCCTAAAGTTGCACATTCCATTTTCAAGGCGGTCAAGGATTTCTGGTGTTCCGCCCTTCTGCATTCCAAAGGTATAGGTGCATCCATTTTCACCGCATAAAGGATTTTTTACATCGCACATGACTGTAATTTTTGTGTTCTTAATACGCTCATCAAGACTTGAAATATCAATATGGCTGACTTTCTCCAGTTCTGCGCCCGTACCTTCAAGTTCCCTGCCGTTCTTATCAAAAAACTTTACATTACACAACCCATTCCACAGTCATTTGTTGCAGAACCTCCGATGGCTATGGAAATATCTGTAAAACCTCTGTTTAAGGCATCAAAAATCATTTCCCCGGTTCCGTAGGTTGTTGTGTTCAACGGATTTCTTTTTTCCACAGGAACCATTGGAAGCCCCGATGCGGCCGCCATTTAGTATTTACCATTGAACCATGTCATTGAAAATACAGGAATGTTTTTTTTACGCAAAACCCAAATAGAAGTCATCAACTTGCTTTAAAAAATTTTATTTGAAATTGTAAAATTATACTAGAGCAAAAACTGCATGAACTACAGTGTTAAAGATGCTATGGTGATGCCCAAGGTTTAAATCAAAGCTGAATCAACTTTTGCTTCCATGATCAGCGACATTTTTCTTTTCTTGCGGAATCGGAAATTCTTTTGTAGATTATTTATATTCAAGAATATTTATATTCCAAAATTACCAGAAGTGAAGGAACATGAAGAAGATAGTGGTATCAGGCGCAATTATTCTGCGTGACAACAACGGAACTAAAGAAATCTTTGCATCCCAGCGAGGTTATGGTGAATGGAAAGGCTGGTGGGAATTTCCAGGTGGAAAGCTTGAAGCCGGGGAATCACCAGAACAGTGCATCGTACGCGAGATCCAGGAAGAACTTGCCACAACAGTAGAGGCAAAAAAAATTCTTGGAGTTGTGGAATACGACTACCCCGATTTTCATCTGACAATGCACTGCATTCTATGCACCATTACATCGGGCAAGCTGAATCTTCTTGAACACGAAGATGCCAGATGGCTGAACAGGCAGTCTCTGTACGATCCAATCTGGCTGCCCGCCGATAGACTTATTCTACCAGAAATTGAAAAACTACTGGTTTGACAGTTCCTTCAAAAACCCAGCAGGGTCATTGAGCTTGTCGAAATGCCCCCATGCAACTTGCTTTTAGCAACTCCACTAACGTATCCAAAATTTTTCTTGGGGCGAAAGTCACTCCAGCCGTCGGCACCTATCAACGCAACACTTTAACAACCTCTTCTATAGATGTGTGCAAGAAAATTTGAAACCCCTAGGTTTCAAATTTTCTTGGGGCGAAAGTCACTCCAGCCGTCGGCACCTATTAACGCAACACTTTAACAACCTCTTCTATAGATGTGTTCAGGAAATTTGGAAACCCCTAGGTTTCAAAATTTCTTGGGGCGAAAGTTACTCCACCCGTCGGCACCTATTAACGCAACGCTTTCGCCCCTTTTACCAGCCTGATCCCCTGGTAGGTTTCAGAATCCATATAGCCGTGGCCGGCATAACGCGGCTTACCTATCCTCTGCCACATTGAAGAATATCCGTTCTCTTCCTTGTAGCTTCCGCCGCGCAGAACCGAATTGTCATACTTTCCTTTTTCAAGGCATGGATCCTTAACCGGCTTGCCTTCCGCAATCACAGAATTTCCGTGGTCAAAGTCACTGTTCTCGGTTACGCTTCTGTAATAGTCCATGCACCACTCGGCAACATTTCCGCTCATATCGTATAGGCCGATGGCATTGGGAAGTTTTAGACCAACTTCATGGGTCTTTAAAACATAGTCCGTATCTTCCTTGCCTGCGGAATTCATGCTGGTCCAGCCTACAAGCTTAACATTGTCTGAGCCTGAAAATTTATACCGCCAATCCTTCTTGGATTTTCCAGCACCACGCGCCGCAAATTCCCATTCAGCTTCGGTGGGAAGCCGGTAGCCGTTCTTGGAAAAATCCCATGTCACCACAGCAGACCTGATGTACTGATTTGCCTTACCCTTGTTGGCGTAGGTGATTTTAGAAATGGTGTAGACGCTTTCGCATCCAGTAAGTTCACTGAGTTTATTGCAGAAGACAACAGCCTCAAACCAGTTGATTCCCTGGGCAGGTCTATATTTCTGCCGTTCCGTACCATGGCGGTTTTCTGCATCGGCAATAGGGACAGCCCCCATGACATATTCGTAGAGTTCCTGGGTCACCTCATACCTGCACATTGAAAAAGGAGACAGGGTGATGTTCCGCCTTGGATTAAAGACATCGGAAAGTTTATCTTCGGCAATACAGTTTGAATCGGGAATTGTAGCCGTCGTCCCTTCCGGAATCACTTCTACAAATTCCGTCTTTCCAAAATTGCGGTTGTTGATCACAATATTTTTTGGATTTACATCAACCGCAGGATTTTCCACGGAACCATTCAAAGCCGCATTGATGCAGCAATCAATCGAAGCCTGAACCGTTTCATATTCCTTATAGCACTTTGGGCAGAGGT
>JAGHUJ010000119.1 GCA_018064905.1 Candidatus Treponema equifaecale
TATATTCCTGAAACATCACAAAAGAGTAAAACTGGGGCTTTGCTTCTTTTGCTTTTCTTTGAATGGATTAGTTTTGGTTTTGTAGGTCTGCATGATTTCTATGTTGGAAAAATCATGCAGGGATTAGTGAAATTTATACTTAGAATAGCTGCATTTTCAGTTGATGAATTTAGTGTGAAATGTCTTTTGCTTTTTATTGTTGGAATCTGGCAGTTGATAGATTTTATAATGATAATAATGGGTGTCTATAAAGATAAACATGGGTTGCCATTGAAAAATTCAAACTGGTAATAATTAATCGAAAAGTTTACAAGTTTGTGAACTTTTCGCTTTTTTTCCCTTAATTAAAACTAATTCCGCCTTCGCCGCCACCGATTCTTACTACTGGCGCGTCAGATGGTTTTCTTGTGAAGGCTGGTTTTTCTGGTGCTGGCTCTACTTTTGTGGAACCGCAGGAAATTGTCAAAAGTAAAGATACCGCTGCAATTGCGATGGCAATGATTTTTTTCATACTTTCACACCTCAAGACTATTTTAATATAAATGCTGTTTCTTGTCATTACGCAGAAGTGGTCTGGATTTTTTTTCTGAACTTACTGATTCAAAAAAAAGACACTGTTCCAAGGTTGAAACAGTGTCCTATGATTCTAGATAGATTTAAAACCTTAATTAGATTTCAAAAAAGTCTGCAAATGCTTTGAGTGCTCCATCTGTGTTGTGAGCCAAAACCTTCTTTGCGAGAACCTTTCCAAGCTGTACGCCTTCCTGGTCAAAGCTGTTGATGTTCCATGCGAATCCCTGGAACATTACTTTGTTTTCAAAGTGTGCGAGAAGGGCGCCCAGAACTTTTGGTGTAAGCTTGTTTGCATAGATGAGGCTTGAAGGACGTTCACCTGCAAATGCTTTGTTTGGATTTTCATCAGTCTTTCCGCAGGCAAATGCCATGATCTGTGCCACAACATTTGCGCAGAGTTTTTTCTGTGATGTTGAGTCTTCAATTACAACATCGTTTCCAGCCTGATTCTCTTTGAATGCGATGAACTGAAGTGGTGTAACATCTGTTCCCTGGTGCAAGAGCTGGTAGAATGAGTGCTGACCGTTAGTTCCTGGTTCACCAAAGATTACAGGGCCTGTTACGTAGTCAATTTTTTCACCAAAGCGGTTTACAGATTTTCCGTTTGATTCCATATCCAGCTGCTGAAGATGAGCTGGGAAGCGGCTCAATGCCTGTGAGTATGGAAGAACTGCTGTTGATGGATATTCCTGAACATTGCGCTCGTAAACACCAATGAGGGCATCCAGAAGTGCAGGGTTTTTGAGAAGATCCTTGTTTGCTGAAAGCTTGTCTTCTTCTGCAGCACCGTCAAGGAAGTCTGCAAAAACTTTTGGACCAAATGCCAGTGAAAGAACTGCTCCACCAACCCCAGATGTTGAAGAATAGCGTCCGCCAATGTAGTCATCCATGTAGAATGCTTCAAGATAGTCCGGGTTGTGAGCCAATGGCGAAGTTTCTGAAGTTACTGCAATCATGTGCTTTGCTGGATCAAGACCTGCCTTTTTGAGAGCATCCTTTACAAAACTTTCGTTTGTGAGAGTTTCAAGTGTTGTTCCTGATTTTGAAACAAGGATGAAGATTGAGTGAGCAAGGTCTGTTGATTTGAGAACTGCTGTTGCATCATCTGGGTCTACGTTTGAGATGAATTTTGCTTCCATCTTGAATGTGTTGTTTGCCTTTGCCCAGTTTTCCAGTGCCAGATACATTGCTCGTGGGCCCAAATCTGAACCACCGATACCAATCTGTACAACAGTTGTGAATTTTTCACCTTTTGCGTTTACAACTTTTCCTGCGTGAACTTTGTCTGCAAATTCTGCGATGCGGTTCTGCTCTTTGATGTAGAAATCGCGTTTGTTTGTGCCGTCTGCCATTACATCGTTGCCAAGCTGACCGCGTGTAAGCTGATGAAGTACAAGACGCTTTTCTCCAGTATTTACAACTGCACCATTGTAAAGTTCTGCATATTTTTCTGTGAGCTGAGCTTCTTCAGCCAATTCCTTAAGAACAGCCAGAACCTTGTCATCAACCTGCTTTGCCGCAAAGTTATATGTAAGGCCTGCACCCATTGGAACTGAATATTCTGCAACTCGTTTAGCACCATCAGCACCACCAAGTTCCTTAGCAATGCTCACAGCACCTTTAAGTGACTGAAGCTTTTTGTATGAAGAAAGTTTGTCCAAATTTTCCCAATTGATTGCCATTTTCGTGCCTCTTAAAAATAAATAAATGTTATTTAAATTATAGCACGGAATTCTGGAAATGGAAAAAAATTTAATTTACCGGGCAGTTTTCGTGAGGATTGTTTGCTGTTGCAGAGTCTTTTTTGAGTCCCAGCATTTCTTTCATGGTTCTCCAGCCAAGCTCAGCGCATTTTACTCTGGCAGGCATGTGCTGAATTTCACGCAAAGAACTGGCTTCATCAAGCTCCTCAATCTGTTCTTCTGTAACGGTTCCCTGAATCATTCCCATGAAGATTTCACAAAGTCTCAGGGCTTCTTCCTGTGGTTTTCCAATGATAAGATCCAGCATCATATCTACGCTGGCCTGGGAAATTGCACATCCACTTCCTGTAAAGGCACCTTCTGAAATTTTTCCATCAGCAACTTTAAGTTTGAGAGTGATGTTGTCACCGCAGCTTGGATTTACTCCCTGAAGTTCAAGATCTGCTCCAGCCAAATCTTCCTTGTGAGCCGGATTTATATTGTGTTCGTTTAAAATTTCGCGATAAAGTTCTTTTGTGTCCATGATTTAATTTTACGATTTTTTTATCTTTCTTGGAAGTGTCAGCGTGAATTCTGCCCATTCTCCCTGAACGCTGTCTGCAACAAGGGTTCCATTATGATTTCTTGCAATTGTCTGGGCGATGGAAAGTCCAAGTCCGTATCCACCGGTTTTTCTTGCTCTGGAATAATCAGAACGGTAGAATCGAAGGAAAATTTTCTGCAGGTCATCCTTTGAAATTCCTTCCCCTGTATTTCGAACCTTGTAAATAATTTTCTGATTTTCTGTGTACGCTTTTACCGTGATTTCAGCGCCACGGTCTGAATTTTTAATTGCGTTGTCCACAAGAATCACAAAAAGCTGCTTAAGGTATCTTTCTTCACCATTGCATATAATTTCAGGTTCAATATCCAGATTCAGAGTCATTCCGCTTTCAAAAGCCATCACCTCAAATGGAAGAACCGCATTTTCAACTGCATTGGAGAAGTCAAAATCTGAAAAAATAACTTCAAGTTTTTCAGCATCGTCTTTTGCAAGGTAGAGCAGGTCCTTTACCAGTTCTCCCATTCTCTGATTTTCCTGCTTTATATATTGAAAGAATTTGTTTCCTGCCAGCTTTTCATCAGCTTCAAGAACGTCTATGTTTGCCCCGATTACTGCAATCGGAGTTTTGAGCTCGTGGCCTGCATCTGCAATGAACTGTTTTTGTGTTTTGAATGCCAGGGCTGCCTGCTTTACTGTAAAATTTGAAAAGAGCAGTGCCATCAAAAATGAAACAACAATGCAGACAAAAAAAGCGAGGGTCGAATAGAGCTGCATCTGATGAATTGAAGCCAGCTCACTTTTTCTGTTGATTATGCACACAAGACTGTTTCCGTATTGAGCCGGTACGATGAGGTAGTGAAAACCCATTACAAGTCCTGATGTATCGTCATTCTGTAAAATCCGCAGAATCAGCTGGGAAATTTCCTGGTCCGTATAGTTCAGAGGAAAATCCTGAATGATTTCGTTGATTACGCCTTCGTGGGACACGTTAACTGCAAAATAGTTTCGTAAATCGTCATTTTCTGTGGATGCTTCGTCCTGAGTGTTTAATAAAAGTTCCTGGGCGTAATATGAGGCTATTTGTGTACGGCTGTTTGCAGGAGTTCTGTGACCTTCATTTTCCGCCAGCATCTGAAGAAAGTCCGTGGCTGATTTTTCTTCCCTGTTTACCAAGGCAATGTTTACAGCGGCAAAAATGGTTGTGAAGAACACAAGCTGAACTGTGAGAATTGAAAGAATTACCTTTATTCTGAGCTGCTGGATTACTTTCATATTTTTATAGAAAATGAGAATCTTCAGAAACTATCTGCTTTCGTCTTCCAATGAGTAACCGATTCCTCTTGCGGTTCTGATTCTGATTCCAACTTTGAGGTTTTCAATCTTTTTCCTGATGAATGAAATGTATACTTCAACATTGTTGTATTCTGCGTTTGAATCACCGCCCCAGATTTTTTCTATAAGCTGTTCCTTTGTGATTACCTGATGAGGGTTTTCAAAGAGCAGGTCCAGAATCTGATATTCCTTAAGTGAAAGTTTGATGGCTTCTCCATTTTTTGACTGCAGTTCACAGTTCTTTTTGCTCAATGTGAGATCACCGAATGTAATGGCTTCTTCCTTCATCTCACCCTTGCGGCGTGTTAAAGCCCGTACACGAGCCAGAAGCTCTTCTGTGGAGAATGGTTTTGTGAGATAGTCATCCGCGCCGGCATCAAGACCAGTTACTTTGTCTGAAATATCGTCCTTTGCCGTGAGAAGAATTACCGGAACATTGTTTTTTTCTTCCCGCAAAGTTCTGAGAATTGAAATTCCGTCAATTCCAGGAAGCATTATGTCCAGAATAATTGCATCGTAAATCTGTGACTGGGCATATTTCAGTCCGTCAGTTCCGTTGAGCACTGCATCAATGTTGATCTTATTCTTCTTGAAAATCTCAGTAAGTGCCTGAGAGAGACCTTCTTCGTCTTCAACCAATAAAACTCGCATGGAAAAACCTCCGTATTCTGATTATAAACCTAAATCACGAAAAATATAATATTAAAATAAACTGAAGATAATCTTAAACATATTAACAATGGTGATAAAAGCATTCCGCAGCGGGTCCCAGCGACGCCAAAAAAATCAAGGAAACCCCCAGCATCCGCTCATCATTCGCTTCGCTCTGTTCGCTGCTGGTTCCCCCTTGATTTTATTTGCCTGCGTCCCACTGCTACATGCTTTTATCCACACAACTAAGTTTTTATATACAATTTGGTTATTTTAATATATAATTTCCCATATTTTTGCTTTTATTGAGGTTAGATATGGCTAAAATTCAAATGAAAAATGCTATCGCTGAACTTGACGGCGATGAAATGACTCGTGTTCTCTGGGCTGTTATTAAAGAAAAGCTCCTTGAACCTTTTGTTGACCTTAAAACAGAATATTACGATTTGGGACTCAAAAATCGTGATAATACTGATGATAAAGTAACATATGATTCTGCTGCTGCAATCAAACGTCTTAAGGTTGGTGTAAAATGTGCCACAATCACTTCAAATGCTGCCCGCGTAAAGGAATATGATCTTAAGCAGCTTACTCGTTCACCAAACGGAATCATCCGTGAAGAACTTGACGGAACTGTTTTCCGCACACCAATTTTCGTTAACAATATCAAATGCTGCGTTACATCTTGGAAAAAGCCTATTGTACTTGGCCGCCATGCTTACGGTGATGTTTACAAGAACTGCGAAATGAAGGTTGACCAGCCTGGTACTGCTGAAATCGTTTTCACAGCAAAAGACGGAACTGTAACTCGCAAGGTTATTCAGGAAATGAAGGGACCTGGAATCTTGCAGGGAATTCACAACATGGATTCAAGTATTGAATCATTCGCAAAGTGCTGTTTTGAATACGCTTTGGATCAGAAGATTTCAGTATGGCTTGGTACAAAGGATACAATTTCAAAGACTTATGACGGAAACTTCAAGGCAATTTTCCAGAAGGTTTTTGACGAGCAGTACAAGGCAAAATTCGACGCTGCCGGAATTGAATACTTCTACACATTGATTGATGATGCTGTTGCCCGCGTTATGAAGGCTGAAGGCGGTTTCTTGTGGGCTTGTAAGAACTATGACGGCGATGTTATGTCTGATATGATTGCATCTGCTTGTGGTTCATTGGCCATGATGACTTCTATCCTTGTTTCTCCAAACGGTGAATTTGAATACGAAGCTTCACACGGAACTGTTCAGAAGCACTACTACCGCTATCAGGCTGGTGAAAAAACTTCTACAAACCCTGTAGCTTTGATTTTTGCATGGACTGGTGCTTTGGCTAAGCGTGCAGAACTTGACGGAACTCCAGAACTTGGTGAATTTGCAAAGAAGCTTGAAAAAGCAACTCTCGATGTAATTGAATCAGGAGTTATGACAGGTGACCTGGCTCGCCTCGCAGAACCAAAAGCAACTAAAATTCTAAATTCGTGGGAATTTATTGATGCAATTGCTGCAAAGCTGAACTAGGTTGGCGAGTTTCAAAAGAAACTCGTAAGCAAGCTTGCTTGCGTGAATTGCTGCAAAGCTGAACTAATTTAGAAAGTTCTGGTGGTTTCGACTGTGCTCAACCACCGTGAAAAGTGAATCTTATTTAAGCGGTACTTGAATCTTTATTTCGGTGCCGCAGTCCTGGAAGGAACTGTATTTTATCTGACCATTCAGAAGAAATACACGCTCCTTTATATTTTTTATGCCGAAGTGACCTTTTACAACTGTTTCCTTTTTCTGTGAATTGATTTTTGAAAGCAGGTGTTCGTGCATACCTTTTCCATCGTCTGAAATTATTATAACCAGCTGAGTTTTCTTTTCATCAAGGCTGTTGCTCAGAGGTGCCAGTCTGAAGAGAATCGTAGCTTCAGATGCTTTAGAATGCTTTTCTATGTTTGTCAAAGATTCCTGTACCACACGATAAATGTTCAGCAGATCATCCTGATCAAAGCCGGAAAAATCCACGTCATCAACAACGGTAAGTCTTGTTTCGATTTTTGTCTTTTTCTGAAATCCCTGAACCATTTCTTCCAATGCTGTTTTTATATCGTTTTCTTCAAGGTCCGGAGGAGAAAGCTTGTAGCAGATGGCCCTGATCTGATTCAGACATTCCTGCTGCTTTTCCTTGACTTCACTGGCCGTTCTGCTGTCCGAAAATTCTGCTGTATGTGAGAAAAGCGAGCGCAGATCCTGAGCAATGGTGTCATGCAGTTCCCGTGAAAGTCTTGAACGTTCTTCTTCCTGTGCCATGAGAACATGGGTAACATAATCCTTTGACTGCTCAACCTGAATGGTCTTTTCCTTTGCATCCGAGGCCAGTATGAATACCAGCACTACGCTCAGAACAACAACTATCATAATCAGCATGAGCAGGGAGTTTATGTAGATAAAAATTGAAGATTTGAATTCCTTTGAACAGTTGTGGTCCAGTTCCAGCATATCGTCCAGTATAAAATAAACATTTCGCTGGATTGTGCTGTAAAGCTCTTTTTTTTCTTCCACTGGGATTTGCTTGCCTTTGTTTACTATATCCTCGATGGATCTTATATTTTCATCGCAATAGGTAATGAGTCTGGTGACTATCTCCTTGTTGCTTATGGAAATGTAGGAAGAGTCCCGGTCTTTTAAATCCTTCTGTCTTTCAAGAAAGGCCTTGAAGTTTGTGAATGCAATATGTGCAATATAAAGCTGATTCTGTGTGGGGTACAGGCCTTTTTTGAGCTCAATATTTGGAAGAAAATGTTTTACAAGCTCTGAGTTTGTCTTGCCCCAGATTTCAATTATGTCATCATCAGAATTATCAACGAGTTTGCAGCCCGCAGTCAGAAAAACAGTAAAGAAAAGTGATATAAGTATGAGCAGAAACGATTTTTTCATAGTTTAATTATCAGTTCAGTTGAAATCTTTGTAAAGAAAAAAAATAGGCTGTCCCAAGAAGCCCCTTGTTTGAACCGCTCCTTTTGGACAGCCTAAAACTTTCTCCAACATCCATATATGTGAAATAAACTCTTTCAAGAATGTTAAATTATTTTACAACTTGGAGAAAATTTTTGAAATGGAGTTTTTCACCCAAAAAAAACAGGAGTTATCTCCTTGTTTTGATGGTTTTGATAGGAGACTTAGGATTTTTCGCCGTATTTTCGCATCAGCTCTGAACGGTCGGTACATCCGGTTTTTTCATAGATGAAGGAAATGTAGTTTTCCACGGCGTGCCGCTTAAGATCCAGTGCTTCTGCAATTTCTGGATTTGTTTTTCTCTGAAGAATTAGTTCAAATACCTGCATCTCACGCTTTGTAAGTGCGGAAATTACATTGTTGTAGGAACAAAGTGAGAGCATCAGCTCCTGTCCGATGTACTGTTCTCCGGCGTAGACTGCCTCAATGCATTCGAGCAGATTTTTTTCATCATTTGTTTTTGAGACGTAGCCCTGAGCGCCGGCCTTCATTGCCTTCTGAATCATTCCCGGGCTTGTGTACATTGAATAGGCTACAATCTTTATCTGAGGAAATTTTTCGCTTATTTCTGAAATTAATTCAATTCCCTGCGGGGTTCCCTGCATGTTTATGTCGCTGATTACAACATTTGGAAGATTGTTCTGCGCAGAAAGTTTTTCCAGGGCGACAAGAGCATCATCCTTTGATCCGGCTCCTGATGTGCATTCCCAGTCTGAGTTGGAATTGAACCAGCCTGTGATTCCGTTTCGTATCATGGTGTGGTCATCTACGATGAAAAGTCTTTTTTCCATAAACTCTGCAGACTAACTAAGGTTGTCCAATTCCTTATTCTGATAGTGAAGTGCAACAGCTATTGCATTAGCCGCCGTTACAAGTATTTCAAGATCGTCATGCTGCCAGATTCTCTGATGAGTTATGGAATCAGCGCGCAGATATCCGTAAATTTTATCGTTGTAGCTGATCACAGCATAAGCAGAAGATTTGATTCCCTGCTCCTTGTAGATTGTGTTCAGCTCGCAGTTCGTTAAATTTTCAAAGTGCTTGTGATCGTTGAGATGAAATTCACCGATTGTTGGATTTATGATGTTCTTGATAAGCTCGTTGTTGATGTGCTTGAAGCCATTGTTCTTGACCAATGGATAAATGACTTCGTGAACAATCTTTGAGTCTGATTGAACAGCAAGATAGTCGATCATCATGGTTGTGCTGAAGTGCTGAAGAATTGCCTTTATGCCTTCCATGAGATCCTTGTGCTGGTTGAACACTTTGTAGAGCGTTGTGATTCGCTGCATTGGACTTGCGTTTGTGTCGTTGGATGAGCGAAGACTGATGTTCTTGTGCTTTTCTTCCAGATAGATGATGAAGCAGCTTCTACCCTTCATTTTTCCACGGTAGAGGGCTTTGTCTGTTTTTTCGATGAGTTCGTCGTATGAACTGCCGTCATTTGGAAAACGGCTCAAACCTACTGTAGTTGTGATGAAGCAGTTTGGAAGCTCTGGAATTGTGAGGCCGTTGATTGCTCTGGTGAATGTGCGGCAGACAGTCCAGATGGCATCATAGTCAACGATATTTTCTACAATTACCATGAATTCATCGCCGCCAAAACGTCCGACCGCTGCAATGCCCTTCAGCTCTTCCTGAAGCTTTTTTGTGATGGCACAGATTACCTTGTCCCCGATTGAATGGCCGTAGTTGTCATTTACGTTCTTGAAATTGTCAATGTCAACCAATGCAATACTGAATGGTACATTTTCCTTTACGAGATAATTTGCGTATTCTACGATAACTGTACGGTCGTAGAGGCCTGTTAAAGTGTCCCTCTTTAATTCTTTATTTTTAAAAACTTCCTCGATCATTACCCTAAATTTTACTATTGAAAATCCTATCCGTCAATTTTTTTCGGAATTAATTTGAGTTTTCCGGTAATTTTGAGAATGTTGCCTGTAAAGCTTGCAGAAAGTCTTCCGCTGTATTTGGTTTCGTCTTTTGCAGGTGCGTCCTGTGCGAATCCTTCAGGAATTTTGTTCTGTGCGGTTGTTTTATCCTGAAGTTCTGCCGGCTCAGATGAAGTTTCTGAACTTGGATTGGCTTCATCTTCCGGAGAAACTGGTTCAGGGGCTTTTTCAGAAGCTTGCAGGTTTTGTTCCTGCGGCTTTTCTTGTGGCTGCGGTGCAGGGGATTCGGATTTTTCAGCTTCTTTTGGCGGCTCTGATTTTTTTGTTTTGATGAAGAAGCTTTCCGGTACGCTGAAGACACCGTTTTCGTCTGAAATGATTTTGTATTCAACTTCCCGGTGGGTGAAACTTATGGAAATTTTCTTTCCTTCTTGAATGATTTGAGGCTTGTCCGATTCCAGATATTTTTCTGAGGAAACTGCAAATAGAAGCAGGGCGCGGAGACCTTTTGGAGCGTAGAAGTTTTTGTCAGAGGTGTCGGTGAAGGCTGTTCTAAGTTCCTTTGTGCTGTGTTTCTTAGAAGCGCCTGAAACTGCGTCAAAGCTGTCCTTGTATTTTTCAGTGTCGGTGCTCCAGTTCAGATAGTTTTTTGGGTCGGGAGATTTTGTGTTGAACTGAAAGTCGATCTTTATTTTTTTTGATATGTCTGCGGAAAAAGAAAAAAATGTTGTGAATAATAGTATTGAAGAAAACACAATTTTTTTAATGTTCATGGAGATATTGTAGCAGAAAATTTGTGGATGCGGTAGCGATAGGAGTGTCCGCGAATGCGGTTGCGGAACGAATGTGGAGCAATGGAGGCGAATGCCGGAAACACGGATGTAGCGACGGCTTAAGCCGGACCGCCCTCACTTAATTTACCAAAGCCTAGTTTTCTGATAGACTTATGAAATATGGCAGATTTACTTAAGATTCAAAATTTAAATGTAAATATAGAAAAAAAGCAGGTTTTGCACGGTGTTGACTTGACTGTGAATGCCGGCGAAACTCACGTTCTCATGGGACCAAACGGTGCTGGAAAATCAACTCTTGGCTACACAATCATGGGAAATCCAAGATACACAGTTTCAGACGGAAAAATTTTCTTTGACGGCGAGGATATTACTGAAATGTCTGCTGATAAGCGTGCTGCTAAGGGAATTTTCTTGAGTTTTCAGACTCCGCTTGAAGTTCCTGGGATTACTTTGGAAAGCTTTATCCGTACAGCATTGCAGCAGAGAACCGGGGAGCGCGTAAAATTGTTCCAGTTCCAGAAGGAGCTCAAGGCAATGATGCAGCTTTTAAATATGGATGAAAGATATGCAAGCCGTGACCTTAACGTAGGATTTTCCGGTGGGGAGCGCAAGAAGAGTGAAATTCTGCAGCTTTTGATGCTTAAACCAAAGCTTGCTATTCTTGATGAAACTGATTCTGGTCTTGATGTTGATGCCGTTCGTACCGTTTCAAAGGGAATTGAGGAATATCAGAAGAGTCAGAACGGTGCGCTTATTATTATCACTCACTCAACAAAAATTCTGGAAAGTCTTAAGGTTGATCAGACCCATGTTCTCGTAAAAGGTAAAATCGTAAAGGACAGCGACGGTTCTCTCGTTCAGAAAATCAATGAAGAGGGATTTGAAGAATATATCAATGCACAGTAAAAATGCACAATGCGCAATGCGTAATGCACAATGAAATTTAGTAATTGCGAATTGCGAATTACGAATTGAGAATTGAATTAACTATGGAAAAAGATAAATTTAACATCAGTAACATTTCTGAGACTCCGGATTCTTCTTCTCCTTATGATTTTCGTTATGAAGAGAAGGATGCTTACCGCAACAAGTCTGGTTTGACTCCTGAAATTGTTTCTAAGCTTAGTGATGATAAAAATGACCCTGAGTGGATGCGGGAATTCCGTCAGAATGCTTTGAAGCTTTACAATGAGCTTAAAGTTCCTGAATGGGGACCTGATATTTCCGGACTTAACATTGACCAGATTGCAACTTATGTGCGCCCAAATACAAAAATGCAGGGAAAGTGGGAAGACGTTCCTGAAGATATTAAAGACACTTTTGAAAAGCTTGGTATTCCTGAAGCTGAAAGAACTTCTTTGGCTGGCGTTGGTGCTCAGTACGATTCTGAACTGGTTTATCATAATTTGCAGGAAGAAGTTGCAAAGCAGGGCGTAATTTACACGGATTTTGAAAGCTCCCTCCGCGGTGAATATGCCGACATGGTGAAGGAACACTTTATGCAGCTGGTAAAGCCAAATGACCATAAATTTGCGGCTCTTCATGGTGCAGTGTGGTCTGGTGGAAGCTTTGTCTATGTTCCAAAAAATGTAAAGGTTGAGATTCCGCTTCAGTCGTACTTTAGATTGAATGCAAAAGGTGCGGGGCAGTTTGAACACACCCTGATTATTGTAGACGAAGGTGCTGATTTGCACTTTATTGAAGGCTGTTCGGCTCCAAAATACAATGTTGCAAACCTTCACGCAGGCTGTGTTGAACTTTATGTTAAAAAAGGCGCACATCTTCGCTATTCAACTGTGGAAAACTGGTCCAAAAATATGTACAACCTGAACACAAAGCGTGCTCGTGTTGAAGAAGGCGGTTCGATTGAATGGGTTTCTGGTTCCTTTGGTTCCCACATTTCATACCTTTATCCTCAAAGTGATTTGATTGGAAAAGGTGCAAGAGCAGAGTTTACAGGAGTAACCTTTGCCGGAGAAGGGCAGAACCTTGATACTGGTGCAAAAATGGTTCACATTGCGCCAAACACAACTTCTGTTGTTACAACAAAATCCCTTTCAAAATCAGGCGGAATCTCAACATACCGTTCTGCTGTTTATATCGGAAAGGAAGCAAAAGGTTCAAAAGCTTCTGTAAGCTGTGAATCGCTGATGCTGGATAATATTTCTCGTTCTGATACAGTTCCTGCAATGGACATTCATACTGATGAATGTGACGTTGGTCATGAGGCAAAAATCGGCAGAATCAGTAACGATGCGGTATTCTATCTGATGAGCCGCGGAATTTCGGAAGATGAAGCAAGGACAATGATTGTTTCAGGCTTTGCAAATCCTGTTTCCAAAGAATTGCCTCTGGAATATGCGGTTGAGATGAACAATCTGATTCGTCTGGAAATGAAAAACGGACGATAGTAAAGGTAAGATTGTAAGAAGTAAGAAATAAGAGGTAAGAGAGGCTCGTGCTTTGCACATCGCTTTGGTGTGTGGAGTGCGGGCTTTTTTTCTTATTTCCAATTAATCAAAACAAGTCCTGCAAGGCAAACCAGAACTCCTGCAATTTTGTTCCAGGACAGGCTTTCTTTGTAGAGAAAATATCCTACAAGAATCAAAATTACGGCCAGGACTGATGCCTGAACGATCTGTGCCAGGCTTACCGGCCATCCTGCTTTGTATGCGTGAATGTAACCGGCTTCAAGTCCCACAACTACAATTCCAAGGACAAAGGGCGCCCAGTTCAGTTTTTTGTATTCAGCAATCAGATTTGCGTCTTTTTCAAATATAAAATACAGAATCAGTGATACAACGGCTCCCACAAGATAAGTTACGGTCAGTGAAGCAAATGGGTTCATTGTTCCAGGAACTGATTTTGCACAAATCTGATAGAATGTATTGCAGAAAACAACCAAAGCCAATGGCCAGATATAATTGAACATAATTTCAAATTATAATGAATAACAATTTTTGCGTTAAGGATTGTAGTGGCGGCGAAGCCGTTGCGGAACGAAGTGCAGCAATGAAGGCGCGGTAGACGCCGTAACCAAGAAAAGCCTGACCCGAAGTGACCGCAG
>JAGHUJ010000093.1 GCA_018064905.1 Candidatus Treponema equifaecale
CGACCGTAGTGGAGAGGTCTATAATTCATTATATTATAACGATTTATAGATTTCTCGACTTCGCTCGAAATGACAATTCAGGGACTTTTTCAGCATCCCCGCCATGAACGACGGCAAAACGTGGTGCTAGGAAAAAAAATGGCCGCCAAGGAGAAGCCTCTGAAAAACCATCATTTTTGTCACCTCGACCGTAGTGGAGAGGTCTATAATTCATTACATTATAACGATTTATAGATTTCTCGACTTCGCTCGAAATGACAATTCAGGGACTTTTTCATCTTAGAAAACAACAACAACTTCCCCATTAGGATATTTTTCAGAAATGTAGTTCTTAACTTTTTCTGATTTCAAAGCCTTGATCAAAGCCTGAACTTCAGCCTTGTCCTGGTTTCCTTCTTTTACACAGAGGATGTTAACATAAGGAGAAGAAGAGCCTTCAACAAAGAGACCGTCTTTAGCAGCAGAAAGACCAGCAGGAATAGCATAGTTTCCGTTGATAACGGCAGCATTTACATCAGAAAGAGTGCGTGGAAGAGAAGCAGCTTCAACTTCAACGAACTTGATTTTGCGGTCATTCTTTACAACATCAATTGGAGTTGCAGTAAGACCAACATTTTCCTTCAAAGTGATGAGACCAGCTTCCTGAAGAAGAAGGAGTGCACGGCCTTCGTTTGTTGGATCATTAGGAATTGCAATTGAAGCACCTTCCTTAATGTCAGCAACAGAAGCAACAGCCTTTGAAGCATCAGAAGAGCTGTAAAGTGCGAATGGTTCTACGTGGATTCCAGCAGCGTTGAAAAGGTGTGTACCTTTTTCCTGGTTGAATGAATCCATGTAAGGAATGTGCTGGAAGTAGTTTGCATCGATGTCGCCAGATTCGACTGCTTCATTTGGTGTTACATAATCTGTAAATTCGATAACCTGAAGATCAATTCCTTCAGCCTTAAGGTCATCCTTTACAAGATTCAAAATTGCAGCGTGTGGTTCTGGAGTAGCTCCAACCTTGATTACGCCTGCATTAGAAGCTGTTGTTGGTTCAGCAGCCTTCTTGTCTTTGCAGCCTGAGATTACAGCAAGTGCCAGTACAGCTGCAGCAACAGATAAAATTTTTTTCATTTTATATCTCCTATAAAAAAAATTTCTAAATTATTATCGTTTACTCATCATTCTATTGCTGATCTTTGTTCCGAAGAACTGAATCAATGCTACCATGATGATGATAACTACAACGGAAGCAATCATAATTGTTGTGTTAAAGCGCTGGTAACCGTAACGGATTGCAAGGTCACCAAGACCGCCGCCGCCCAAAGTTCCAGCCATGGCAGAATAGCTGATAAGGTTGATGATTGTAAGGGTAATTCCAGAAACAACAGATGGAGTAGCTTCAGGAATCAAAACCTTCCAGATAATCTGAAAATTTGTACTTCCCATTGCACGGGCCGCCTGAACTACACCTGGATCAACTTCGTTCAAGGCAGTTTCAGTAATTCTTGCAACAAATGGGGCTGCCGCAATTGAAAGAGGAATGATCGTAGCAGTTGTACCGATTGCAGTTCCCAGAACCAGTCGTGTAAAAGGCAGAAGGACAATCATCAGAATTACAAAAGGGAATGAACGCAAAACATCAATGATTCGGCTCAAAACCGAATTGAACACAGGCTTTGGAGTAATTCCGTATTTATTGGTACAGTTCAAAAGCACACCCAATGGAAAACCGATTATCAGTGCAAACAAAGTCGAAAAGAAAACCATAATGAGTGTCTGCCATGTAGAAATTCCTACAAGATTCAAATATGGCTGAATGTTGCTGAAAAAATTCATTTTATTCTCCCTCCACAGTTACACGAACACCCTGAGATTCAATAAATTCAACGGCTTTCTTGATTTCTTCTTCTTCTCCTGAAATATCAACAGACATTGAACCAACCTGACTTTCTGGAAGCTTTTCAATTCCAGCTGCAAGAATGTTGAAATCCACATTGAATTTTTTTGCAGTCTGGCTCAAAACAGGGGCACCGGTTGTATCTCCAATAAAATGAAGGACATATTTAGCCTTTTTGTTTGACCAGGTTACGATGTTTGATTTTTCATCATCAGAATTGTGGGTAAGGTTTTTGATGAAATCCTTTGTTGTTTCAGTCTTTGGATTTGCAAAAATTTCAGAAACCTTTCCCTGCTCCACGATTTTTCCGCTTTCAACAACTGCAACATAATCACAGGCATCGCGGATAACTTCCATCTGATGAGTAATCATTACGACGGTAAGATTCATTTTTTTCTGAATTTCACGAATCAAAGCCAAAATGTTTCTGGTGGTCTGTGGGTCCAGGGCAGAAGTTGCTTCATCACAGAAAAGAATGTGAGGCTTTGTAGAAAGTGCACGGGCAATTGCAATTCTCTGTTTCTGACCGCCACTCAATGTACTTACAGGAGCTTCAATTCTGTCTTCAAGTCCAACCAGCTTAATCATTTCTTCAACGCGCTGCTTGATTTCAGTTTTTGGAGTCTTTGCAATTTCAAGTGGATAGGCAATGTTTTTTCCAGCGTTTCGTGAAAAGAACAGATTGAAATTCTGGAAAATCATTCCGATTTTTCTTCTTTCTGCAATGAGATCTTTTTCTGAAAGATTGTCTACCCTTCGCTCCCCGTAATAAACAGCCCCGGAATCAGGCTTTTCAAGAAGGCTCACCAGACGAACCAATGAGGATTTTCCGGCACCACTTTTACCAATAATTCCAAAAATTTTGTTCTCAGGAATATCAAGGGAAATGTCATCAACTGCGTGAATCTGACTTTCACCTTCTCCATAGTATTTTTTCAAGTTTTCAAGCTTAATCTGCATATATAAATAATGGTGAAAATTTCTCAAATTCTCAATATATATGTTATAATTTTAGCGCTACTCTTAAACGATTTTAAATTGAGGAAGTTCATGCACATTTCATTTAAAAAATTCTTTCTGACTGCTGCTGCTATTTTTATAACTGCTCAGATTTTTTCTGCTTCAGGTGAAAATCAAAGCTATCTTAATTCCTACATTTCAAAATCCTGGACAGCTGCAGACGGACTTCCTGGAAATACAATCACAGATCTTCTTCAGGCAAAGAACGGCTACATCTACATGGGTTCCTACGAAGGTCTTGTCCGATTTGACGGCGTTCAGTTCAACATAATAAAGCGCAATTCAGATGAAAGAGTAAGTTTTGCTTCAGCCAGAACAATTTTTGAGGACTCCAAGGAAAATCTCTGGATTGGTGCAAACGATGAAGGTGTGACCTGTATCTACAAAAACGGAAATGTTTCGACATACAGCACAAAAAACGGACTTCCGAACAACTCAATCCGTGCAATCTGCGAAGACAAAGAAGGCACAATCTGGGTTGGAACATCAGCTGGTCTTGCCTGCATCAAAAGCGGTCAGATTGTCATTCCTGATACAATAGAATTTCTTCCAAGAGGAAACCATTATCTCATAAAATCTCTCATGTGCGACAGAGACGGAATTGTATGGGTTGTTACAGAAGACACTGGTGAAGTTTTCTTTTACAAGGACAATGCCTTCTACACTCAGGGAAGATTTCAGTCCGTAAAGGAATCTTCAGTCACCAGCATAATGCAGGATTCAGACGGAAATTTCTGGTTCGGAATCGCACCATATCACCTTATAAAAATTACAGGCCGTGCGGAAACTGTTTTTGACGTAAGCTTTGGAAAACCAACCGGTTCTGCAGTAAACAGCATCTATGAGGACTCCAAGAAAAATATCTGGTGCTGTCTGGACAACGGAATCGTGCTCATTCGAAATGGAAAAATGGAATTCCTCGATAATGACAGCGGACTTGTAGATGAAAAAATCAAGAAAATAATTGAAGACAGGGAAGAAAACATCTGGATTGCCACAGACCGTGGTGGGGTGCAGAAATTCAGCAAGTCAAAATTCAACACAATTTCAATTTCTTCAACCATAAACGCAATCGCTGAGGACAACTTCAGAAACTGCGTATGGTTCGCTTCTGACAACGGACTTTTCTGCTGGAAAAATGACAAGCTTGAAGAAAACAAAATCACGGAACTTTGCAAAGGAATCAGAACCAGACACGTTGAAGTCACAAATGACGGAAAAGTTCTGGTAAGTACATACAACAAGCTGGGACAAGTTGAAATCGACCTGAACGGAAATGTCCGAAGCTGGAAAAAAGAAAGCGGACTTGCAGGAAACAAGGTTCGTGTGGCAATCAAAGCAAAGGACGGAAACCTTTACGTTGGAACCACAACAGGTCTTTCAATAATCGCAGACAACAACCAGATTACAGAAATCAAAAAGGACATCGGCATTCAGAACGACTACATCATGTGTATTTACGAAGCTGACGACGGAAAAATCTGGTGCGGAACTGACGGCGGCGGAATCTTCATCTTAAAGAACGGCGAACTGGACAAAGTCCTGAACACTGAAAATGGTCTTGCCGGAAACGTCGTGTTCAAAATTTTCAAAATGGCTGAAGATGAAATCTGGATCACAACGGGAACAGGTATTTCAGTCTACAAAAACGGCACTTTCAAAAATTTCGACACATCTGCAGGACTTGGTTCTGACAGCATTTTCCAGGCAATCGACGACGGAATCGGAAAAATCTGGTTCACCAGCAACCGTGGTATCTTTGCCGTTAAGACAGAAAATTTCAGAGATGCCATTGATGGAAAGGTCTCAAAGGTAACTTCAAAATTCTACGGTATTTCTGATGGAATCCGTTCAGGTGGCGTTACTTCAACTTCTCTCTCAATGAAGGACAAAAACGGAAACATCTGGTTCACATTGATTGACGGCGTTACAAAATACGATTCACAGCTGGCAATGTCCAACAAGGTGCTTCCATTGGTTCAGGTGGAAGAAATCTGGGTTGGCTCAAGAAAATATCGCTACGAAGGCTTTCCAATAGTCGTTTCACCTTCAGAAAACCGTATCAGCATCAAATTCACAGGTTTGAGCTACGCTTCTCCAGAACAGCTTCAGTTCAAGACTAAACTGGAAGGCTTTGATGCAGATTTTTCAGAATGGTCCAACGAGCGCATTGTTTCTTACACAAACTTAAGGCCAAAAACCTACAATTTCAGCGTAAAAGCAATCAGCAGCGACGATGTTGAAAGTGATATTTCTCCAGCAGTAACAATCATAAAGCAACCGGCAATATGGCAGCATTTCTGGTTCTGGGTTCTCGCAGTAATTCTTTTCATTTTCATCGTCTACAAAATCATCAAGACCCGTATTTCTTACATCAGAAGAGAAAAAGAAAAAATCGAAACCATGTCTGAAGAAGTCATCAGAGCTTTGGCAGGCACAATCGATGCCAAGGACACCTACACAAACGGTCACTCAGCCCGAGTTGCTGAATATGCAAAGAAAATTGCGGCAAAACTCGGCAAAAACCAGGAAGAACAGGACGACATTTACCGAATTGCAAACCTTCACGACATTGGAAAAATTGGTATTCCTGATACAATCATCAACAAACCGGGCAAGCTCACTGATGAAGAATTTGACATGATCAAAAAACATCCTGTAATCGGAAGTGAAATTCTCAAATCAATCAAATCAATGCCAGAAATTGAAGTCGGCGCACGCTGGCACCATGAACGCTACGATGGCAAAGGCTATCCGGACGGTCTTGCAGGAAACGCTATTCCAGAAATTGCCAGAATCATCTGTGTTGCAGATTCCTACGATGCCATGACTTCAAACCGCAGCTACAGAAAATATCTTCCACAGGAAACCGTGCGTGAAGAATTTGTAAAGTGCAGCGGAACTCAGTTCGATCCAAAATTTGCAAAAATCATGGTTGATCTGATTGATGAAGACAAAAACTACACAATGCACGAATAGTCAGAGTTATTGAAAACCCCTACTCAAAACATTATTATAGATAAAGGTGAGTCTTTCAAAAATCTATGATTTTGGGGAGATAGGGGAAACATGACTAAGAAACTCTCGGAATTTGTTGATTCCATTAAATCTTCTGGATATGCATTTGTGTCTTCAGACGGCAAAACTCAAATTGCCGCTTCTGATGTTGAAATTTCAAGTCTGGCATTTGACAGCCGCGATGTAAAGCCCGGTTCACTTTTTTTTGCTTTGCCAGGAACCCACACAACAGGCAATATTTTCATTCCAAATGCAATAAAAGCAGGTGCCGGCGCTGTAGTATTTCAGGATGATTTTGACGAAAAAACACAAGCAGAGATCTCAAAAGCAGTTCAGGAAAATGCAGCACCAGTTTTCATCAAAGTTCCAGGTGCACGCTTTGCAATGGCTCCTATGGCTGCTTCTTTCTACGATGAGCCTTCCAAAAAACTTGGCGTAATCGGTGTCACAGGAACTGAAGGAAAATCTTCAACAGTTTCATTCGTCTGGCAGTTGCTTCGTCTTTGCGGACATAAATCAGGCTTCATAAGCACAGTTCAGTATTCTTTGGGTGATGAAGCCCAGGCAAATCCACAGCATACAACCACTCCAGAAGCACCAATCATTCAGAAATATCTCTACGAAATGGTTCAGAACGGTTGTGAATATGCTGTAGTTGAATCTTCAAGCCACGGACTTTCTCCAAAATTGAACAGAACAGGAAACCTTTGCTTTGACTGCGGAATTTTCATGAACGTAACTCTGGAGCATCTGGAATTCCACGGAACTTTTGAACAGTATAGAGAGGACAAGGCAAATCTGTTCCGTAAACTGGACGAGCATGACCACAAAAAGACAATTCTCGGAAAATCTGTAACAGTTCCATCATTCGGAATCGTAAATCTTGAAGATCCAAGCGCCACCTATTTCATAAATGCCACAAAACAGCCTGTTCTGGGCTTTACAACAGAAGGAAAGGCAGGAAAAGCCGCAGCTGAAGGAACACAGGCTCCACTTCTGCCACCAATTCCAGATGAAATTCCAGTTTTGCTTGGAAGAAACATTGCCGCAGCCCGCTTTGGACTTACCTTTGACATGAGCGAACCAAATCTGATTGACGAAAATTCAAAGCCGGTAAGAAAACTCATCCATGTTAAGGCACCTGTTCCGGGCGCATTCAACGCATACAATCTTATGGCAGCAATCTGTGCAGTGAGCCGCCTTACAAATACACCTCTTGAAGAAGTTGCAAAGCAGGCAGAAAAGCTTGAAAGCGTTAAGGGACGAATGACTGTAATCGATGAAGGTCAGCCATTTGAACTAATCGTAGACTATGCACACACACCTTCAAGTTTTGAGACAATTTTCCCACCTATTCGACGCCGCTGCAGTGGAAAAATGATTGCACTTTTTGGAAGCGGTGGAGAACGGGATCTGAAAAAACGACCTTTGCAGGGAGCCATTGCGGCTAAATTCTGTGATGTTGTAATTCTTGCAGATGAAGATCCAAGACAGGAAGATCCAGTTGAGCTTTTGAAAATGATTGCTGTTGGTGCAGAAAAGGAAGGAAAGGTTCTGGGCAAGGACTTGTTCATAACTCCGGACAGACCTGCTGCAATTCGTCAGGCATTCAAAATGGCTGGAAAAGGTGACATCGTACTTTTGCTTGGTAAGGCACACGAAAACAGCATTATTTACAAGGATGGTCCACATCCGTATGATGAAATTTCAGAAGCAAAAAAAGCATTAAAGGAAATATAATTTTAACTGTCATTTCGACCAAGCGCAGCGCGTGGAGAAATCTATTTTTTATTGTAATAGATCTCTCGACTTCACTTCGTTCCGCTCGAGATGACAACAGTAAAACAATGGAGCACATAAAATGAACGTTACTTTGATTTATGGCGGAAAATCTGGAGAGCATGAGATTTCTCTTGTTTCGGCTGCTGCTGTTGCACGACACATTGATACAAGCAAGCACAACCTTACACTCATTGCAATTACAAAAGCTGGAAAATGGTTCCTTCAGGATTCTGCTGAACTTGAACGAATCAAGTCAGATGAAAAGGCACATTTTGAAATCAAGGAAGATGCTTCAAATGAAGTTTTTGTAATTCCAGGTGGTGGAAAAGAAAGAACATTCATCGTTAATGGAAAGACAATTTCCGCTGATGTAATTTTCCCGGTTTTGCACGGAACTTATGGTGAAGACGGAACAATTCAGGGACTTTTTGAAATGGTTGATGTTCCTTATGTTGGTTGTGGTGTTATGGCAGGTTCAATCACAATGGACAAGGAAAAAACAAAGGCCTTGCTTGAACAGGCAGGAATTCCAGTAGTACCAGGAATCTGTATGCGCCGCAGCGACATGTCAAACTGGAAGGTTTGGGATGAATACATGGAAAAAGCACAGAAAGAAATCGGATTCCCATTGTTCGTAAAACCATGTTCAGCAGGTTCATCAGACGGAGCAAACCTTGCACCAGATCTTCGTCACCTGAACTACGCAATGATGGAAGCCTTCAACTGGGACGACAAAATTCTCATTGAAAAAGCCATCAACGCAAGGGAAGTTGAATGCAGCGTAACAGGAAACCCAACCACTTACGACGGCAAAAATGATTTTGAAAAGCTCACAGCCTACGGCCCTGGAGAAATTGCACCTAAGCATGAATTCTACGACTACGACGCAAAATACAATGATCCAGACGGCGCAGACCTTTTGATTCCTGCAAACCTTCCGGAAGAAAGACTGGAGGAAGTCAGAACCCTTGCAAAAAAAGCCTTTGCAGCACTGGATTTGAGCGGTTTGAGCCGCGTAGATTTCTTCATTGACAAAGATACAGACAAAATCTACCTGAACGAAATCAACACCCTGCCAGGCTTTACACAAATCAGCATGTTCCCAAAAATGTGCGAAAAGTTCGGCCTGAATTTCACAGACCTGACAGAACTTTTGATGAATGAAGCAATAGCAAGATTCAACACCACAAGAAAACTCCAGACATCAAGAGACTAAAAAAATTGCCACGCGGATTCCTGGATTGCCATGCAATCACCGTTTGCTACGCAAAATCAAAAAAAACGGTGGTTGAGCAAAGTCGAAACCACCGTTTTTTTTTACTCGCAACTGCCTCCGCAGCCACCACATCCGTCGCCGCAGCCATCTCCACAGCTTCCGCCACATCCACCGCAGCCGCCTCCGCAGCCACCCTGGAATGGAGCAAGTTCATCTTCAGTTGCATCACGAACATCAACGATTTCTACATCAAAGAAAAGTTCTTTTCCGGCAAGCTCATGGTTTCCGTCAACAGTGATTTTATCTTCGCCAACCTTTGTAACCTTTACAATCATTGGACCTGTTGCTGTCTGTGCCTGGAACTGCTGACCAACTTCAATCTCAAAATCAGCATCAAACTGACTGCGTGGAACTTCAGCAACCAATGCTTCATCATATTCACCGTAGCCCAAAGCTGGTTCAATTTCTGCATGGATTTTTTCACCGGCATCATGGCCTTCAAGTTCCTTTTCAAGACCTGGAATCAATGTTCCAACGCCGTGCATATATTCAAGTGGTTCACCACCAACAGATGAGTCCAGCTGGTTTCCGTCCTTATCTTTAAGTGTGTAGTGAATTTTCACCATTTTCTGATATTCGATTTTCATAATTTTCCTCAAATAATTAAGCTGCCTACATTATATGGAAAAACACAAAAAAAAGCACGCAGATTTTACTCCACGTGCCTTATTTCAATTATTTTGACATCCTTAAGCTGATTCTGGTTCCCATTGCATCTTCCTGATCATCGGTTCCATACTTTGGACTGTATTTTCCCGCAGGAAGATCTGAAAGAGCACCCTCATTACATTTTATGGCAACATCAATGTATTCAGAAACGGCCGTTTTAACCGCATCAAGAATTCCAACAACTAGAGAACCAAAAAAAGATTCTCCCTGCAATCCAGTTGAAGTGTCACAGGTGATTGTGGCATTCCTTTTAAAAATTGTTTCATTGGATTTAGTTGATCTGAAAATGTATTCAATTTCAATTACGATAGCTGAACCAATCAGGGCCTTTTCCCAGGAATTGATCACAGTAAAAACCGCAACATCAGCCCCGAACATCTGCCGGAACTTCTTCAAGTCGCCTTCAACAAAACGCTCTGCATCATAAGCACTTTCCCTCTGTAAAGTAGCATAAACAGCAGCAGATGGAAGAACATAGTAGCCAGCCTCAGCAAGAGGAACATTCATTGTGGTATAAAAATAATCCTTTGCTTCAACATTTGTGCTGTTGTTGACTGGAGGCATAATCAGAAAAACTTCAGGCTTCTCCGAATACAATCCGGCAAAAGTGTCTGCTTTTTTTGTGGTCAAACAGGAAGCAAACATAAAAGAAGCAAACAAAACCGCAAGTGTAGCAAAAACTGATTTTTTCATTGCTCTGCCCTCTTCAACAATGCACCAACAAAGGCTTCAGACTCAGGATAAAGTTCAATTTCCTTTTTGAACATGGCCTTGGCTTCAGCATTTTTCCCGCTTTCCAGCAACAAATAGCCATAATCAGCATAAATTCCAGGTGGAACAACGCCTCTGATTCCATTCTGCCTTTCAATCATTTTGTCATAAGTTTTAACCAGCTCCTTCATGGAAGCAGAATCCGCATTCTTTACAAAATGATAGTAATCTTCCTGATAGTCATACCAGCTGTAAAGCTTTGTGCTTCCACAGGATGTAAAAATCAATCCGGCAGAAAACACAAAAGCAAGTTTCTTCAAACTTAATTTCATATTTTAGTTTTCCTGAATCACGTAATCAGAAATTTTTGAACCGTCAACAGTTCCGCTTGTAACATTTACAATGGCATATTCATCAAGAACAGTTGTTCCACCAACAGAAAGAACAGTCACTTCACCAACCTTAGTTCCAGGAAGCTCAATCATCATGCCAGTCTGAGGATTTTTCACCTGCTTTCCGCGCTGATAAACTGAAAGAACCTTTCCAGCATTGATGTTCTGTTTTGCGCCACCAGCAATAATCACTGCATCCTTGTCATAAGAAAGGAAATATGATTTCCACGGACGGTCCATACAAGTCTTTTCAATATTTTCAACCAGCTTTTCAATTGCAGCAGAAATTGCCTTGTCAGAAAGGGTTGCATCAAATCCCTGAACACCACCCATGCCAAAGGTTGTAGAAGAAGAAGTTTCAGCCTGTCCCTTGCCTTCCTCAGCATAAATAACCTGACCAGAAGCAACGTCAACAAGACGAAGATTTACTCCAGCTTCAACGGTCTGAGTCTTTGAGCGTGAAACAAAACCAACCTCACCTGTAGTTTTGCGTCCAAATTCAGTTACAGAACCAAGAATGAGGTAGTCAGCCGCAGTACCCTTTGCAGAAGAACCAGATTTTTCCAGTTCAGCCTGGATTTTATCAGAATCAGCCCTTTCAAGAAGAATAAATTTTCCGGTAGCAGCAAGCTTGGCAGAAAGAATATCCAGAGCCTGTTTTCCAATCGGATCGCTTTCCTTGTCATAGAAGGCACCCTTTGCATATTCAGTTTCATTTGAAAAACGGGCAATTGCAACAGTTCTCTTAAGTCCTTTATATTCATCAGCCTTTACGCCTTCATTCAAAGTTGAGTCGATTTTTGAAACAGTTGTGTTTGCAGTAGTTCCACATCCCACCAAAGCCAATGACAGAAAACCAAGTCCCAGAATTTTTTTAACTCTCATAT
>JAGHUJ010000209.1 GCA_018064905.1 Candidatus Treponema equifaecale
CGACCGAACACAGTGAGTGGAAAAATCTAGTTTAATAGACCTCTCGACTTTGCTCGAGGTGACAGATGTTTTGCTCGAGGTGACAGATGTTTTGCTCGAGGTGACATTTATAAAATAAATTTAAAAAAATTGCACAATTTTTTCTTTGTGTGGTAAAATTATAAGGTAGAGCTTTATTTATTTAGGGGATGTATCATGGCAAATTTTTACAGAGGCAAGGAAAGAATCACAAAAAAAAGAAATTCAATTTTTGTGAGAATTATCTGTGCCATTGCGCTGATGACAGTTGTGCTTCTTGCGACTTTGGGAACAATCATCTATTTCCGCGTAAAGTCTGTAAATGAAGAACAATTCACTGAACGACTTTCAAATTCCATGCACCTTATGGATCAGACCTTTTCAGGTTATCTTGGAAACCTTAAGACCGTAGTAGATCTCATTGGTAATATGGATTTAAATGATGATGAAGAAATCCTTAAGATGGAAGAAGCAATTCTTAAGACTGATGAATTCGTTGTTTCAGCTTCCTTAATCAGGAATGAAGATGATTATGTCTGCTATCCGGAAGGCAAGCTTGAAGCCAGTGATTTTGAAGACTGGTTTGACCGTGCTGCTGATTGTGAAGGCAACCTTTATGTTTCTGGAATCTATCAGAAATCTGGTGGTGAAATGGTTGTTGCTGCAGCAAAGGCAATTTATACAGAAGACGGGGAATATGTAGGTGTTGCTGCCCTTGAAGTTAGTTACACAATTTTCATCAATATATTCGGTGATGAAAGCTCAATGGGCGCAATCAAATATGTAATCGTTGATGAAAATTCAAATGTTGTTCTTAATCCGTTCACAACTGAATTCCATATGACACTTGCTTCTGACCTTGGTGTAAAATGTCTGGAAGGCTATGCTCAGGGTGACTACCTTACTGGCAAGGAAAATCTTTTTGGCGGTGAAATGTATGATATCCGCGTTTTCCCATCTTCAAACGACTATTATATGGTAGATTATGTAATCTTCACTCCTGAATCCCTTATCAGTGCAAGTACTGATGCAGTTAAGATTACTGTTTTGATTGTAATCATCGTTGGTATTCTTCTTGCAATCGGAATGTCGGTAATCATCGCATTCGGAATCACAAACACACTTGTTAAAGTTACAACAATCCTTAAGAACATTTCTCAGGGTGACGGTGACCTTACTGTAGAAATTCCTGTTAATTCTGATGACGAACTTGGTAAACTTTCCGGATTCTTCAATCTTACAATTCAGAAGATTGCTACTACAATGAAATCAATCGTTTCTGCTACCCGCGCAATGGAATCTTCTGGACTTACACTGGCCGACAGTATGCAGGCTTCTGCCAAGGAAATTCAGGTAATCAATGACAATGTTCGCAATATCAATACTCAGGTTGTCAATCAACAGGATGGCTTTATCAAGGCTAATGACAGCGTAAATGAGATTGCAAACAACATCATAAAATTGAATGGAAATATTTCTGAGCAGGCTGAAAGCGTAAGTCAGTCTTCTGCCGCTGTAGAACAGATGGTTGCAAACATCAATTCTGTAACTCAGATTCTTGAAAAAAATGCAAACAATGTTAAGGCTCTTGCAGAATCTGCTGAAAATGGCCGTGTAGTAGTAAAGAAATCTGTTGAAATCACAAAGCAGATTGCTGAAGATTCTGCAGCTTTGATTGAAACTTCTGCAATCATCAGAAATATTGCCAACCAGACAAACATGCTTGCCATGAATGCTGCAATCGAAGCTGCACACGCTGGTGAGGCTGGTGCCGGATTTGCCGTTGTTGCTGATGAAATCAGAAATCTTGCTGAGGATTCCAACAAGCAGGGTAAGAAAATCAGCGATGTAATGAAAGCGCTTAAAGAAAAAATTAACAGCATGACCGACAGTGCCAACGAAATGCAGAATCAGTTTGACACTATCTACAACCATACTGAAACTGTTACACGTCAGGAAAATATCATCAAGAGTGCTATGGATGAACAGAGTGCCGGTTCTAAGCAGGTAATTGATGCCATGAACCAGATCAACTCAATCACAGTTGATGTTCGTTCTGCGGCTGTAAACATGGAAGAGCACAGTGATCAGGTTCTTGAACGAATGCGCGCTCTTTCTGAAATGACTGCACAGGTCAGCGAGGCTATGGGTGAAATCAATTCCAGCGTCTCAACTATGAACTCGTCTATGCAGCAGGTAACTCAGCTTACAGAACAGAATACAAACACAATCAGAACTGTTGTATCTGAAGTAAACAAGTTCAAAGTAGAAAAAGACTAGACTAACAGCAGGAAAATTGCGATAAAACACAAAGGGCTGCAGGAAAATCCTGCAGCCCTTTGTGTTTACACGGGGTGGTTGAGCTTGTCGAACTAAAAAAAAAGGGGGCTGTCCCAAAAGTAATGAGTGTAGCGCTCATTGAGCCTTACGGGCATAGCTCTTCAGGAGACTCGCTACAAACACCTCTCAGGTGTTTGTTAAACGCTCCCTATGTCGAAATGACTGCTACACTATATGTGGTGGTTTCGAGAGCCTCAACCACCGCAAATCATACTTATTGGACAACCCCGACATTTCTCCAGACTGATAATCTGTTTTTATTTTGCTATTTTTCCTGTGTTCAGGAAGCTCTGTGTGAATACACCTGCTGGGAGAGGCTTGTCTACAACAATCTTCATGATTGAAAGACGAGTTTTGTGGCCAGTCTGAACATTTTCCATCAATGTAACCATTGGTGTGTTGTATGAGTTCTTTCCGTCTTCACTCTTTACAACTTCAAGCTTTTCAACCTTCAAAGTTTTTTCAAGCTTGCCTTTTTTGTCGTACATTTCTGCATAAACTGGAATGTTCTTTTCGCGGTCAATCCACTGAACTTTGTAACCGTACTGGCTGTCTGAAGCCTTCTTTGCTGTAGACTTAACCTTGTAGCAGTTATAGCCGTTCATTGGTTCATTTTCTGACAGAAGTTCGTGTGTATCAAGATCAATGTCGCGTGTAGAAAGATCATCATAGGAAGCATCTGTACCAACGAATGACTTAGAACCGTCTGCTGTAGAAACGCGGCGAGTTGTCTTAAGTTCTGGAAGATAGATGAACTTGTCGTCGTCTTTGTTTCCTTCATTTTCCTGAAGCAAGAAGCGTGTTCCCTTTACTTTTGATGTACCTGGTCCAACAAAGTCCATTACGATTGATTTAAGTCCGTTTACATCGCGTCCGTATTCAATGATGTTGCGAACGTCTTTCTGTCCGTTCTTTTCAATCAATTCCATTACAACCTGTGTCTGGCTGAATGATGGATCCTTTTCGTCCAGAACCTTCTGGATAACTTCGCGTCCGTCAAGAGCGAATGCTGCTGAAGAAAGCATAAGAACTGCTGCTGTAAGTGTTTTTGTCAATTTCATATTTTATTCTCCTTAAAAAAAGTATTTTTTTTGGTTTGTCATTTCGAGCGGAGCCGTAGGCGTAGTCGAGAAATCCTGTTTTTTTATGGTTGGATTTCTCCATTTCGCTTTGCTTCAGTCGAAATGACATTTTTTATTCGTCAATCTGCTTTGACTTTGGTTGTCCTGGATGGAGGAATTTTGGGTCAAAGGCGTTGAAAATACCTGGAATTACTGTCATTGCAAGCACTGCAGAAGTAAACATTACAAGTGCAATAAGGATACCGATGTAACGCAATACAACGAACTTACTGAAGCAGAGCACAAGGAATCCCAGTCCTACTGCAATGGCATTTGTTACAATACCCATTCCGGAAGTTCTGAATGTTTCTTTTGTACAATATTCAAGGTCATCTGATTCCATGCGCAATGACTTGTATTCAGTCATAAAGTGGATTGTGTAGTCAATTCCGACACCGACTGCAACAGAAGCAATGATACTTGTGATCAAGTCAAGGTGGATTCCTGCAAAGCCCATAACCATGTAGTTAAGGAAGATACAGAAGGCAAGAGGAATACAACCGATGATGCCGGCGATAGGTGAGCGGAATGAAAGTCCGATGATCACGAATACCAGAATCAAAGAGAACAGCAATGAAGTGAGCTGGCTTGAAACTACCAGGTTTGTCATTACGTATTCCATTTCACCAGTACCAGTAGATTCCATGTAGTAGCCTTCTGGAAGGTGAGTTTTTGCATAATCCTCAAACTGTTTGAGCATTTTTCCAACAACCTGTGTTGAGTTTGTCTTGATCTGAACCTGCATACGGATTGTTGTAGGAACATAGTTTGTCTGATCATCTGTGAAGCGTTCCATTGAATCGCCAAGCATCATTGTGTAGTTTGAAATGAGGCCTGCCAGCTCTTCTCTTTTTGCCTTCTGATATTTTGAAGGTTCGTATGGAATTTCATAGAATGCAGTTCCGTTGTAGTTCATTTCACGCTGAAGTGACTTTACAAAAGCCTCTACAGAAGCGTTCTTTCCGCCGGCCTTGCTGTATGCACGGTCAACCAAATCCTGAACTTCTTTTCCGGACATCATTCTGTCCAGCTTTTCCTGATATGCAACATTTGGATCAACGAAATTCATGTCAGCTTCTTCTGGAACTGTGGCAACTTCTGTTGTGTCTCCAAAGTCTCCGAAATCACCAAAATCGCCGAAGTCTGAACCGAAATCTCCAAAATCACCAAAATCGCCCAAATCTGACTGGAAATCAACCATATCAGAAGTGTCTCCGGCTGTAGTACCGTTGTTTGCTCCAGGTGCATTCCAGGTCTGATTGATTCTCTTGATTGAATCTGTGTAAGAAACTGCCTTTCCAACAATGTCAAACTTGTGCTCAATCCATTTTTCCATGTTGTCAACGGCCTTAAGCACTTCTGGATTTGTCATGTTTGGAAGAGATGACTGTTCAGCTGATTTTTCATTTGCTTTTGCAAGAATTTCATCGATTTTTGCCTGTGTTGCTTCGTCGATTTCTTTTCCTTCAAAACTTTCCTGAATTTTCTGAGCTTCTTCGTAAAGTGCATTTGCTTCATCTTTAGCCTTTGCTGAAGGTGACTTGATCAGAAGGTAAACTGAGTTTGTTCCTGCAAAGTTGTCGTTTACGTAGTCAATATCCTGACGCAAGCGGGCAGTTTTTGGGAAGTAGTTTACCATTGAAGTATCGATGATGAGGTGTTTAAGTCCTACAATTGAGAATCCAACAATGGCCAAAGCAAAGATGATCATACGAGGTTTTGAACCACAGAAGAAGTTGAACATTGTGTACATTGTGGCAGAAGCATCGTGCTTTGCATTTTCTTCTCTGTGGATAAGCTTTCTGAAACGTTTTCTGAGCTTTGTTGAAAGAATCTTTACAGTGTCCGACTTAACTCCGATTGTCTCAACTTTTTTGAGTGAGAGTACTGCTGGAACGAATGTAACTGAAAGAACCAGACTGAAGAAAATACCAAGAGCTGTGAAGATTGAGAATCCGAAGAGAGGTCTGATTGGACTTGTTACCAATGAGATGAATCCGGCAATTGTTGTAACTGCTGAAAGCATTACGGCCTTCTTTACGCCGTTAAGACCTGAATTGATGCATTTTCTGTTCACATCGCTTGTCATTGGCTGACCTGCAGCTTCAAGTTCCTCACGTTTTTTGTAAACTTCAACATAATAGTGTGTGAGAACATGGATACCGTAAGCTGAACCACAACCAATAAGTGCAACTGGAATTACAGAAGAAACCAGTGAGAATTCGATTCCTGAAAGTGACATGATTCCAACTGACCAGATTGTGCTCATCAGTACAGAAAGAAGCACAAGAATAGTTCCGTCAACAGTGCTGAATGAGAAGAAAAGTGAAATTGCAACTACAAGTACAACCAGCGGAATAAGAACTACAAGGTCAGAAAGAAGGAATGACTTTGCGTCGCGGCTGATTACTGGATCACCATAGAATTTGATGCTTAAATCAGAATCCTTTGTATCTTCTTCAACGATTCTCTTTACTTCGCTCAATGCAACCTGCTGTTCGTCAAGATCAGCCTTGTGGTTTACGCTGAGGGAAATCTGTGTACTTGTTCTGTCCTTGTTTACTACAACAAGATTGTACATTTCTTCCCAGGAAGCAAGGCGGCTTTCCATCATGGAAATATCATCTTCAGTGATTGGTTCTTCTGAATCCTTGTCCAGAAGTGGGGCAACGTTGATTGCACCGTTGTCGCCTTCGATGTAGTCAATGTTTACGATTGAAGTTACGTCAGAAGTGTTCTCAACTTTTTCCAAGTCCAATGTGATTTTTCTGATTGTCTCAATGTATTCAGTTGTGAGAATTGTCTCGCCTGGAGTTTCCAATGAAACACCGATGGCAAGCATTGAGCCAAATTCGTCTTCTGTTCTGTTAAGACGCTGGTAAGATTCATGCTTCTGTGGGAAGAACTGTCTGATGGAGCTTTCAATTCTGATGTTTTTGAGCGGAATTGCGAGAGCTACAGTCAGCACTGCGCAGAGGGCAATGATGAGTTTAGGACGTTTGAGTAATCCTTTCATTTTGTATAAAACCTCCATAAAGATTTGTAATTTTTTTTGCTTTTCTGTATTGCTAAAAGAAGCAATGCGGTTTAATATGTTATTGGTTCAAATGATTAAACCGATAAACAGATAATAGCCAAATAAAATTGCAAAGTCAACACAAAAATGTGAAAAAAAATGCAACTTTATAAAGTTTTGTTATTTAAGTTTGGTTCAAGGATAACACATGATAGAAGAAAAAACAATGAAAAGGGCACGGGAACTTTTTGAAAACTGCTCACCGGTTTTTCTTGCGCTTGGTGATGCCCAGAGACAGAATCTTGTAATGGATATTGCAGAAAGTGGAGAAGAAGGGCTGAATGTTTCAACCCTTGCTTCAAAATCCCATCTTTCAAGACCAGCAATTTCCCATCATCTTAAAGTTCTTAAGGATTATGGATTGCTGGAGCCTGTAAAAAAGGGAACTCAAATTTTCTATAAGCTGAAAATTGTAGATGCCGTGGAAAGCGTTCAGCTTTTGCTGGATGAAATGAAAGCAATCATAGAAAAACTAGACTTGTAAATTCAATTCGCAATGCACAATTCGCAATTTGCAATTCGTAATTGTGCATTTAGCATTGCGCATTGCGCATTATTCTTTTTCCCAGGCTGCAACTGCTTCACCAAGGAAAAGCTCAACTGTGCTTTCTTTGAGAACCTTTGTAAGCTTGCATTCGATTATTGCTCTTGAATTTTCTGTGAGAACCTTTACATCGATTTTAGAAGCTTTTTCTCCCTTGATGTTGAACTGAGCGAATTTATCTGCATCAGGTGAGGAAACTTCTCCGCACTGGAAAATAACAGGATCTTTGCTGTCCTTTGGAACGCAGATTGCAAATTCTTCTGTTCGTTTTGCATTGTGCGCACACTGATGTGTTGGATCAGATGAAAAAAGCACCTTTGTGACTGGATCATAGTCGTAGGTTGTGAACCAGCCGTATGGTGTCACATTGTACTGTCCATCTTTCTGGCCTTTTGTGCAGACCATGATTGCTTCAGTTCCTTCCAAAAGCTTGTATGCGGCCTGAAGATCAACTTCCTTAAATCCTTTCATTTTTTTTCTCCTTGTTACTGTGTTTGGCAATATGAAATATGATATACTATTTGTATGGAAAAAATCAAAGCAGTTTTGTTCGATATGGACGGAGTTCTTCTTGATACAGAATCCGTTTGCAAGATTACCTGGCAGAGAGCAGCACAGGAGTACGGTATCAAAAATATAGAGGAAATTTTCATTAAATGTGTTGGTTGCAACCGTCATGACACGGAACTTATATTAAAGGATTGTTTTCCCCAAAATGTGAATCCAACTGAATTCAGAAACCGAACCAGCGAGCTTTTCTATGTGGTTGAAGCAGAGCAGGGACTTGCACTTAAACCCTTTGTTGTGGAATGTCTCACAAAGCTAAAGAATGAAGGCTACAGAATTGCATTGGCCAGTTCAACAAGGGCAGAAAATGTTCACCGTCAGTTAAAGGCGGCAGGAATTTTTGATTTTTTTGAGACACTCACAACCGGCGACATGGTTGAGCACTCAAAACCGGCTCCAGACATTTATTTAAAAGCCGCCGCATCGCTGAATTTGCCGCCTGAAAATTGTGTTGCCATTGAGGACAGTCCAAACGGCGTTCGTGCAGCTGTGGCCGCCGGAATAAAATGCATAATGGTTCCGGATTTGATTCAGCCTGATGAAGAAATGAAGGCAAAGAGCTGGAAAATTTTCAGCAATCTGGGCGAGGTTTTGCTTGATGCATAGATTGAACTCGCTGCTTGTTCTTGCGCTGTTTGCATTTTCAGGTTGTGCTTCCACAAAATTCACAGCAGAGAAAAATTCTCCAAAGTCCGTCATTCTAGCACCAGATGTTTCTGCAGAAATGCTGGATTCTTCCTTCTGGATTCACAAAATCAAAAATCCTGATGAAGTTAAGATGACTGCTGATGAAATATATATATGGAACAATTTGAACACAAACAATCCGGGACTTTTTCTGGTGGACCTGAAAAAATATGATTCTGTCATAAGCGGCGAGGAAATCAGAGGTGAAATTGTTCACTACACTCCAAAACGAAAATGGTACAAAAAAGTAACGACAAAGGAATCTGAAAAAATCATTGAGTTGAAGGAATCTGACTGGAAGAGCCTTTTTAAAAAAATGAATATTTCACCTCTCGGAACTTTTGAGGATTTTACGGCAAATAAAAAGGCTTCTCAAAACAAAAAGGATTTTCCGGTTCGTCGTGGAATATGTGTTGCCAGAAGTAATCTTCGCATGATTCCGGATGATGATTTTTATTCCGATGATAAGGATTTCTGGTTTGATGATGCGGCGCAGAATTCCGGTATTCTGATGAACGAGCCTGTGGTGGTTCTGTGGGAAAGTCTTGATAAAAATTTTCTTCTTGTGAGAACGGCCTATTGCAGCGGATGGATTCACAGGGAAGATGTGGCTTTTTGTGATGATGAACAGTTTTTTGAATGCTTTGACTGGACCAAAAAAAAGGCTGAGGGATTTATTACAGTTACGGCGGATCGTTTTCTTCTGCCAGATGAATATGTGGTGGGATTTAATGCTTCCGATTCTTTGAAATCAACTTTGCCGGAATTTTTTATGGGAACACGGCTTTTATGTGCTAGCTGGAATCAGGACGGCATTGTTGAAAATTTCTCCCCACGAGTGCCCCATGGTTGTTT
>JAGHUJ010000004.1 GCA_018064905.1 Candidatus Treponema equifaecale
AATTATTAGTCTTCTCAAATGGGTCTAACCCTTTTTCAATAAAATAAATAAATAATTCAAAATCATCATTTTCTATAGCAAGTTCAAGCAGTGTTTTTCCAGTTCCATAGTTGCTTATAGCGTTAATATTAGCTCCATTTTCAGTTAATAATTTAATAACATCGATATTCTTAACGTATGTTGCAACAAAAATGGGTGATCCATGCCAATCATCTATAAATTGTTCTTTGGAACCAACATATTTATCCGTTTTTTCTAAAATAACTTTGGCTATTTTATGGTCTTCGTCTAAGTTTAATTCACAATCAACATTAAATCCCTTTTCAATTTGTTTATTAATGTAATCAAGGTCATTATTTATACAAGCCAAGAAGAAATTATAACTATCTGAATTTCGGTTACAAATAATATAATCATATTTATCCAACTCTTGTGCAAAGGAAGTTATGAATAAGTTAAAAAATAGAACCAAAAATAAAAATAATTTTTTCATACAATTTTATCCTTTCAGGTATTTGTGAACAGATTCAAGTTAATGATAATTATATCATAATTCTATTATGGTATGTTTTTTAATTCCAATTTATGGAGGATTTTTTCAAAATAGCCCATGAAAAAGTGTAGTGAACACCCGAAAGCACGCTTAATAAAGTGATATTCGCAAGTAAATAATTGTAATTATCTCCATTCCATTAAAATCTCTTTTTATTTATCTAATTGCCTCTGAAAGTCATTTAAAAAAGGACAAATGATTACAAGAATTGTCGGGTAGACCATCTGAAAAAACAATAATATGTATTTCAGAAGGACGGTAAAAATGAGTTGGTTAGAAGCTATCACATCTTCCATCAAATACATGGAAGAACATCTTACAGATGACATAACTGCAGAACAGGTTGCAGTGGAAGTAAACATTTCTTCTCTGTATTTTCAAAAAGGATTTTCTATTAGATTTTGGTGATGACCTTTCCTGGGATTATCTGCAGTATGTTCGAAACAATAAAATCAGCTGGAAAGTTCCAACAGAAATTCTTTATGGAAGTCTGGATAATCTTCAGTCTCTGGAGACAATTCAGCAATTTGCAAAGGATAGAGGTGCCGGCGTTATCGTAATGAAAGGCGGAGAACACTGGTTTCATACTAAGGAACAAATGAAATTCCTGGATGCACTATAGGAAATCTTATCCAAGAATCCTTCTGGAATGTTTACAGACCTGGCTGTATAGGGAAGAAATTATGGTGTTTGAAAATCCTCTGTATCATGGAACAGATGCTTATGTAATCTCCATGTCTGAAGAAGAAAGACAAGATATGAAACAGAAATGTTTTGTTGTAATTGATCTGTTGTATAAGCTTTATGAAAGAAACGAATACCAGAAAAATTTTGATAAGCCAACTGAAAATAAAGAAATCAATGATTTAAATAGTATTTATTCGCAGGTAAATGCGTTAATAAATAAAAGTAGTTCATATGAATATGAATGTACATATTTAACTCAAGATATTGATAAGGCAGCATATTACGCAAAATTTGCTTATCATTTTGGGGAACTGGGATATTTTGCCTGGAAAATGTTAAAAGGATTAGAATTAACCGGTTATAGACTTCCTGAAGATATAACGGAAAAACAACAGGCAGCCATAGATTCAGTTATTGGATTTGCTGACCATGATTCTGAACCCGTAATTTTTACATTCAAAAATATTCCTATTGATAAACTCATGGGTGAAATGGGATGCAAAGAGATTGTAAATCCCAATGTTAGATATATTGGTAATCTCGATTTCTCAAAAGCAGATTCGGTGGTTCGAGTTTCACAGTGATTTTACATAGGAAAAGCTTAAAAAAGTCACCCTATTCAAATTTTCCTTAATTTCGTCTTCGAATTTTGTAGGTTTCAACGATTTTTAGTTAAAAACGCTATATGTAGTGCGTGATAGTGTAGAATGACACTATATTTAGTGTGTAGGTAGACAGAATAAGGATAATATATAGTATACATAATACTACTTGTAATGCAGATTCTGTCTACCACTGTATAAAAAATATTACACTTTCATAAAAAAAGAAAGTGCTCTCTATAAAGATTTACGAATCAAAAAAAGTTTTTCCTTTTTCTGTGGTAATTCTCTGGGTTGTTGGATATTCAAAGCATGGGTTTGTTTTGAGAATATCTGCAAAAAGTCTGGCTTCATAGCGGGCCATCTGAAGGTCGTGGAGCAAATAATTTCCGCAGGTTTCTGGAGTTGTACCTGGAACTACGTCATCATAATTTGCACAATGTTCAAAGGCTCTGATAAGAAGCGGCAGCAATTCCTGTGGCTTTGGATGGCCTTTTACAATAAGGTAGCAGCCTGTAAGACAGCCCATTGGTCCCCAGTAAATGATTCTGTCTTTCCACTCTTCGTCATTTCTGAGGAATGTGGCCACAATATGCTCAATTGTGTGCATTGCATTTGGATGAATGACTGGTTCAAGATTTGGTTTTTTCATCCTTATGTCAAAAGTTGTGGCAAACTGGTCTCCCAATGTGTCCAGTCGTGATTCATATATGCCGGCAACCAATTTAGTGTGATCAACCTGAAAGCTAGGAATGAGATCCATATTTTTGTTCTCCTGTTTTTTTAATAACTTTATAATGTTCACCGATTGTTAGACTCAATCTGCCTTAAATCGCAGAAATAACAGATTCGGTCACTTTTGCGCTTAGTTCTGCGGCAATGGCCTCGTTGAATTCGTATCCATTTGAACTTAAATCATCAGCCATGTCACTCATACAACGAAGAATCACAAATGGAATCTTGTTCAGGTAGCAGGCATGGGCGATTGCACAACCTTCCATTTCAACACAGGCTGGAGCAAAAGTTTCACCAATCTTTGCTTTTACGGATTTTTCACTGATGAACTGGTCCCCTGTGGCAATTCGACCTTCAACCATTTTGTGTCCCTTTGAAAGTTCATTCTCAGCAAAACCTTTTTTTACGGCTTCAACCATATTTTTATCTGCCTCAAATGAGAAAACCTTCATCTGTGGAACCTGACCAGGCTTATATCCAAAACCGGTGGCATCCATATCGTGGTAAACTGCATCTGTTGAGACAACAAAATCCATTACCCCAAGTCCATGCGCCATTGCACCTGCAATTCCTGTGTTTATGATGTGGGTACATTCAAACTGAATTATGAGTCTCTGGGCACACAAAGCAGCGTTTACTTTGCCAACACCTGATTGAACGACTACAACATCAACTCCGTGGATTTTTCCTTCATTAAATGTGATAGAACCTGCCTCGGATGTTTTTGCGGTGTTTCCCATCAAAGAAAGAAGATATTTTACCTCAACTTCCATTGCACCAATGATTCCAATTTTTTTCATTTATATACCTCTTAGAAACTTATGACGAAAATTGTAGCACAAATTGCACTTCAAAAAAAGAATCTTCACCAAACCTGAATTTTTAATCTTCAATGCTTGTGAATTCAAATTTGTTCACGTCAAACAGTCCTTTGTCCGTCAGTTTAAGTTCAGGAATAACTGGAAGTGACATAAAGCACAGTGTTGAAACCGGCTCAATCTCTGAATTTACTCCAAGTTCTGAAACTGCCAGAGAATTTATCTTAAGAAGCTTGTCCTTTACCCATTCAGCATTGTTGTCGCTCATAAGTCCGGCCACAGGAAGAGCCATTGTCTCCAGAACCTGAGAATCCTTTACCAGAACTATTCCTCCGCCCATTTTAATCAGCTCCTGAACGGCAATTTCCATTTCTTCGTTTGTTGTGCCGACGCAGATTATGTTGTGACTGTCATGGGCGATTGTGATTGCCACCGCTCCCCTTTTAATTCCGTAATTTTCCAGAAGTCCAAGACCAATGTTTCCGGTGTTATGATGGCGCTCCACCACTGCAATTTTTGCAATATTATTGGCCGGATTGAATTTCAAGTCACCGTCGTTTGTAAGTTCAATTTTTGCATGGCCTTTTTTGGTAACAATGCTGCCCTTTTCAATTCTGATTGTCTTGACTTCATCAGATTTAAGGTTGAGTTTGAGTCTTTCAGCAGAAAAATTGTTCACATGAACGCTTCCAGAAACGCTGGAATAACTCACCTTCTGAACCTGCGGCAGATATTTTCCGTTTTCTGCAACCAGTTCACCTTCTATGAACACTTTTTCAGCCTTGAATTCCTTCAGGTCGCTTACAAGAACAATGTCAGCCCTTTTTCCTGCTGTCAATGCACCACGGTCATACAATCGGTAACATTCAGCGGCATTCAGGCTGGCCATCTGAACAGCGGTAATCGGGTCAATTCCATGCTCCACGCAAAGCTTAAGATGATTGTTCAAATCGCCGATTTCAAACACAGTGACTGGCTGACGGTCATCTGAACAAAGCAGACATCGTCGGGCATTCTGCTCATTCACGCCGGAGAGAAGATTTTCCAGATCATGGCAGGCTGAACCGTTTCTCATCTCAACATACATTCCGTTGCGAATGCTTTCGTTCAATTCCTCAACAGTGGAACATTCGTGATCGGTGAGAACGCCGGTGGAAATGTAGGCCTGTCTGTCTTTTCCCATAAGTCCAGGTGCATGGCCGTCAATAATTTTTTCCGCATCTACGGTATATTGAAGTTTTGAAAGACATTCATCATCGCAGTTCACAACTCCAACAAAATTCATAAATTCTGCCAGACCATGAACGCTTGGCTTGTAGATTGATGTATAGATTTCTTCTGAAGAAAGTTCTGCTCCTGAAGTTTCAAAAGGTGTTGCAGGCACACAGGATGGCAGCATGAATTTCATATCCAGTGCCGCCTTTGATGCAGCCTTTACCATGTAGTTCAGGCCGTTTTCGCCACAGACATTGGTGATTTCATGAGGATCACAGATTGCAGTTGTTGTTCCATAAGGTACCAGAAGCCGTGAAAACTCCTCCGGTGTAAGAAATGAGCTTTCAATATGAATGTGGCTTTCAATAAGTCCTGGAATTGCATAAGCGTTTTTTGCGTCAATTTCCTGAATTCCGCTGTACTCACCTATTCCTGCAATTTTACCGTCGCAAAGTGCAATATCGCCCTTTTCGATTGTGTGAGAATAGACGTTCACAATCTGGCAGTTCTTGATTACCAGATCAGCCTTCTCAATTCCCCGGGCTACTTTGATTCTTTTTGCCAAACTGTTTGTGAAATTTTTCATAAGCTCACCACCTGCAACTTTTTTTGCTCTTATTCTCTCAAAATTAAATCTATGCGGGAATATTATACCATTGTTTTTTAAATATTTGCGTGAAACAAAAAAATTTTGAAAATATCGCTTGTCGTGTTATCATTTAGTATAATTCTTTTCCAATTAAAGGCGATTTTCCATGTTTATTAAAAATGACAGTTTAAATTACAACTCAAACAAAGATGATATTCTAAAAGCCGTGAATCCGGCGGTAAATTCTGCAAAGGGCACTCTTCTCATGCTGAATGAGGCTGGTGTTCCGGAAGCAAAGGAACTGTACGAAAGGTTTCATTTATCTCAGGAATACACTGCTGAAAAAACTGATCTGCAGAAAATACTCACCAAGGGACTTTCAACTATTCAGCTTCTCCGTTACTCAGCGATAAATTATTTTGCAAAAGGCAGCGGCGTTACAAATATTGTTGATCTTGGATGCGGTTTTTCTCCACGAGGACTTTTCTTTAAGAACTATCCGAACTTCAACTACATTGGAATTGATTTGCCGGCTCTTATAAATGATCTGAGAATTGCAGGAAACGATATGAATTATGTTGCCGGTGATATGACAAATCTCAGTTCATTGGAAAAGGCCCTCAAAGATGTTCAGGGTAAAATTCTCGTAATTACGGAAGGTGTTCTCACTTACTTTACAGAAAACGAACTTAAAATTGTAATTCAGAACATTCATGTACTTCTTGAAAAATATGGTGGCGCGTGGATAACTCCAGATTTCTACAACAACGACTTCATGGCGGCTGTAATGGAGCCACTTTTAGGAAAAGACGCTTATGCAAAGGTAAAGTCGCTTCTTCATTCTTCGGACAAATCTGCTGTTGGAACAGAAATTCGTGAATCTCAGCCAGCAGCCATTACTTATGGACTTACAATGGCAGGCAGGTCTCATCTTATTGTCCGTGATGTAGATTTTATTCCGGAATACATCAAGAAAGACTGTCTGAAGGAACTGCAGCCGGAGCAGAAAAATGCCATTCTTGAAAACTACAAGAATTTCCACATGTCATTCCTTTTTTCTGACAGATCAGACGATGCCCGTTCTGTTCTATATGCAGACAAAGGCAAATCTGGTTTTGATATGACTATATCTCAACATGAGACTGCTCTTATTGTTTATCTTTCTGGCAGACTTGATACGATTTCTTCACCAGATCTCCTGACTTTCTATGATAATTCCATCAAGAGCAGAAAAATTGAAAAGAAAATCATCATCGACTGTGAAAAGCTTGAATATGTTTCATCTGCAGGCCTGCGTGTATTCTTGATGATGTACAAGGACCGAAACAAAAATCTGGAACTGATAAATTGCAACGAAACCGTAGATGAGATTCTGGAACAAACCGGATTTAAGGAATTCCTCTGTAAATAATTTGAAATTTTAGAGGCCTGTCGTATCCTTAATCTCCAATATCCTTAAGGAAACGGCCGGCTCCGTAATAATTCTTTTTCCAGTATTTTTCATTCATGCCGCTGATTATGACACCGGTTCTCGGGCCGGCGCTTGCTGCATTCAGGAAAATGTTCTGGCTGCCAAAATCGTTTCCGTCAGGATTTGATCCAAGGAAAATGCCGATATGTGTAATCCTTGAGTCTCTGGCTCCTTTAAAGAATATCAAATCTCCTGGAATGGCCTGATCAATTGAGATTGGCTTAACTTTGTCATAAATCATCTGTGCGTTTCCGGACAAATCAAAGCCCAGACTTTTTTCTGCCGCATAAGTGACAAGTCCTGAGCAATCCAAACCAGGAACAGGTGTTTTTCCGCCCCATACATAAGGTATTCCTTTTAAGCTCATAGCCTTGTCTATAAATCTGGTTCTGTCAGAAATTACTTCATTCATTTCTTTTTCAGCTTCCTTTACAGTCTGTGCAGCAACAACAGGCTTTTGAAGACTTTGCTTTTTCTGAATATTTTCATTCTGCACTTCATTTATTTCTTCAGACTGGTCCTTGTTCTTTTTGGAATTGATTTTTTCCTTTTTGCCGTTCAATTCAGCCTTTTTCTTTTCAATACTTTCCTGCATCTTTGCGTGGGCATTCTGAATTTTTGTATTCAGCTCCCCTTTTTTTGAGTCAATCTGGCGCTGCTTTTCTTCCCTTATACGAATAATGTCGAGCTTTTGACTCTTTGTTTTTTCCATGTGGGAATTTATTTTTTCCTGCAATGCTTTTTTTGATGGTTCCACAGAAATTGCGTAAAAATCATCAGCTTCAATTTTCTGGTTTTTAAAAATATCATCTCCATCAGAATTCTGTGCCATCACGGGACAAAGAACTGAGCTAAAAACAAACGCAAGTGCAAATTTACAAATAAATTTTTTCATATTATCTTTCTGAACCTATGCTAATGATGAATTTATTTTTTCTGGTTGTTGAATCAAAATAAGAAGAATCATATTTTTCAGTCTGATAATAAATACCGCCTCTTACACGAGCACGTTTTTTGCTTCCTGCGAGAAGTTCTACACCAGCCCTGATTTTTAAGACTTCCTGTGTATCATCAAATCCAACAAGTCCGTCCATAGTTTCAATCCAATCCATTTGCTGGCCTTCCAGCTTCTGATAAGTTGTTTGAGTTACAAGACGGACAAATCCAAAGCAGTCGGCAGATAGTTTTGCTTCTATGTAAGGTGATGACCATTTTGAAAGAGAATCGTTGCCACCGTAATTAAATTCTCTCTTGGTCTGATCTGAATGATATTTTACAGATTGATCCAGAATCAAATAATAAATTGGGTTTGCATAAGCCTGAAAATTTACGCAGAACCATTTGTGAAGTGGGAATTTTGCTGTGACACCAATTCTTGGAGCAATTATATGGCCTGTTCTAAGAGAATCAATTGTAAAATATTTGCCCTTGTCCATATCGACATCGAGCATATAACCATTGATATCAAACATTCCCGCAAAACTGTCTTCATGAATATACTGATAAGAACCACCCAAACTGAATGAAAAATTCTTTTCGTTTCCAAAATTGTAAATGTATGGAAGCAAGTCAAATTCAAATTCTTTGTTTTTTGTTACTTGAGTTGCATTTTCAAAGCCTTCAATTTCATCTTCAGTTTCTGTTGTACTTGTATACTTGATTTTAAAATTGCTTGAATAAGTATTATTCCAATTATACTGAAACAAACCATAAGTAGAAAAAGAAGAGTCTTCTGGTTCAGTACCAATATCAAAGAAAATCTTGTCTTTTTCAACAGTGTCATAAATTGATACCGTTTTTGAAGTATTATTCAGCTGTGGAAGAACATCATTTTTATGTTTTACGGTTTCCTTTTGTGATGAAGAAGCAGAAACAAGGTTCAAGCGAGAGTTCTCAACTTTTACATTTTTAACTTCCTCTTTGTAAACTTCATTTCCACCTCGTCTATTGAAGTAAGAAACTGTTATGTCGTAAACACCGGGTTCAACGGTAATTCCGCCAACATCTGCTCGTCCTGGAAAATAATTTGAATGGCGTAAATCTGCATGTTCAGTTTCATAGTTTTTATTTTCAGTGTAAACAGATCCGGCGGAAAGAACTCCACCCAGGGCAGCCAAAACAGCACTGTCACTGTCAGAAAGCACATCGCCAGCAACTCTTGAACCAGCCGTAACGCTGCCCTTTCCAATTGCCCTTGCAACCGACTTGTAATAAATCAGTTTTGAACGGTTTTTATAAACGTCTGCACAAATGTTTCCATAGTTTTCAATCTGTTCAAGATTTTTTGAATAGGCTTTTCCCGTTGCTTTGTTAATTGCTTTTACGGAAATGAAATTCACGTCTGAAGAAGGAATATAAAGTTCCGGCAACGAAAGTGAGAGTTCATTTGAATAATATTCTGTTCTTTCAATTTTTTTTGGAGACTGGCCAGAAAAAATCACAAAATTCAAGCGTGCTTCGTTTGATTTTACAGCAGCTTCTTCATCAATGCTTGAAGGAATTGAAAAATTGTAAATGCTTCCAGATGTGTTAAAAACATCCTTCAACATTCTGGCTGAGTACTGAACCTGGTTTTCGTCACGAATGCTTCTATAATAAAGCATAAAAAGATATTCACCCAAGGCAGAATCATGGAATGCAATGTCTTCAGTTTTGCTTTCACCCATTTTAGCTGCCTGACGAGCCTTTAGAAGCTCTGCACTGTGTCTTTGAGCAACAGCACCAGCCTTTCTTTTATAGGCATTAACTTCGTGAAAACCTTCCTGCCACTGACCAGCCTTGTAATATGAAATTGCCTTAAAAAGATTCAGGTAAATGTCTTCGTAATCTTCCCCGGGATATTCAATCACATTGTCATTTGTAAAAAAAGCGGCCGTATTCTGTGAAATTGATTTTGTATAATAATCGTCGATATATTTTTCAGCTTCAGAAAGTTTTTCTACGGCAGCAGAATAATTTCCTTCATAAAAATTCAACATTCCAGAATCCAAAAAATACAGAACATTGTCTTTTGCCGGATAAAGTGAATCCGCCTTTTTTTCCAATTCAGCAGATGATTTTACAATTTCAGCGGAAAAAGCACTGAAACAGCAAAAAGAAAATAAAATAAAGAAGCTAATTTTTTTCATAAGTTTTGTCCTAGTTCAGCTGGTAGAAGTATTCTTCGAAAGTGTCTTTGTATTCTGATTTAATTTTTTCAGAAATTGACGTATATGCTTTTTTCTTTGCCAATTCTTCAGTTTTATCACCACTTCTTCCTGCTGCATCCCATGGAACAATAACTCCATCACTCTTGCCTGTCATTTTTGCAGAAAGAGTATATTCACAATAATACATCCGTGGGTTTTCAACAGTTCTGGCTGAAGGAGTAACGTCGATTTTTAATTCATAGTCTGCTGATTTTGAACTGATCTGAAGCCCCAGATTCTTTAGAAGCTCTTCACAGGCAGTAGAAACAATTGAATTGTAATCATTTGTGACTTTTACATTTACAGGAACTTTTGCGGCATTTGCATCAAGTTCAATTCTAAGCTGCTGAGAAGAAACTGTTGCAACCTTCATTTTTTCGCATTTTTCCGGATGAATTATGTAGAAACGAGGAAAATAGCTTTCATTTAGTTCTGCAAGATTCATTTCCTTGTTAAGATATTCATTTTTTTTCATTTTATGATCTTATGTTTTGTCAGATTTTTTGATCTTTGAATTTGAATTTTTTTTTTCCTGAATCATTTTTGAGTACACGTC
>JAGHUJ010000003.1 GCA_018064905.1 Candidatus Treponema equifaecale
ATCACATATTCTTTCCAGAGCAAGGACTACAAAAACAAGGCTCGCGAAGAAGGCCTCAAGAAAGATCTTGAAAAGTGCCCAGAACTTGCAAGCATCATCGTGCGTCCATAGTTAAGTCAATGTATAATGCGCAGTGCGCAATTCGCAATGCATGATGTAATACGGTGAGGTTTCGACAGGCTCAACCACCCCGTATTACAAAATTAAAAATCCCCGATTTTGAAGCTGGCTTCAGAATCGGGGATTTTTTTGTCCACAACCATTACTGAAAATCCGCGTGGCTTTTTTTATTCGTGTTTAATTCTGGTGGTTTCGACTGGGCTCAACCACCGAAAATTTACCTCTGGCAGGAACCGTCGTGGATTTTCTGGGCGGTTTCAGGTCCGGCCATAAGCTCTACGAATTTCATGGCAAACTGTTCTGCTGTTCCGGGGCCACGGCCTGTGAGCACGTTGTTGTCCAGAACGAATGGTACGTTTGGAATGTGGTGGGAATTTTCTGTAAGCTCTTCAGCTTTTAAATCGCTTCCGCACCATTTGCCAAGTTCTTTCTCCATTCCCGGGTAGCAGGTCCATTTTCTGCTGGAAAGCATTCCTGTTGGTGCAAGAACTACAGCTGGAGCCGCACAGATTGCTGCAACCAGTTTGCCTTTTCTTTCCATTTTTGTTGCAAGCTGGAACAGGTACTGGTTTGCTGCCAGATTTGCGGCTCCCGGCATTCCACCTGGAAAATATATTGCATCAGGTTCGGCTCCGTTCATTTCTTCAATAAATTTCTTTAAGTCCAGGTCTGCTGTAACTGGAATTTTATGGCTTCCTGTCACAACTGCCGGTGCTGAGCTTTCTCCGTCTCCTGGAACGCTAACCGTTAAAACATCCTGTCCGGCTCTGCGAAGATAATCTACAACTGTAAGGGCTTCAATTTCCTCAAAGCCCGGTGCTAAAAATACGGCTATTTTCATATAAAACCTCGATAGCTTTTATTCTAGCACAGAAATTCCAAATGTGTGAAAAATTCCTACGCCGATATGGAGCACCACCGAATGGTGCCGACCGCAGCCTGCGAGGACGGTGAGGGCTACCGAAGTGCGGAACATCGGAACAACGTGGATAAATTTCCGTCCTTAAAATTCTTGATATCCTTGAACTTTTCCCCAAAAAACACCGATAATAGAAGCGGGTAGGATCCGTATGAAAAACGTTTTGATTATTGATGCTCCGGACATGCTTCGGAATCTTTTGACAGACAAACTTCTGGCAGAAAAGGTGACTGTAGAAACAGCTGACAGTCAGCGTGATGCCGTTACAAAAATGTTCTCAATTCTTCCTGATTTGATTATTCTGAACATCCGGCAGTCTGTTGATGACCTTTATGATTTCCTTGATAAGAAAAAAAATGATCTGAACGGAAAGAAAATTCCTATCATTATGACTGGACCTGTTATGAACCGTGAAGATGTTGCGGATCTGGTTCAGTATGGCGTTGTGAAATATTTTACCCAGCCGATTAAATTTGATGTGTTCTTTGAATCCATTGGCCGAATTCTCAGGCTTCCTTTTACTGTGGATGACACTCCTTGTGTTCTTGATGTTCATCTCAACAAGGATATTATCTTTATTGAAGTTGCCATGGGCTTGAACCAGGAAAAAATCGGTCTGCTCAAATACAAAATTTCAGAAATAATTGACAGAAACGAGCTTACAACTCCAAAAGTAATTCTCATGCTCACTTCGCTCAGTCTCAGCTTTGTTGACGGCTATAATCTGGAGCTGCTTTTTCAGAACATCACGGCAGATAAGCGAATAATGAACAGAAATATAAAGATTCTTTCGCTGGATTCAATCACAAAAGAATTTATCGACGGTCATATTGAGCTGCACGGAATCGAAGTTGTTGAAAATCTTTCTGTTGTACTTAATTCGTTGGTTGAGGACAACGCGACTTCAAATGTTCAGGAGGTGATTGCGGACAATCTGCTTACATCTACTGAAGTTGAAACTGTTCAAGGCTCAATTGAAACCCGATTCTCTCTGGATACTGATGAAAGTGAGAAGTTCAAGCCGGTTAAGATTGCTGTGATTGATGATGATCCGAATGTCCGTGCCTTTGTTTCAGAAGCCCTTAAGACAATTGCCAGTGAAATCGTAACTTTCTCTTCTGGAGTGGAATTCCTCACTGCTTTGAATTCAAGAAGCTTTGACCTTGCAGTGCTTGATATCTACATGCCTGGCGGCCCTTCTGGATTTGACGTGCTTAAAAATGCTGGTGAACGGGGTGTTACTTTCCCTATCATCATCTATTCTCAGATGGGGCAGAAGGAATACATAATGCAGGCTCTGAGCATGGGTGCTGCAAGTTACCTTGTAAAGCCTCAGAAGCCGGAAAATCTGGTTCATAAAATTATGGAAATTCTAAATGGCTAGCCGCAATTCCAAGAGTGCTGATGAAACAGGAATTAAGATGAATGCAATCGACGCAACCAGATATCTGGCCAGTACCCTGCATGAAATCCGTACTCCTATTCAGACTATAATCGGTGCAACTGAACTGATGCAGGAAACCATGCTGGACAAGGAACAGTCTGAATACATCCGTCAGATTCAGTTCAGCGCGGAAGGCCTTTTAAATCTTGCGAACAATATTCTGGACCTTGCCAAAATTCAGTCCAATGAATTCACTCTGGAAACAATTCCTTTTGACATAATCTATATGACGGAGCATATTGTGGATTCCGTCAGCGTGAAGGCCTTCAACAAAGGTGTGGAAATCGTAACAAACATCAGACCCGGCGTTCCTTCAATGATAAACGGCGACTCAATGCGTGTGCGGCAGATAATGCTGAACATTGTGAGTAACGCCGTAAAATTCACAAATTCTGGTTATGTTCTGGTAGAGCTTTCATACGAAAAGGAAAAGGGTGTTATATTTCAGGTAACTGATACTGGAATTGGAATTTCTGAAGATATGCGCTCAAAAATCTTTACGGATTATTTTCAGGGAGACCTTTCAACTTACCGCAGATTCGGCGGCACAGGTCTTGGACTTTCGATCTGTAAAAATCTCGTAAACCTTATGAAAGGTGAGATTGGTGTCAGTGAGAATCCTGAAGGTGGATCTGTTTTCTGGGTGAACCTGCCTCTTGTGCCTGCCATTGATCCTATGGTTTACAGCTTTACCAAAAATCCGGCGGAATACAGGGTTCTGATTGTTGATGACAGCAGACTGGCGGCAATTGGTCTTCAGAACAAATTCCACAGGTTGGGATTTAAGAATGCTGATATCTGCACAAAATCAACTGAGGTTCTGGAACTTCTGAAAAAAGCCCATGATGAAGGAAATCCATACAGAATCGCCTTTATTGATATGATCATGCCGGAATCTGACGGATGGCACCTGGGCTTTGAGATAAATGCACTTCCAGAAATCAGAAAAAACATTTCGCTTTATCTGCTTGTTCCTGAGGGACAAATGGGAAAAGATGCAAAGATGACTGCAATGGGCTGGTTTGACGGTTATCTGTACAAGCCTATAAAACGTGAACTTTTGCTTAAGCTGCTGTACGATTATTTTTCTGAAGGTGAAAAAATTGAGACTCTGTATGAGCCTGAAACTGTTGGTGAAATCAAAGTGCCGGAAACAGCACCTGTAAAGGACGATTCTGGTGTTGCCAAGGGGCTGAAAATTCTCATTGCTGAAGACCATCCTATGAACAGAAAGCTGATGGAGTCTTTTCTGAAGAAATTTGGGGCTGAGGTTTTTCTTGCTGAGGATGGTGTGAAGGCTGTTGAGGCCGTAAGGGAAAATCCTGAGATGGACATAATCTTCATGGACATCTACATGCCTGAAAAAAGTGGAATTGAAGCCACCAGCGAGCTTAGAAATCTTGGTTATGGTGGAATTATTGTTGCCTGCACTGCGAACAATGATTCTAAGGACTTTGAAGAATACATGAAGATCGGAATAAATGACATTCTGGTAAAACCGTTCAAAAGCTTTATGATCAAGAACATCATAGAAAAATGGAAGTCCGTAATGCAGACCTCGGCAGTTCGTCAGATTGCAAGATTGAATCCAGCAAAAGAAGGTAATCAAAATGATTAAGGCAAATTTACATACCCATTCACTTTTCTGCGACGGTAAAGACAGCCTGGAAGAAAATGTTCTGGCCGCAATTGAAAAAAAATTCGACATCCTTGGTTTTTCCAGCCATTCACTTTATCCATTTTGGCTTGAATGCAACATGGAGCCTCAAAAATTTGAAGAATATTGTGCCGAGGTAAACCGTCTTAAGGAAGCCTATAAAGATAAAATTAAAATAATGCTTGGTTTTGAGGCTGATTACATTCCAGGAGTGACTTTTCCAACCTATAAAAACTACAGCAAGTTCAAGCCGGACTATCTGATTGGTTCCGTTCACTTTGTCTACAAAAAAAGTGGAATCTTTGCCATTGATGAAAGCCCGGAATCTTTTAAGAAAGCGCTGGATGAAATCTATGGCGGCGACATAAAGAAGCTTGTCTGTGATTATTTTGAAGCCGAAAAGGAAATGCTTCAGACTGGTGATTTTGACATAATCGGCCACTGTGATCTGGTCAGAAAATTCAACGAAAAATACAATTTCTTTGATGAAGAATCCGGCTGGTACAAAAGAGAAGTGAAGGCTCTGGCCAAGGAAATTGCAAAGGCTGGTGTAATTGCAGAAATCAATACTGGTGGAATTTCCAGAGGCTGGATTACAAGCCAGTATCCTTCTGATTATTTTCTTGGCTGCCTGAATGAATTGAAGGTGCCGGTTATTTTCAGTTCCGATGCACACAGCAGGGATACCTTGGACGGAAGTTTTGATCTGGCTGCAGCAAGCGCAAAAAAAGCCGGCTACAAGGAAATAATGATTCCCGGCACCGGCTATTGTGATATTTAGATTTGAAATTCAGTCTAAAAATTAGTGATGCTGTCTTTCCTGAGCCGACTTACACTTAATGCAGAGTACAGCTTCTGGAATAGTTTCAAGGCGTTCCTGTGGAATTTCCTGATGACAGATTGGACAGATTCCATAAACACCCTTCTTGATTCTTTCCAAAGCATTGTTGATTGCCAGGAGGCGGTTCTGATCCTGCACACCAAGAGTTTCCAGCATTTTTCCGTCGATTACATCAGAAGCGATATCAACTTCGTCTCCCGGTGCTTCGTTTTCAACTAATTTTTTATAGTCTGAATTCTGTTCAGCAAGTGATTTGAGAATTTGTTCCTTCTGTGAAAGAAGTTCTGTTTCCATTTTTTGAATGAAAGCTTGATCCATAGATGTCGTTCTCCCATGTTGACAATTTTTTTGATTATTAGATAATAATATAGGTAAAAACTCGAAAAGACAACTTTTTTCTTTTGTATTTTCTGTTATTTTTTTGGAGGAATCGTGGCTACTAAAGAAGAAGCTATTGAAGTTGAAGGCATCGTTAAGGAAGCTTTGCCAAACACAATGTTCCGCGTTGAACTTAAGAACGGCGGACACGTAATCATGGCTCATTTGTCAGGAAAAATGAGAAAGCACTTTATCAGAATCGTTCCTGGTGACAGCGTAAAAGTTGAACTTTCACCATACGATCTTAACAGAGGAAGAATCATCTTCCGCGAAAGATAATCTAAAGACTGCAATCCCCGGTTCAAGCAAATCGGGGATTTTTTTATCCCTTTTGTCCTAGTTTCTTTACCAATACTCCCAGCGCTGAAACACTGCCTGCAATTCCGCTTACTATTGCGTAGAGACAGAGCAAAGGACCAAATGGAAGGAGAATCCAGGAAATTCTAAGGAAGAACAGTCCTGCAAAAGTTATGAGAAGCTTTTGAATCAGCTTTGACAGGGCCTGTGAAACTGTCTGAGGTTCAGTTTTGCGGTAGAAAGTGTAGGTGTTGCGGCTGCCATAATTTGAGGACTGTTGGTTTGATTTGGCATAGTTGAACCACTGATTGAAGGCATCTTCAAAATCCGACTGGTTCTCCTGCCCCCATGCACCACTGTTCCACTGCTGCTGATATCCGCCGTTGTAACCGTAGCCGCTGCTTCCGTAGCTGGAAGAGGTTGAACCATAAGAATCATACTGGCGGCGTTTTGTTTCATCGCCCAGTACGTCGTAGGCAGCTGAGATTTTCTTGAACATTTCTTCAGCCTGCTTGTCTCCCGGATTTTTGTCCGGATGGTACTTTACGGCAAGCTTTCTGTATGCTGATTTTATTTCATCCTGAGTAGCTGATTTTTGAACACCAAGAACTGCGTATAAATCTTCCAATAATGTTTCCTTTTTTGTTGCTGTGCCATTTCGACTAAGTGAAGCGCGTGGAGAAATCTGACCAATAGATCTCTCGACTGCACTGCGTTTCGCTCGAGATGACTTCACTAATATTAAAAATAATCAAATTTTATTCAGGATACAAGAATTTTCTTTATAATTTTACTAAATTATGCCCCATGTGTCACCGCTACCGCCCTGCCTATGAACAGGGAGCCCGCTGCCA
>JAGHUJ010000070.1 GCA_018064905.1 Candidatus Treponema equifaecale
ACCCAACGAAAAAGTTTTCCATAAAGCTTTCTTCATTTATTCCTCCAAAATATCAGTTATTTTGTATATTTATCAATTAAACTGATATTTTTCCATTATATTATCATTTTAATTATATTTCAAATGGAATCTTATCATTTTATACTGATTTTAAATGACAGATTATCAAATTGACCTTATTTCCAACCTTAAAAAATTCAGGCAGATAAAGAACCTGTCTCAGGCGGAACTTGCGGAAAAATGCGATGTAACAACCGGAACCATTGGAAATATTGAATGCGGCCTTGCAAAGCCATCCTTTGATTTGATAGTCAAACTTTCATCAGTTCTAGAAATACACCCGGCAATGCTTTTTGCAACTGAAGACCAGCTCCTTGTGCTCTGTAAAAAAGCTCAAACTTCAAAAGACAGAATTTTACTTGAACAGCTCTATTCAGAAATAAGACTCCACCTTCAGTCTGCAAACTAAAGTCGGCTTTTAAAAACTTTCATTTTTTCTATATTTAGGTTATCCTTTTACCGCATCAGCTACAGACAAAATCTTTTACCTAGGAATTTTTATGGACTGGTATCTAAAAAAAATTGAGGAATTAAAAAAGGATCGGAGAGAGCCGATTATTTCATGCTGCGGCGACGACTGTTCAATTTGCCCTCGCTTTCTTGCAAAAACTGACGATGAACTTAGAGAGACGGCGGAACTTTGGTTCAAGGCTGGATGGAGAGACCGTGTCGTGTCAAACAAAGAGATTGCATGCACAGGATGCGGATCTGGGCCAACATGCAGCTTTAAAATCCTTCCGTGCCAAAAAGAAAAAAATGTAAACTGCTGCAAAAACTGCGGCGACTATATCTGTTCAAACCTTAAAAATCTTTTCAAGAACTCTGACAAAAAAGAAGCATCATTGAAAAAAGTCTGCGGTGATGAACTGTTCCGGCCGATTGCAAAATCCTTTTATGAAAAAGAACTGAATCTGGAATTTGCACGCACTGCAACAATTGAAGACAGCGGTTCAATCTGTTACATAAGTAAAAATGAACTTGGCTATGAATGCGATGAAAATCTTGTCCGCCAAAAATTAGGTACCCTTGATAAAAATCGCGAAGAAGTTTTTGTGGCATTGTACAAAGGCAATGTTGTCGGTTTTGTGCATGTTGAAAAATATGACGTGCTTTATGCTCCTACCATGGCAAACATTCTTGGACTTGCAGTAAGCAATGAATTCCGCGGAATGAGCTACGGCAGAATTCTTATTCACCTTGCAGAAAAATGGGCATCAAAAAACAAGTGCACGGCCATGAGGGTCAACTCTGGAATCACACGCCTTGGTGCCCATGAATTCTACAGAGCAATGGGATACGATTCAGAAAAAGACCAGAAAAGATTTTTTAAGAATCTGTAGTTTTTCCGACGCCCGGCAGTTCAGCATGTACAAGACGGAATCCTCATTCCTTGTGCCGCCATCAAATTTGAATTTTCTGCATGATGATTTTTATGTGACCATTTGCGGATGAATTCATTTTGAAAATTCAATTGACTGCGCTATGCTGATTTTTGTACAGATAACTGTGCAAGAGAGGTCAATATGCAGTTAAAATTTTTTTATTGCGCCCACTGCGGAAAAATCATCGCCATGGTAAAGGATTCCGGTCTTCCAACAATCTGCTGTGGAGAAGCCATGTCAGAACTGGTTGCAGGTACAACGGATGGAGCTTCTGAAAAACACATTCCCGTAATTAAAGTTTCGGGAAACACTGTCTGCGTGACTGTAGGTTCAAAGCTGCATCCTTCGACGGCTGAACATTACATCGAATGGATTCTGCTTCAGACCGACAGAGGCATCCAGCAAAGATGGCTGAATCCGGGGAATTCTCCAAATGTTGAATTTGCCATCATGACGGGAGAAAAAGTTGAAGCCGCCTATGAATACTGCAACATCCACAAGTTGTGGAAAGCAGATTATGCGCCTGCATTTAAATAACAAAAACTGAACCGATACGGCAAACCAACGGCAGCCTCATGTCAACGAAAAAAAAATCTGGCTGCTGTTGGAATTCTTCCACATACAAATTCTCCACTTTTTTTCTGCCCAGAATAAAAATCCTGAAACAATAGGGCAGTTTATGTTTCTTTTTTTAACTGCCGATAATTATCTAATTACAATTTTAAAATCATTGGTTTTTTCTAATAGCCGGTGATGCGTGTTTTGGGAGAACAATCATGTTGGACATTAAAAATTTTCTGCCTGGTGCTGATGAAAAAATCAATCAGCTTTTAAGATTTTCTGCAGAAGTTGATAAGATGACAGGAATAAGCCGCAGGACTTTGCTTGTGGATAAAAGCCGCCGTGAAAATGACGCAGAACATTCCTGGCACATTGCCTTGATGGCCATGCTTTTTAAAGACTACGCACCAGAAGGATGTGATGTCACCCGCGCCGTAAAGATGTGCATTGTCCACGACCTTGTTGAAATTTATGCAGGCGACACCTTTGCCTACGATGCGGCCGCCAACGAAGGAAAGGAACAGAGGGAAAAGATTGCCGCCGACAAACTTTTTGCAGAACTCCCAGAAAACCTTGCAAATGAATTCAGAACCCTGTGGGAAGAATTTGATGCAATGCAAACTCCCGATGCAAAGTACGCTGCCGCCATGGACAGAATCCAGCCATTCCTGCACAACACATTGACAGAGGGCCACACATGGAAGGAAGGCCACCCGTCGGTACAGATGGTCAACAAAAGAATTGGACCTGCCATAGAAGCAATTCCGGAAATCGGCGACTGGTATGAAAAGAACATCCAGCGCGCCATAGAAAAAGGCTGGCTTTCAAAATAGGCCTTTTACACAAAATGCACCCTAGACAGGGACTGCAATGGCAAAAAAAAGAGCCCACGGAGATTTCCATGGGCTTTAACCAAGATTTCTGTTTAAGTTAAGAAAATCTTAGTATTCCTTCTTGTCTGTCTTGCGCTTCTTGTTGAGAAGTTTGCGCTCAAGAGAAGTGTTCTTCTGGTGAAGAATAGCTGAAGGCTTTACAAAGTATTCGCGCTTCTTGTATTCGCGGATAATGCCTTCCTTTTCAACCATGCGCTTAAAACGTTTGATTGCCTTTTCAAGGTTTTCTGAATCGTCTACGTT
>JAGHUJ010000185.1 GCA_018064905.1 Candidatus Treponema equifaecale
TGGCAAATCGTGGCTATGTAAATATCATATCGTATTTACACCAAAATATCGACGAAAGGCAATATATGGCCAATACAAAGAAAGTATAGGTCAAATATTGAAGCAGGCCTGTAATTCAGGCTTGAGTGAATACGCTTGCGGTTGTACCAGGATTCAATGCAGGAATTGTCATAAGGGTAACCTTTCTTGCTGTAGGAATGGCGAATCTTCAGTTCGGCCAGAGCCGACTCAAAAAGGTTACTTGTATACTGGCATCCCAAATCTGACTGGATAATTATTCCCTCGGTATGCTTTACAACGTTTGAATCCAGTTCATCATTGCTGATCTGTGTTTTTGTTGGTTTTCTTTTTGCATCTTTGTAATATGTACTTCGATTCAGACCTAAAACACTGCACATGATTTTGATTGGATATGAATCCTTGAATTTATTATGGTTCATAGCGGTGAATTCATTTGTAGATTGTCTGTTCTATCAAGCCATATTCGCAGGTCTTGATCTATTACTGACTTGCCATTTTCATAAAGTTCAACAATTTGTTTTTTGCTTCCATGCTACATTCCTCTGTTTGAAGATATTATGTAGCATTTTTTGTGGCCACTAAGTTATACTAACTCTATTCGGCAACCGGCATTTCTGGAGCGATGTGGGGCGTGACCTGTTGACACGGGGGGCGTTTTCCGTAGAATTGTTGGCATGGATGTTATGTATGAGGAGTTCGACGGCTGGACGGAGTATGACCGCTGGCTGACTATGCACTATGAGGAGTTCGCCGTGGTCTCACTGGACGAGGACGGCGGCAGGATCAAGGCTGGATTTGTCGACAAGGCTGAGTGGGAGAAGGCACACAGGTAGTGCCGGCGTGCTGTACACGGAATAACAAGTAAAATTCTCAAAATAAATGCAAATTGGACGAGGGATTGTAGCGGCGCCGGAGGCGTTCTTGCGGCCTGACGCAAGAATGTAGCGGGGGAGCGGAACTGCGGAAAGCCCGGTTTTTGCGCAGCAAAACCGGCCCATTATTTTTTTTTCTTTAAAAATTTTAAAAATGTAAATTTATCTAAACTCTTTGGGAAAATCTGCCGATAAATGAGTTGGAGAACTGTTTGCTTTTGAGGTTTTTATGAAAGTTGAAGAGTATGGCTGTTTTATTTCTTCAGATACTGTAAAGGATCAAAATGTTTCAGAAGTTCAGGGTGGAATTGGAGTTCCTGTTCTTTCTGAGGAAGATAAGAGCGATGTTGTTCTTTATGGTGCTTTTGAGGAATATGATTCAAAAAGCAGAAAACGTTTGCAGAAAAAACGGGCAAAAAATCGTAGGATTGCTGAAAAGAAAAATAAAAAAGAATACAAAAAGTCTCTGAAGGTTGCTGTCAAAAATGCCCGAGTTCAGGAGAAGCTTCTTAAAAAACAGCAGAAGCTGGAGCTTGAAAATTCCCGTGCGGCGGATTCTTTTGGAAACGATCAGTCGGTTAAAGTCATTCATTCCATCAGTACAAAGCTCATTCTGATTATTTCGGTGATTATTGTCATTTCCATGGGGCTTATTACCGCTTTGGTAAGCTATTTCATTTCAACGGACACTCAGATCAATGCGGAGGAAAATAATCTTACCATAAACAGCAGAACTGCCAGTGACTGCGAGAACCAGATCAATTCGATTTTGAATAATGGCGGACTTCTGTTTGAGCTTTTTGTGGCGGATAAAAATGATGAGCTTCAGATCAAGAAGAATGGCAAGCTTTTGTTTGAGCGATGTAAGGATATTGCTGGAATTGCTTTTGTTAAGAACAACCGTTTCTTTGTGAATGATGCTTTCTTTATTACTAAGGAAATTGATCCTAAATCTTTTGAGCCTTATGTGCTTCAGGAAACGGAGGCTGTTGGTAAGGCTATGACAGGTCTTGGTGTTCTGGAAAATCCAAGTCCTTTCTTCCAGATTCCTTTGATTTCGATTTTTGCTCCGGTTTATTCTGGTACGGAAAATGATGTTGCTGTGATTCTGTTCTCTTCTGAAGCCATGGGGGACAATTTTGCTTCCAGCTCTGTTAATTCCTCTGTTCTGGTGAACGGTGAGGGTATTGTTCTTGTTCATCCTGACATTACTCATACTATGGCTGCTTCAGATTTAAGCTCAAAATATTTGGTTCAGCAGATGAACGATTCTAATCAGGACAACAAGCAGCTTCGTTATTTTGATGAGACTGGCACTGAATATTTTGGGGCTTACAACAAGCTTAAGGGACTTTCTGCTGGTGTCATCACTGAAGTTGAGACGGCAGTTATTTTTGAGGCTGTCCGTTCGACCACACGACGTAATATTTATCTTACTATCGCTTTGCTTGCCCTTGTTATTATGGTGATTCGCTTCTTTGCAAAGTCTATTTCAAATCCTCTGGAGCTTTTGACTGAAATTACGCATCATATCAGCCAGGGTAATTTCAACACGCCTTTGTTCAATCAGCTTAAGCTTGGCAGAAAGGACGAGGTCGGTGTTTTGAACAGAAGCACCAAGGATGAGCAGGAAATTCTGAACACGGTTACTTCCCTTACGAATAAGGGGGTTACCAAGGCTATTGTTCAGAAGACGATTGATTTTAAGCCTCATCTTAAGGATATTACGATTTTCTTTAGTGATATCCGTGGTTTTACTGCAATTTCTGATGGATTCAACAACCGGTTTGGTGAAAAATCTGCCGGTGAAATCATAAACTTCCTGAATGACTACATGAGCCGCATGGTTGCCTGTATCAGTGCCACCGGCGGAAATGTTGATAAATTTGAAGGCGATGCTATCATGGCCTGCTGGGGCGTTCTCCGTGATGATGATCTTTCTTTTGAACAGATGGAAGATTGCGAGGAGAAGACTCGTCTGGAAGCTGTTCACAATGAACACAGGCTTCACGATATGATCAGCGGCATCCGTGCTACGGTTGGAATGCGTTATGCTCTTATGAAATACAACAAGGATGCCAAGGCTTTTACAGAAGCTCATGCTGATGAACCTTTGGCTCAGTACAAGCCGTATATAAAGATTGGTTGCGGCCTTAACTGCGGGCGTGCCACTGTTGGATTCATGGGTTCTACTGAAAAAATGGAATTCACTTCAATCGGGGATGCTGTAAATATGGCCAGCCGCACTGAAAGCTCAAACAAGCCTTGTGGAACTGATATTCTTATTACTCAGGATATGTATGATGCCCTTAAAATGAATTTCATCCGTTGTGAGGAAAACAATTTTACAATTTCTGACGACCATCTTGCGGATGAGCTTATTGTGGAGCAGATTCCTGTTACTTTTGAGGTAAAGGGCAAGGGCAAGCAGCATTTTTACGGTATTGTGAATATGCCGGCCTTTGACATTGAGAATTTCTTTAAGCGTTCTGATGAAAATTTTGTGATTGATGAGGACTGTAAGAAGGCCTGCGGACCAGATGGACCTAAGACTTTGAATGAAGTCCGTGAGCTGCTTGGAATTCCTATTCCTGATTTTGATGGAGTTAATCTTGATGCAGAAGAGAACAAAGTCCAGGTTAGTTAATCTGACCTTTGTTGTGGTTTGTACCGGCATTGCATTAAGTTTTCTTTATCTGTTCTGGAAGGACTTGAACAGCTTTACGGTACGAACAGACAAAACTCAAATTGCTACGATCTCATTCAAGCGAAATGTGGCCCAGCGTAAATTCAGTGACCGGGTTGTGTGGGAGCGTCTTCAGCAGGACACTCCTTTGTATGACATGGATACGCTTAGAATTGCACAGGCTGCAGAGGCAAAGATTATATTCACGAACAATGCCGTTCTTAACATTGATGAGAACACCATGCTTCAAATTTCTTCAAACAAGGACGGTTCCATCAACATCAACGTAAACGGCGGAAATATTGTTGTTGACACTACTGATGTTTCTGAAAATCAGCTTCCGCTTAAGCTTTCTCTGAATGATGGTTCTGTGGTTGCTGTTGAATCTGGAAGTAAAATTTCTGCCAGCAAGGATGAAAGTTCCGGTGAGAACACACTGCAGCTTCAGGCTGGTAATGCGGTTGTTGGTGAAGCAAAGCTGGAGGCTGGACAGGCTGTTCAAGTTAAGGAAGACGGAAAAATTCAGAAAAAGAGTGTTTCTGTTACTTCTGTTGGCTCTGAACTTAATTTGCTGAAATTTGATGAATCGGAAACCAAGGATGTTACTCTAAAATGGACTACAAGTGCTGAATATGAGGATAAGCCTGTTCGAATTGAAACCTCCTACGACAAGGATTTTGCTAAAATTGAGAAGTCATACGAAGCAAAAGGGGCTGATTCTGTTGTAATTGAAAATCCTCAGGGCAAGCTTTACTGGCGGGTATACACTGAGGACGGCAAGGAAAGCGGTTCTTCGGGTAAGATTCAGGTTAAGACTGTTAAGAACGTTACTCCAATGGCTCCTGTTGGACGAGCTACAATTGAATACAAAAATGAGCTTCCAAAAATTAAATTTGCCTGGACTGGTAATGAATATGCTGAGTATTACAAACTGGAAGTTTTTGATGCGGCGGATCAGAGCAAACCTGTGCTTACTGAAGAAGTGAAAGCTGAAGATTATACGGCTTCAAGTTTGGAAAAAGGTGACTATGTTTGGAAAGTAACTCCTTACTATGCTGTGAATGAAATCGGTTATGGAAAAAGTTCAGAAGTGCTGCCGCTGAATGTTGTTCAGAATGCTGTGGTTTCTGTTCCTAAACTTTCTGTTCCTGCTGAAAATGCCAAGATTTCAATGATAAACGGTTCCTCTGCAATTTCATTTGCCTGGAAATCTGACATCAAGAATGCTGATTACAATCTCATAATTTCAGACAAAGAAGATTTTTCAAATACTGTATATGAAATCAAGACTGACAATACCCGACACATTCACGATTTTGATTCATCGGTTTTGGGTGAAGGTCAATATTATTGGAAGGTTTCTTCTCGTTTTGCTGAAGATGAAAAATTTGAGGAAAGCGCTGCAAGAAGTTTTAGCATTGCAAAATATGAAAGCGGCGTGAACAAACTTCTGTATCCTCCTGAAAATTATTCGGTTGAGCAGAACCAGCTTAAGACTGTGGATTTTGCCTGGAAGCTTTCGGATGAATATAAAGTTGGCTACGATTCTGTAGTTCAAATTTCCAAGACTGCTGATTTTGCTTCTCTTGTGGTTGAAGAAAAAACTCAAGACAAGTCTATTACGAATCTTAATCTGGAGCCTGGAAAATATTTTTGGCGTGTTGCTGCTGTGGATAAGGACGATAAAATAATCGAAAATTATTCATCTGTGGAAAAATTCACTGTTTTAAAGGAACTTTTGCCGCCTGTTGTGACTTCTGATGATAAATTTGTTGTTTCAAAGGCCAATGTTGTTAAAATTTCCTGGAAACCTGAATCCGGTGCTGATTATTACAAGGTCAAACTGTACGATTCTGAAGGAAAGGAAATCAAGCAGAAAAAGAATACAACTGATGGTACCAGTTTTAATCTGGAATTGTCGGAAGTGGTGAAGGAAAATTGGAGCAAGTATAAGGTAAGCATTCAGTCTGTGAGTGAAGCCAGTGAAAATTCTTCCATGAGACTTTCCAGAGAAAAGGAATTTGAAATTTCTGCAAAGTATCCGCAGAATCTGACTCTGGTTTATCCTGCGCAGAATCAGAAGCTCAACGGACTTGATGCGCTTAGAACTCCTGTAAAATTCCGTTGGGATGAGAATGACACTTCTGCTGCAAAATCTGAATTTGTTCTTAGAAAGATGAATCCTAATGGAACTGCACAGATTGTAAGCCGAATAGAAAATCCAAAAAAAGAAATTTCTGTTCCGAATCTTGGACCTGGTTCATATAGCTGGACAATCGATGCACAAAGCTCAAAAGGAATCCCGATTTCTCCTGAAAAAGTTTCTTACTTCACAATTACTGAAATTCCTGAGCTGACTTTGCCTGTTCTTTCTGTGCCTGAACAGAATCTGGTGATGGGACCTGCCTATCTTAAGAAGAACAGAACCATTGTCTTTGAATGGAATGAGGTTTCCGGTGCCACTGATTATGTGTTCACTTTGTATCAGAAAGGAAACAGAGGGGAACTTAGAAAGATTACAGAAGAAAAAACTTCAAGGACTCAGTTCAAATTCAAAAATCTTAAGAATCTGGACATCGGCAGCTTTGAATGGCAGGTTACGGCCTATGCTCATGGCAAAAAAGGTGTTGAGGAACAAAAATCCAAGACAGCTGTGAATACATTTAAAATCGACTTTGGATTGCCTGCAAAGGTAAAGACTCTGGATCCTGGAATTCAGTACGGAGAATAATCGGAATATGCCACTTGCTTCAAAGCGGAGAAATCTGCTTTTGACATTTGCATTGCTTCTCATAATTGGGTTTGAAGCCGCAGCACAGGCTAAATTTACCCAGAAGCTTGAATGGCGGGCTGAACCGAATGCATTTGAATACAAGGTTGAGGTTGTTTCTGTTGACGGCAAAATAAAACCTGAATTCTTTACAACTGACAACAATTCTGTTTCATTTTCTAAACCTGCAGGCCTTTACCGTTACCGCGTTTATGTCTATGACTTTTTGGGCCGCGAAAGTTCTGTTTCTGAATGGCGAAATTTTGAAATTACAAAGGCTTATCAGCCGGAAATATTTCAGAAAGGCGATTTTGCAGAAATTTATGTCACTTATGATGAAAATGAAAAGATAAAATCTATTGAGAATAGAATTGTGCTTCCTGTTGAGCTGAAGGGAGTTTCCAAAAAATCTGAAATTGAGCTTACAAATGTTGGAAACGGTGAGAAAATCAAGACAATTCTTCAAGATGATGGAAACGGAAAATATTCGCTTGTTGTGGAAAAGGCGGTTTCTGGAAAATACAGGCTGCGTGTAAAAAATCCCGGCGGACTTGTGGCAGAAACTTCCAGACTTATTTCCATTGTTCAGAAAGATAATCTCTCTGAAATTGCGGCAATAAAAGCTGAGAAAATTCGTATTCAGGAAGAAAAACGGGCGGCAATTGAAGCTGAACGAATGGCAAAAGAAGATGCCAAACGTGCAGAAGAAGAGCGAATTGCTGCTGAAAAACTGGAAAAGGAACGACTGGCGCAGGAAGAAGCAGAACGAAAAAAGGCTGAAAAAATTGCCCTGGAAGAAGCAAAGCGTGCTGAAGAAGAAAGAATTGCCGCAGAAAAGGCAGAAGAAGAGGAAAGAAAACGCATTGTCAGAGAAGAGCGAAAAAATCGTCCTGCAAGGGAAATTATATTCTTTGCAGGTGCAGATATGAGTGCTAATATTTATAATGGTGAGTTC
>JAGHUJ010000187.1 GCA_018064905.1 Candidatus Treponema equifaecale
TTCCCATTCCCGATATGTGGATTTTGCAAATCCATATTCAGCACTAAGGGATGCAATGGTTCTTCCTTCATTCAAGTGAAGATAAACCATTTTCTTCTTAAACTCTGTTTCATACATAAGTTGTGACGCCACCATTCTTCTTTTCCTCTAATTATAAATTATCGGTGCATGGTGTTACAACTTTGTTTTATCACAGTAGTTGTTTCGACAGATGCTATTAAATGTCCTAGGGAAAAGTGGTGCCCTGATTTGACGGAATCAGAGATTCGATGGAAGGTTCAGCTGAGCAGTGAGGAGTCCGGCAACACCAGAAAACTTCGATCGACAGATTAACCAAAGCCGACCGCCGTATAGAATAAAACGGCTTAAGAAGGTCTATAAGACACTTAAGATCATGAATAGGAGTCCGGTGCACCACCAGCAGACATTACTCCCGATTTCCGATTTCATATCTTAGGAGAAAAAATTTGAACAGCAGAACAAAAGGTTTGTGGGAATTGACCTTGGAAAAACAAAGTACACTGTAAAAATCATTCATCAAAATGGGAAAATAACAGACAAGGAAGGAAAGACAACTGTTGCAGGGGGAAATCAACTTTATGCACAGCTGAGAAATTCTGACAGAATTGGAATCGAAGTATGTTCACTTGCGATGAAGATGGTAAGGGAATTGCATGGTATGGGCTTTACAGACATTGCAATGATGGATGCACACCGGTTTTAGGGATTATGGAAAGAATCGATTTACTTGAAAAAGACATATCTATCGTTGGATGTGAAATAAAGGAAGATAAACTGCTCCCGGTGGTAAAAGAGCAAAGCAAGAATAAAAAAGATCATAGTAGCTATAAGAAAATTTGCAGAGCTTTTGTATACCAAGGTAAAAACTGGAAAAGAGTTTTAAATAAGGGAATTCAGGCAACCTGAAATTAATATTACAGGCTTGTTTGAGATAGCGTAATGTAAAAAAAAGCATGCGTTCCTATGTTTTTATTGACTAAAAACATAGGGGAGCTCAAGAATGTTTTTCGGCAGGCTTGGAAACTTCTTTCGATAAAGCAGGAACCGCCGGCTTCAAAAAAGCTTTTGAATCATATCCTCAATTCCAAAGTCAGCGGCAAATCAAAAAGGGCATTCTTTTTAACTGTTCAAGTGATGTTTGTTTTTTTCTCTAATGGATTTTGTCATTCCATTTTTGCCCTACCCTTTCGTGAATTTTGCATTTTTCAGGTGTTGTTTTATCCGAAGGAAATTACAATTATTATATTAAGATTGTATCTGCTAAAAAATGTTTTTTGCTTTTGCTTGAATGTTTTGCCGCATCATAGTCGCCCTGTTTTATTTTGAAATCAAATGCTTTGTTCATAGAAACCGCAACAGCACTTGTTCCAAATCTCGATATATCCAGTATCAGGTGCAAACTAGGATATATTACAAAATGTGGGAACTCTAATTTAAGACCGCTTCTGTTTCTTGTCGCATGGTCTCATAAAAAGTCAAAGAATGGTGGTGGGCGTAAATCTAAACCTATATGTGGCAACAGTTCATGGTAAATCAAAAAAATTGCAATTGGTGCTACAGCAAGAAAATTGGCAGCGTTGATGTACTCTCTGTTGAAAAATGGTGAGACCTATGAAAGAATGACTCCTTCCGTCATTGATAAACTGTCAGAAGGAGCCATTATATTAGCGTCGTAAATTATAATTGTGTCAGAAGTTCTTGTGACAATGATAAAAATCATAGAAGTCAAAAACGTCACTATGAACCATACTTTTGGGGGATGGCCCATAATTAATTACATCACTCGTCTTCTTGAGTTTTCTCTGTTGCCAGTTCACTTTCCAGTTTTCCGGCCATGGCTTTAATTTTTGCTTTGGTCATGATTTCATCATGTCTTTTTATTGAACTTTCAATCTTCTCTGCCTTTTTTTCAGCCAGGGCTGTGAAGTAGTTTTCAAATTCATTTCTCAACGTAATTTTTGCATAGCCTTCATTCAGAAATTGAATTATGTTGCCGTTTGGGTTGTAGACGCTTTCAATGTTCATTTCATCAGGGTTGTTTTCATTTATTTCAGCAAGTGCGTTCAATATTGCATCCTTGATGTCACGTCCAGGATTTTTTGTTTTATCTTCACTTGGAAGGCTTAAAATCTGCTGCAACGATCTGAAACTCAATGTAAAAAATCCATTCTTCTTTATTTCCGAAATCCGTTTTCGTGCAAGAATGGAAATGTTTAAAAGGGAATCGGCGGCATTGTCGCTGAGGGAGAAATATGTTTTTGGAAGAATTGAAAAATATTGGAGTGCAAAAAGCTGCCAGTTGATTCTTTTGTTAAGATAGATTTCAACAATTCCTTTCTTTATTTTTGCTCCAGTAAAGAGAACCTCTATCTCACTGTCCGTGATTTTATGCTGTTCCTTTCTGTCTTTGACCAGTCCGGAAAGTTTTATGGATGTGAGGGGGTTCATTGCCTGGTTGAAGGCCTGTCTTGCTGTGGTGATGTTCTTGTATGAACCAAGATCTACAAAATCCTGTAGTGGAAAGGAAATTGTTATGTCGTTGCTCTGCCCTTCCATAATATTTATCTGGCTTAGTTTTACCAAGGTATAGGTAAGGATTTTTTTCAGAGGTTTCTTTGATTTTGAAAAAAGATCGATGTTTGCAAGCTGTATTGTTGTTTCTGTATTGTCGGTCTTGTATATTACCTGCCTGTTTGATTCCGTACCATCTTTTGGTACATAAATTTCTATGACGGAAGAATGGCTTGTTGCTCCGAGTCTCTTTTGAAATTCTTCCAGCTGATCGGAGTGACTGACCACATTCATCATCTGGTTTGATGCAGGGCCGTTGGGGTATCTTAGATATTCTGTTTTGCTTTCTTTTTTATTAGCCATGGCAATATATTACCTATTGTTGACAGTGTCTTAAAAAAAACATTCAGAGGCACTGTGCTGTTTGTCCGTGCAGTTACAGACGGCCAAGTATCTTTTCCTTGATTCCGTACTGACTCATTTCATACTGTCCGTTCTTGATTGCGCTGTAACCAAAGTCAAGCCACATACGTATGGCCTTTGAAAATGAAACGCCTTGAGCTCCAAACAGTTTTGTGTATTTTTCGTATTCTTCTTCCGTCAGGCGGAAATTTATCTGCTTCTGGATATTCTTTTTTGCCGTCTGCTCTTCTTTCTTTTCTTCCTGCTGCTGGATGTGTCTGTCAACGACATCGAGTTTAATTGCTGAATCAGGAAGTGGTCTCAATGGAGGAAGTGATTCCTCGTCTTCCATTTCAAGTCCGGAATTTTTTATTGCTTTTGCCATTATTCTTCTCCTGCCATGATGTCTGCTATGAGCTCTTCAAGAAGATCGTAGGTCTCCTTTTTTATTTTATAGTTCTGCATCAGCTTCATTTCTTTTTTTGCCGTCTCGATGGTCTGTTCCATAGGGAATATGTATTTCTTTGACTGAATTTTTTCAATCTGCTCCATCATCTTGTTCTGTTCGCCCTGGGTTTTGTTGCGCATGTTGAAGATGATTTTGTTTACGATTGGTTTTTCTTCTCCAGCCTTCAGCTCGTCAAGAAGAACATAAAAGTCTGTAAGACCTTCAACGGAATCTTTTTCGATTTTTAAAACAGGAATGACTTCATCGCTTGCAAGCAGAACCTGTTTGTCTAATTCTGAATAAGAAGGTGGCATGTCAAAGAGAACGTAGTCAAATCCAAGCTGGGTAAGGTATATCAGCAGGTTTGAAAGCACGTGCCTGTTTTCTGGGGCGGAAGCTTCAACCCTTGACCATTTGTCTATGCGTCCACCTTCGGAAAGTTTTTTTGTTGGAAGAACAAAAAGATTCTTGTAGCGGGTTTTCTTGATTGCCCTCTGAAGAATTTCTGGTTTTGAATTTTTGTCGGCAAAAAGATAGTCTGCAAATTCGTAGTCCAGATCCTTTGAATACATGAATTGGTTTGTAAGATTTGCCTGAGAATCGGAATCGATCATGATTACCTTTTTGTGCTTAAGAAGAAGCTGACCTGCGGCGGCCGTTGTAATGCTTGTTTTTCCGACGCCACCTTTATGATTGTAAAAACTGATGGTTTTCAAAATATCCTCCCAAAAAACTGAAGGACATTGTATCATAGTATCAAAAGTCAGTATAGCACAATTATAGAATGGTAGCAAAATTATATCAATAATCGTAGCAATAGTGTTAGCAGAATTTATAGCATAATTATAGCGATATAGCAAAGTTATATAAAAATCAAGCTCCATAAAGGGGAAGGTTCCTTTGATTATTGTGAATTTACAGACAGTTGCGCGATTTTTGATGCAGTGGACGGCCGGGTGCTGGTGCTGGGGCTAAAGCAGAACAACAATGTGAGGTTGTTTTTATTGGACTTGGTCATGTATCTGAAAGAAGGGCTATTTTTTTTGCATGTTCATTGAATAAGCTTTGCTGAATTTCATGACCCTGACCGAAATTATAGAAAGATAGCATCATTATAGTAGTTATGCTAGTATTGTTGCTATGTAATATTATATCATTTGTATAGTTTGATATAAATTTGCTATAATTTTGCTAAAGGGCCGAAATCTTTAAAAATTCAGATTTTGGTCGGTGAAATATACGGAATTTTTCGATTTTTTTAGGTTTCCCTGGTGAAAAGAACTTGTGAACAGCTTGGGAGCCATCATTTTGGATAGAAAAAGATGCGGCCGATGAACCCTTCGACAAGCTCAGGGACCGCCCTTCGACGCAGCTCAGGGACCACCCTTTAGTGAGCTCAAAAAACTCTCATTAAAAAGGGAAGTCGGTGGGGACTTTTTTTTGGAGCATGATAAATTCTTGAAAATATATTTTTTATGTAAGATAGGGGTTTTATAGATTTCTATCAGAATTATAGTAAAAGCTATAGCAAATCTGCTATATAAATTTATATCAAGAATATATCATGATATAAATTTGCTATACTTTTGCTAAAGGGTCAAAATCTTTAAAAATTCAGCTTTATTCCGATAAAATTGTACGGAATTTTCCATTTTTTTAAGGTTTCTTCATGTCGTTTTGAGGGTGCGATGGATGCGGCGATCTACGGTGGTGTCCAATAAGTACATTTTATGGTGGCTGCTCCTACAAGTTTCTTTTATTCTATCGAAAGTAGTGGGCGCCGTGTTTAGTGGCCTGGTCATTTTGGTGTGCACCTTTATGGAATCCTTGCTGCCATCTCCAAGGACCGTTAGTATAAATACTTTCAGAACAGGGCAGGCTGTTCGTAGTGGCAATTGGTTTTGAAGCGGCAATACTTTCTACGGATGCAAGCAATAAATTTAAAAAGTGTAGAGGGGACGGGTCTGCCTCCCAGCAGGGGAGGGAATGAGGTTTTATTTGGCTTAAAATTTTCTGCTTATAGAAAACTAGCATAGTTATAGCAATTGTTATAGCACAATTACAAGCAAATTATATAGCATAATTATAGAAAGATATAAAAATGCTATAAATTTAGGTCATTTTAAATAGACCTTCGAGGATTGGCTGTATTGAAGAATTTTGGCCTGGGTAATGAAATATCATTATCTGAGGGGTTTTTCGCTCAGAAGCCTTCTATGACGCTCTGGTGAGGTCTTTGAATTTTCGGCAAAAAAATAGGGTGGTCTGCAAGGGGTTGTGTGTAGATATACGAAAATTTGAATGCTTTATAAGTAGATTTACAGACCCTTCGACAAGCTCAGGGACCACCCTTCGACGCATTTCAGGAATCGTTTTTGAAAAGGCGGTGATTTTTAGCAATAGTTATAGCAAAAATGCTATAAAAATCATATTAATTATGCTATAAAAATGCTACAAATATAGCATAGTGCTATAATTTTGCTACCATCTTTCCAGCTCGTTACTCCACATACATCCAATGCATTTAATGCATTTTTCTATCTATTGATGAACCAAAGTCCCACAAGACAGATGGCAGCTCCAAGGATCTTGCTCCAGTTGATGGCTTCATGATAGAAGAAAAGTCCCACAAGAAGAAGGGCGACCGCAAGAAAGGCATTGGAAACTGTTGCCAGGGTGCTTACTTTCCAGCCTGCCTTGTATGCAAATATGAATCCTACTTCAAGTCCGGTTATGACAATTCCAAGTATGATGGTAGCCCAGTTGGTCTTTGAAAACTCGCTAAAGAAACCTGCACCCTTTGAAGTGATGAAAAAGGCCGTCAGAGAAAAAAGGGTTGAAACGGCATAGGTAACCGCCATTGAAGCATAGGTGTTCATTTCCTGTGGAATGCCCTTTGCACAGACTTGATAGAAGATGTTTGAAAAAATAATTATGGCCAGGGGCCAGATATAGCTGAAATTCATTTTTTAACTCCCATATTTCAATGTATTAAGATTTTCTTGCTTTTATAATGTCTGCAATCTGTGTTGCAAGAATGGCGGCAAACATGATGACGCAACCGAGGATTTCTCTGGATGTAAGTTTTTCTCCGATGATGATGGCGGCCGAAATTGCGGCAAAGACGCTTTCCATGCACATCAAGAGAGAAGCTATGGTTGCCTCGCAGTATTTCTGTCCAATTATCTGGAGCGTATATGCGATTCCGCAGCTCATGATTCCAGAGTAGAGTATTGGAAGGGCTGCTGATTTTATGGCGGAAAGCTGTGGTGTTTCAAAGATGAACATGAGTACGGTGGAAATTGAACCGGATACAAAGAACTGTACGCAGCTTAGCTTTACACCGTCGCATTCAGGGCTGAATTTTTCTATTAAGAGAATCTGGATCGTAAAGAAAATCGCACATATGAAAGCCTGAATATCTCCTCTGTTGAGGGAACCAAAACTGCTTCCTTTGGTAAAGCTCAGGAAATAAAGCCCGATGAATCCCATAGCGATGCAGATCCAGGTAAGAAGCGGAATTCTTTTCCTGAAAAAAAGTCCCACGATTGGAACAAAGAACATGTACATTGCCGTAATGAATGCAATTTTTCCTGCAGTCGAATGATAGAAGGCATATTGCTGAAAATTTGCCGCTGCGCAAAGGGCCACACCAAGAATTGAACCGTAGATCCAGGTTTTTCTGTTCTGGGAATTCCTTGCCCTTTTTCCGTCGGCATCAAGAAATTTTCGCTGGGCCCTGCTTTTTAATAGAATGACCGGAACCAGCACAAGGGAACCAAGCAATGTTCTGATTCCCTGGAATGTAAAGGCATCAACCGATTCCATGCCTTCGCTTTGAGCAACAAAAGAAGTTCCCCAGATGAGGGCTGTAAGTAGGAGCAGGATTACTCCTTTAAAAGAAGTCTGTGTTTTCATGATGGAAATTATAATGAAATGAAGCAAATAGTTCAAAAGAACGGATCGAAAGCACTTGCGTTATATATGCCGATTTTCGGCTGACTTTCACCGTGTTAGCGTCCGGCGAATTTAACCACTACAGGTCGGTAGATAATCGCCAATTTTAGTCAGACGAAAATGACCAAAAATCCCATCTTACAATTCAAATTTT
>JAGHUJ010000108.1 GCA_018064905.1 Candidatus Treponema equifaecale
TTATTTTAACGCAGATGTGATTGAATTGTTAGATTTTCGACTTGATTCTGAAACGAATTTACAAAAAGAAAGAACGAAATTTATAAAAATTAGAAGAAAAATAAAAAAGGTCAGTAAAAACTGACCTTTCACTTAGTGAGACTGACACGATTCGAACGTGCGACCTCCACCTCCGCAGGGTGGCGCTCTAATCCAACTGAGCTACAATCTCAAACATAATGTAAGAAAACGACAATAGTTGCAGTTTCTTTATCGGAAGCGACAGGAGTTGAACCTGCCCACCCCTTACGGAAGTGACGGATTAGCAATCCGTTGTATTACCGCTCTACCACGCTTCCAGTTTTTCTTGCTATCGCAAAAAAAAAGCGGAGCGAGAGGGATTTGAACCCCCGATACCTTGCGGTATGCCGGTTTTCAAGACCGGTGCATTCAGCCTCTCTGCCATCGCTCCATGCAATTAATGCTCAATTAATATAATAAATTTCACTACAATATGTCAAGTCTTGTGAAGACAAAAATTCAAAAAAATTTTTACTTTCCATAAGCATTTTTTTTATGTATATTTTATTTATGGATAAAAACAAATTATTTCTTGGCTTTGTGACTGCGGCTTTGGGACTGTTTCTTTTGATTTCTCCAGAAGCCTTCATTTCATTTTTCGTGATTATTCTCGGTGTTGCAGCCATTATTGACGGTGTGTTCATTCTTGCCGCAACCAGAAACCTTATCTATGATCCTCACTACAACAGAATTGTAACTGTTCGAGGTGTACTCAGCGTTCTGGTTGGTGGACTTTCAGTTGCATTGCCTGTTCTGGTGGCTGCAGTAGTATGGAAGGCAATGGCATATACGCTGGCAGTTTATCTTTTGATTTCAGCAGGACTTCAGATTTATACAATCACAATGCTTCACAGAAACGGAATTATGATTCGCCAGTCAATGATTGAAGTTTTCTGTTCGCTGGCTCTGGCACTGGTTTTGATTGTAATTCCAAGTGATGTGGCCGGAAATTTCATTGTTCGACTTATGGGACTTGTACTTCTGGCAGTGGGCGTTGGTTTTGTTTTCATTCAGTGGAGGAACAGGCCTGTAACGGTGATGCCAGAAGTGGTTGAGACTGTTGAAGAACCGGAAGCTGAAGAAGCAGAAGATACTGAAGAAAAATCAGAGTAAATTTATTTTTGGAGAAATATATGAAAATCAATCAGTTGGATTCAATTTTGAAGGCTAATGAATATCCTGGACGCGGAATTGTTGCAGGATTGAGTGAAGACGGAAAATATGCTGTAAGTGCATATTGGACAATGGGACGCAGTGCCGGAAGCCGTAACCGTGTTTTTGTTGTTGAAGAAGAAAATGGAACTGAAGTTATCCGCACAAAGGCTTTTGATCCTACTTTGATTGCAGGTGACCCAAGTCTCATCATTTATGCTGCAGTTCGTCAGCTTGGAAACAGCACAATCGTTACAAACGGTGACCAGACAGACACAATTTTTGAAGGAATGAAGAAGGGTGAAACTTTTGAACAGTCACTTCGCGTTCGTAAATATGAACACGATGCTCCAAACTTCACTCCACGTATTTCTTCACTTTTGAATGTTGATGGCGGAAAATATGACTACGCAATTTCAATTTTGAAGAGCGATAATGGAAACGGCGACAACTGCCTCCGCTTTACATACACTTATGACAACCCGCAGAAGGGTGAAGGTCACTTTATCCATACTTACATGGGCAACGGAAATCCTCTTCCATCATTTGAAGGCGAACCAGAAAAAGTTGAAATTAAAGGAAACATTGAAGAATTCACAAACATGATCTGGAACAGCCTCAACGAAGAAAACAAGGTTTCATTGTTCGTAAGATTCATTGACCTTTCAACAGGAAAATATGAAGAAAAAATCTTAAACAAAAATAAGTAAGTTGAATTTTGTTTAAAGATAACTTATTATTTTTAAGAGAATGTCGCAGCATGTGGCAGCCTCTATAGGTTGATTTACAGTCTCACGACTGAAAGCCTACTTCGTCTTGCACACGGGTAGGCTTTTTTTGTGCTTTTTTCAATTACTTGAAAAGTGACAGCACAGCAACAATTAAACTCAGGACGGCAATGATAAGCATTGCTGTTTCATAAGTCGTCATGCCTGCGAGCCTCCACTTTCATTATTTCAGTTTAGCACTGATTTATAGAGTTAGAGGCTGACCACACCCTGCTACAACATTCTCTTAGCTATTATACCTGTAGTAAAATAGCTATACAAGATTGCATTTAAATTTATGAAAACTCTTATCTGTACGACCTTACTTGTTGAAACTTCTCCTCAGGGATTGCCTCTTGGGGCGGCTTGCATTGCTTCGGCAATTAAAAACAGTCCGCTTACAAAAGAGACTTTTTCCGTTGAGCTGATTGATTTTTCTCTGGAGGAACAGGAAATTGTGCTGGCCCGACAGAACAGCGGGGAGCATGCAGTTTCAGCGGTGATTGCACAGAAACTGGCCCAGAAAAAGCCGGATTATGTCTGTTTTAGTGTTTATGTTTGGAACCGCCTTATTCTGGAAGGTGCCGCCAGCGAACTGAAAAAGCTTTTGCCTGACTGTATCTGCATTGCCGGCGGTCCTGAAGTTACGGCAGGTCCTGACAGTTTTTCCATTTTTGATTTTACCACAGCAGGTCAGGGGGAACTTGCCACTTGTCAGCTGCTTTCTGAAATTGAAAAAGGCAATGTTAAAATAGCCGCTGATGTAAAAATTTCTGATACACCGGTGCAGGGCGTATTTGGAAAAGTGGCAGCTTTGGATTCTTCAACTTCAAACATTCATTTTAACAGAGCAATTCCTTGTCCTGTTGAGCAGTGTCCTTCACCTTATCTTGACGGAACCATTGATCCTGCAAAATATGGCGGTGCACTTTGGGAACTGGCCAGAGGATGTCCATTCAAATGTTCCTACTGTTACGAAAGCAAAGGCGAGAAGAAAATCGCATATTTTCCAATGGAACGTCTGGAAAAGGAAATTGAGCTTTTTGCAAAGAAAAAAATCCCACAGGTTTTTGTTCTTGATCCAACCTACAACGCAAACAAAGAGCGGGCAATCAAAATGCTCAAAACCATTGAAAAAAAAGCTCCTGGAATGTTCTTTTATTTTGAAGCCAGGGCTGAATTCATTGACCGGGAACTGGCCAGCGCTTTTGCAAGAATTCCATGTGCTTTGCAGATTGGGCTTCAGAGTGCGGATCCAGAAGTTTTAAAAAATGTTCACCGCACTTTGGACAAGAAAAAATTCATCAAAAATATAGGATATCTGAACGAAGCCGGCGTAACCTTTGGTTTTGACTTGATTTACGGCTTGCCTGGTGATACCTTCCGCGGTTTTTGTGACAGTATTGATTTTGCGCTGGCACTTTATCCAAACAATCTGGAACTTTTCTGTCTCAGTGTTTTGCCGGGAACAGATCTTCACGATGCTGCTACAGGTTTTGGGCTTGAATGGGAATCTAAACCGCCTTACCACGTGCTTAAAACCCCAAAATTCAGTCCGGAAGATTTAAAAAAGGCCGACAAGCTTGCAAGGGCAGTAAATCTTTTCTATACACAGGGCCGTGCTGTGCCTTGGTTCAACTCAATTCTATACATTCTGAACGAAAGGGCCAGCCAGTTCTTTAAAAATTTTGCTGAATGGTATGAGCATCAGGAAACAGTTGGTGGCAGCGGAAAAACTGACAGAACCAGCGGGCATGGAAGCCGTGTTGATATGAGCGTGGACATGGAAGCTGTTCAGCTAAAATATCTTCAGAAAAAATTCCACGAGAAGCACTTGGATAGATTCTGGCCGGCAGCTGAAGATTTGATTAAAATTCACGGTGCTTTGGGACGCTGTACTTATGACGGAACAGAAAGCAGTTTCACCACAACATACCATCCTGACGATGTTATGAGCGAATATGGCACCGACATCGAATTTTTTACAGAAAATGCAGGAAAACAGCGTTGCAAGGTTCAGGTGTTCTGCGGTGAGAATGGACCAGACTGGCGGGTTGTAAAATAAATTAAAAACTTACGCCCATTGCTGCTGAGAACTGCCACAAATTCTGTGGAACATTGTAGGAAAGTCCCATTGCCAGCGCAGGAAAAGCGATTTTGGAAAGATAGACTCTTACACCGCCATTTGGACCGTGGCAGAATTTATATTCGTCATCTAAATTTTCAAAATACACGTACTGATAGTCGCTGTAAACAGAAATCATCGCATATTTTGCTTTTTTGATTGAAAATTCAAGGCCTGTGTTTCCGCCATAGATTTTTTCTGTGACAAATTTTCCAGGCAGAATGTTCACGGATCCGTCACCCTGATTTGGTCTGTTTGCGTAATGGGTTCTTTCAGAATAAGTTCCAGATGCTTTTGAATAAATTCTGAGCTTTGGAATTATTGGTTTTTGAAAAACAAGTGAGCCTGAAATCTTATATGAATTGTTGAAGTCAGGATTTGTGCACATTGACCTTGAAGCGCTTAATTCTGCACCACAAGTTGACATAAACCAGCCGTTCCAATTTGGATAAGTGGAGCTCCAGCTGATTCCGAAATTTCCAAATTTTCCTGAACCCACATCTTCATAATCTTTTATCTGGTCTGCATCTATCATTCTGAAACCGCTGGAAACAGATGCTGTGTGATGCTCTCCGATTTTTTGAGAAAGATTTACTCCAATATTTGCTGCAAAAGATTTGTATTCAAGAATCGTTTCGTTATCAAGATTTGTAAATTCAGAAGAATTTTTAGAAACTGATGCAAATACTGAATAGCCCGGAGTTCCTGTTGCAGAAGGGGATTTTGAAAATGATGCCATTCCTGTTACAGATCCTGAAGCATAGAAGCCTCCAACCATGAACATATCCTTCACACCAAAGGCATTTGTATCCATCACAATTCCGCCGGCCATAAATGTTGAGCTTGAAATCATGGCAAAAGGCAGTGGAATCAGGGTGATTTTTTCTTCAACACTTACATCAATCTGTGCTTCAGTTTCAGAACGTTCATTAAGTGAAATCTGAATATTGTTGAAAATTCCTTCCATTTGAAGGATTGTTTCAAATTCCGTCCTGTTGAATTCACCCGCCGGACAGCCGATAAATTTCTTCACCTTTGACTGAATGTAAAAATCTTTGGTCTTTTTGAGTCCGGAAAAATTGATTTTTGTGATTATCAGCTTTGGATTTATGGTGGTTTCTGGATTTTCCGTCGGTTCAGAAATTTTAGTTTCAGAAAGATTTGTTTTGGAAAAATCGTTTTCTTCTGAATGAATCTGAAATGGTATCAGTGAAAGCAGCAGTAAAAGGCCCGGTAAAAATCTCTTCATAAATTGAATTCATAGTAAAGGAAACACCTGAAAATTTCAATTTTAATGGAAAAAGACAAAGGTTTCGTGAAAAAGTGTATTTTTGCGATTCCGATAACTTTCATTCTCAAGAACGAAAATTTGGGTTATAATGTAATAATGGAAATTTATATTTCAAATCCGGGCTTTGTCTGCAGTTGTGGAAAGTCGCCGGAAGAATTTATGAAGAATCTCACCAGCGGAAATCAGAACGGCATTTCAAAGGCCAGGTGTGATTTGGTTTGTGAAAATTCGGACAGAGAATTTTTTGTTGGCAAAATTCAGGACGAAATGTTGAATTCTGTTGAAGATAAATTTGCCACAAGATTTCTTCAGGTTCTGGACACGGCTTTGGATGGAGTAAGATCTGCTGTGGAAAAGGCTGTGGCAAAATACGGGGCTGAAAGAGTTGCAGTTTGCGTGGGTCAATGTGACAACGGTTCATATCTTTCTTTCACCAACCACAAGGAATTTTTTACAAAGGGTGAATTTCCAGCAGATTATGATTTAAAGGCTCAGGGTGCTGATTATCCAGCCACATATATTTCAAAAAAATTTGGTTTGAATGGAGTTTCACTTTCATTTGCAACGGCTTGTTCTTCTAGTGCCAGCGCAATCATTAAAGGAAAGGAACTTATCAAGGCTGGAATTGCTGATGCTGTTGTGGCAGGTGGCGGTGATGTTGATTCTGATACCGTTCTTCTTGGTTTTGACAGTCTTGAAGCTGTGAGCCACGAAAAAGCCAATCCATTCAGCAAGAACCGTTCTGGAATCACTTTGGGTGAAGGCGCAAGTTTCTTTGTTTTGAGCAAGGACGACATTGACGGCACTGGAATTGTTCTTGCAGGTACTGGTGAAAGTTCTGACGCAAACCACATGACGGCTCCTCTTGCAGATGGAAGTGGAGCAAAACAGGCTATGGAAAGCGCATTGAAGGATGCAGGCCTTGAACCTTCTGAAATTGACTATGTTAACCTTCATGGAACAGGAACTCATCTGAACGACAGCATGGAAGGCAAAGGTGTGGATCTGGTTTTTGGTGATTACAAGGTTCCCTGCAGCACAATAAAATCCATGACAGGACATACTTTGGGAGGTGCTGCCAGTCTTGAACTTGCGGCCTGTTTCTATGCAATCAAAATGCAGAAGCTTCCTGTTCAGGCGTGGGACAAGGTTCAGGATGAAGAAATTCCTGTTTTGAACATTGTTTCTGATTCCGACTGCTGCAAAGATAAAGAAATAAAAATCTGCATGAGCAATTCATTTGCCTTTGGTGGCTGCAATGCCAGTCTGATAATTAAAAAAGCGTAGGGAAGTAGTAAATATGGTAATTGAACATGAAGAATTAGGTACATTGATTCCCCACAAAGGAAAAATGTTTCTTGTTGAAAGAATCACTGAAGCCGATGCAGAAAACTGGAAGATTCAGTCTGAGACAAAAATAACTGAAAATTTTATGTTCTATGATAAAAATCTTGATGCGGTTCCAAACTATGCCTGTTTTGAGATTATTGCACAGACTATTTCTGCGCTTACTGGACTTTATGTCCGGGAAAAAGGACTTCCGCCAAACATTGGTTTTATTCTGAGCGTTTCAAATTTAAAATTTGATTTTGATTCCATTAAGCCGGGACAGGTTGTGGGAGTTAAGGCAGAAAGAGAAGCCGAAATGGACAATGTACATTCATTTACGGCTACAGTTCTTCTGGACGGAAAAGAAGCGGGAAGAGGAAAACTTACAGTAATGGAGGCAGCTGAGTAATTATGGAAACTGCAAACACAGAAAAAAAAGTTCTGGTTACTGGTGCTTCTGGCGGCATTGGTCGTGCCATCGCATTGGCTGTGGCTGGTGCTGGTTATGAAGTTGTGGCTCACTACAACAACGGCGCAGAAAAGGCAGAAAATTTAAAGAAAGAAATCGAATCTGCAGGTGGAAAATGTTCTTTGCTTCAGTTTAATGTTTCTGACCGTGCTGATTGTAATGCAAAACTTGAAAAATGGTCTGAAGAAAACGGTGCTTTCTGGGGAATTGTATGCAATGCTGGAATCTGCCGTGACAATGCTTTTCCAGCTTTAACAGATGAAAATTGGGATGATGTAATCCACACAAATCTGGACGGCTTTTACAATGTGCTTAAGCCGCTGGTTATGCCTTTGTGCCGCAAGAAGAAGGGCAGAATCATAACTATTGCCAGCGTTTCTGGTGTAATCGGAAACCGTGGTCAGGTGAACTATTCTGCAAGCAAGGCTGGAATCATTGGTGCCACAAAAGCATTGGCCGTGGAACTGGCTTCAAGAAAAATCACAGTAAACTGCATTGCTCCTGGTTTCATTGAAACTGAAATGGTAAAGGATGTGCCGGTTGAACAGGTGCTTTCAACGATACCAATGGGAAGGGCAGGTCAGCCTGAAGAAGTGGCCAGCCTTGCAGTTTATCTTTTGAGCGAAAGTGCCGGTTACATCACAAGGCAGGTAATTCAGGTGAACGGAGGTCTTATTTAATGGCAACAGTGAACACAAGACGAGTTGTAGTAACAGGCGGTGGAATCGTCAGCACTTTGGGAAACAATTGGGAAGAAGCCTTAAAAAATCTTAAAGCCGGAAAAAATTTTGTTAGATATATGAGCGAATGGGACGGAATCTATCCCTTGCTTAACACAAGACTTGCTGCTCCGTTGGATAACTTTAAGCTGGATCCTGAAAAATATCCACGAAAAAAAATCCGCGGCATGGGTCCTGTTGCACAGCTTTCTCTTGCTTCAACTGACCGTGCTTTGGAATGTGCGGGGCTTAAAGAAGGTGATCCAATTTTTACAAGTGGAAGAATGGGAATTGCATTTGGTTCATCCAGCGGTTCAATCATGCCTTTGATGGATTTTTATGCAATGCTGATTACTCACGATACTTCAAAACTTGGTGCCACAACTTATGTAAAGTGTATGCCTCAGACTTGTGCTGCAAACCTAGAAGTTTACTATCAGCTTAAGGGAAGAATCATTGTAACGGACACTGCATGTACTTCTGGTTCTCAGGCAATCGGCTACGCCTATGAAGCAATAAAATTTGGCCTTCAGGATGTAATGATTGCAGGTGGTGCAGATGAATTTACACCTGTTAATACTGCAGTTTTTGATACGCTCTTTTCAACTTCAACAAAAAATCAGACACCTGAGCTTTCTCCAAGTGCCTATGACAAAAACCGGGACGGACTGGTAGTTGGTGAAGCTTCATCAACATTGATTCTTGAAGAATATGAACACGCAAAGGCTCGCGGTGCAAAAATTTATGCAGAACTGGTTGGATTCGGTTCAACAACAGACGGAACCCACATCACTTCACCAAACCGTGACACAATTGCAAATGCAATCAGGCTTGCAATAGATGATGCTGGAATCGATTCAAAAGAAATCGGCTATGTGAATACTCACGGAACAGCAACAGTGGCCGGAGACGTGTGTGAATCCGGGGCAACCTATGACGTGTTCCAGCGTTCTGTTCCAGTTTCAACAACAAAAAGCTATACGGGACATACTCTGGGAGCCTGTGGTGCACTGGAAGCATGGGTAACAATCAACATGATGAATGAAGGCTGGTTCCATCCAAACCTGAATTTAAAAGAAGTTGATCCTGAATGTGCACCATTGGATTACATAACCGGAAATGGTCGTGAAATCAAAACTGATTATGTAATGAGCAACAATTTTGCTTTTGGCGGAGTGAATACTTCACTTATTTTTAAGAGAGTATAAATTTTATTTGACATTTTTTGAAAAAGTGTCATAATAAACAAATCAGTTATTTATGACAATAAAGCGGAAAATACCGCAAAGGAGTTTAAAAATGGCAGTTATCAAACCAATGATTCGTTCAAACATCTGTATCAACGCTCATCCAGTTGGATGTGCAAAGGACACAGAAAACCAGATTGCATGGATGGCTGAACAGAAATCAAAGAAAGGCATCAAATCTGCAAAAGAAGGAAATGCAAAGGCTCCAAAGAATGTTCTTGTTTTGGGATGTTCTACAGGTTATGGACTTTCAAGCCGAATTGCTGCAGCTTTTGAATATGGTGCAGACACAATCGGTGTTTCATTTGAAAAAGAAGCTACAGAAACTAAGGGTGGTACACCAGGTTTCTACAATAACAAGGCATTTGACCGTGCAGCTGCAAAAGCTGGACTCAAATCAACAACATTCAACATGGACGCATTCTCTGATGAATGTCGTCAGGCTGTAATTGAAGAAGCAAAAAAATGGGGAGTTAAATTCGACCTCATCGTTTACTCATTGGCTTCACCAGTTCGCACAGATCCAGATACAAAAGTAATGTACCGCTCTGTAATCAAGGCAATTGGTCAGGAATTCAAGGGTGCTGCTCTCGACATGATGACTGGTACACTTTCAGAAATGGCAGCTCCAGTTGCTGAAGGCGATGATATCCCTAACACAGTAAAGGTTATGGGTGGTGAAGACTGGGAACGCTGGATCAAACAGCTTTCTGAAGCAGATGTAATTGCTGAAGGTTGTAAGACAGTTGCTTACTCATACATCGGGCCAAAATATTCACACCCAATCTACCGCGACGGTACAATCGGTCAGGCTAAGGTTGACCTTGAAGCACGTGCAAAGAACATTGATACACAGCTCAAAAAGGTTGGAGGAGCTGCATGGGTTTCAGTAAACAAGGGTCTCATCACTCGTTCATCTTCTGTAATTCCTGTAATTGCAATGTACCTCGGATGTCTCTTTAAGGTTCAGAAAGAACAGGGATCACACGAAGGCTGTAAGGAACAGATGGAACGCTTGTTCACAGAACGCCTCTACACAGCTGATGGAAACGTTCCAGTTGATGAAGAAGGAAGAATCCGTATTGACGACTGGGAACTTGATCCAAAAGTTCAGAACGAAGTTGACAAGATCATGCCTGCAATCACACAGGAAAACGTTGCTGAAATGCTGGACCTTGAAGGAATTCGCCATGACTTCCTTAACATCAACGGTTTTGATGTTCCAGGCGTTGACTACGAAAAAGAAGTTACAGACATGACAGCAATTGACTAAGTTCAAATGCTATAGAAATTAGTTACAGTTGGGGCACATTTTTGTGCCCCATTTATTTTAGACTTGTTGCTGGCGATATTACAGCTCAGGCAATCAGTCAGGGAGAATTATATGAAAAAGAGATTGGGATTGTTTCTTTTTTTGGGTCTGTTCGCATTTTTGTTAACAGCCTGCAATGAGGTTTTATCAGTGGTAACTCCTGGTGAAAATGGTGAGAAAAAAATTAACAACTATGTTTTGATGCTTGGTGATACTGTTTACGACGAAACTGCATCCATGAAGTCATGGGAAAACATGGATTTTTTCAAAAAAGATATTGATGTGAACAATTTGCTTTTCAAAATCGAAAACAAGAAGGACAAAATGGTTGTTTTTGGTGATGAAAAAGCAGCTGTTGAACTTACTTTTGGCGAAGGATCATATAAATACAAGTTTTTTGCTTCAATGGACGCTTTAAACGAAGCATTTAAATTCTAATTTGTCATTTGGCAAGTAAATTATGGAGAAACAAATGAAAAAAATCTTGAAATTTCTTGTAGTTCCTTTTTTTGTATCATTGATTTTTATTTCCTGTGAAAAGAAACCACTTACTCTTGATAAAGAAACACCTATGAAAGCTTTGCTTAAGGCAAGTGACAAAGAAATTGCTGACCTTGTTGTAAGAGAAGCTGTAGGAAAAGGAAAGATTGCAGAAGACGAAATCTCAGTTGAATATATTCTGCGCGATGCAAAAACTCAGACTATTGTTGTAAAAAGTAATATTTCTACTAAGTAAATTTTTTTAGCAGGGCATTCCCCTTCGCCCAGGGGCGAAGGGTCGGGCTTTTCGCGGCCAGGTATTTTTGCTGCGCAAAAACACGCGCTTTCGCGCCCGCTACAATCCCTAATGCTTTTATAAATCCCCGACTTTTTTCAAAAGCTCGTCCACTTCTTCCTGCTTTGTGCTCCAGCTTGTGCAGAAACGGATAATATTCAGGCCTTCTGGAGTCTTTCCTTCGTCTTCAAAAATGAAATTTTCAGCCAGCTTTGACTTAACTTCATCTGTTACTGCAAAGAACTGCTGGTTTGTTGGACTTTCTATGTAAGACTTTATTCCCTTTTTGTGGAAGGCATCCCGAATTTCCAAAGCCCATTTGCAAGCCTGTTCAGCCGTCTTAAAATAAAGTCCGTCCTTGAACATTGTTTCAAACTGAATTCCCAAAAGCCAGCCCTTTGCCAGCATTGCACCGTTCTGCTTGATGTAGCTTCTGAAATTTGGCTGAAGCTCTTTGTTTGTGATTACCAGTGCTTCTCCAAAAAGTGCGCCGCATTTTGTTCCGCCGATGTAGAACATATCTGTAAGGTTTGCCAGATCTGAAAGTGTCACGTCATTTTCTGCTGAACCCAATGCGTAACCAAGTCTTGCTCCGTCTACAAAAAGGTAAAGGTCGTGGGCGGCACAGGTTGAGCTTATTTCAATCAATTCTTCCTTTGAATAAATTGTGCCGTATTCTGTTGGCTGAGAAATGTAAACCATTTTTGGCTGGGTGATGTGTTCCTGAACCGGACTTTCTTCAAAATCAGCTGCAATTTTTTCTATTTGAGCTGCACTGATTTTTCCGTCAACGTGTGGAAGTCCTATGATTTTGTGGCCAGTATTTTCAACGGCACCTGTTTCGTGAACATTGATGTGGCCTGATTCTGCACAGATTACGCTCTGAAATGGCCTGAGCATTGAAGCGATTGCAACGTAATTTACCTGAGTTCCACCAATGAGAAAATGAACCTGGGCTTCCGGAAAATCCAGATATTTTTTGATTTCTTTCCTTGCACTTTCAGAAAGGTCGTCAGTTCCGTAGCCACCAAAGGCTGTGTCGTTTGTTGAAGAAAGAGCCTCCAGAATTTGTGGCAAAGCTCCGTGATTGTAGTCGTTGTTGAATCTTATCATTTTTTCAACTGTTCCTTTATCTTTTTGATTTTTGTAAATTCTGTTATATTTTAACAATGAGTCGATTTTTGTCAAAAAAAATACCGTTATTTTTTATTTTTTCTGCTTTTATTTTGAATTTTAGTTTTTCCAAGGATTATTCAAAAAAAATTTATCTTTGGGATGGTGTTCCAGAAATGGAAACTCAGATGAGGGACACGGTTCTTTATGTTTGCGACAAAATCCCAGCTGAAAAAATTGATTCTGAAAAAAAACTTCCAGCCGTGATAGTTTGTCCAGGTGGAAGTTACCATCATCTAGGAATGCCCCATGAAGGTTTTGCCAGTGCCCGCTGGTTCAATTCAATTGGTGTAAAGGCATTTGTGCTTCGTTACAGGGTTGCCTACAATTGCCATCACTATCCTGATCAGCTGGAAGATTTGCAGCTTGCCATGGCTTACATTCGTGCAAATGCTAAAGAGTTTGGAATTGATGAAAATAAAATCGGAGCAATAGGATATTCTGCAGGTGGCCACATTGTTGCAATGGCTGGAGAATTTGCTTCAACTCATAATGAACTTTTAAAACTTAAATTGCCCGAAGAAATTAAGAAACAGAGCGTACGACCTGATTTTGTAATGCCGATTTATCCAGTTGTAACAATGCAGGACGATATTTCACACAAATGGAGCCGTCGCAGTCTTCTTGGTCACCAATGGTCTGAACCAAATGCAAACAAAGGCTGGAGACCCTGGAATTTTTGGGGACATGATTATTCACAGAAAATGAAGGACGAGTTTTCAATGGAAATGAACGTTCCTGATGATATGCCGCCCACCTTTATTCTTGCCTGCCATGATGATCCGGTTGTAATCTACGAAAATTCAGTTCGGCTTGAAAAAGCATTGGCCCAAAAAAACATTCCCCATAAATTTGTGAACTATCCGGAAGGCGGCCACGGTTTTGGAATGAAAGAAAATTCAAAAATAATGAAGGCAACTCATTGGAATGACAAAGATTTGCTTCCATGGCTCAAAGAAATTGGTGTATTGTAGCAGATTCAATATTAAGAAACAGTTTCCATAGTCCATTTCAATTTTTTCTGTTATACTTTTCCCATGAAATTTACACCTGATTACACTGTTATTTACAATGATGATGATATTGTGGTTTTGAACAAGCGTTCTGGACTTTTGATTGCGGCTGACCGTTATGATGAGGATGCGCCTCGGCTTGATCTGGAAGCAGAAAAAGAATTTGGAAAGCTCTTCGCAGTTCACAGAATCGATAAAGACACTTCTGGCTGCGTAATTTATGCAAAAAATCCGGAAGCTCACAGAAACCTTTCAATGCAGTTTGAAAATCGTGAAGTTGAAAAAACATATCATGCACTGGTCCTTGGACATCCGCTTTGGGAAGAAAAAAAAGTTGATGCAAAGCTTCTGGTAGACGGAGACAACCGCCACAGAACAATCGTAAGCAAAACCCACGGAAAAGTTGCCATTACAGATTTTAAAAATCTTGGAAACTGTGGCCCTTACAGCTGGATTGAAGCAAAACCACACACTGGCCGCACACATCAGATTCGCGTTCACCTGCAGAGTCTTGGAATCAGCATCGTTTGTGATCCACTTTACAGCGGAAACCAGCACCCGGTTAAACTCAGTGAAATCAAAAAGCGCTGGAACGGAAATGAAGCAGAAGAACGCCCACTTTTGAGCCGACTTGCACTTCACGCATACAAGCTCACGGTAACTCACCCAACAACCGGCGAAAAAATGACTTTCACGGCACCATATTCAAAGGACATGGAAGCCACAAGAAAACAACTTTCAAACGTATTTGGAGTAAACCCAATTTCCGAGTAATTTTCTGCCGATAAATTTGATATGAGTCTGAACTGGTCGCAAAATGCGACTGGTTTTGAATTTTTAAGGTCGCAATTTGCGACCTTAGAGGAAAGTCAATGGAGAGAGAGCTTCAGCAAATCAAAATCGAAAACAGAATTCACATCATACGAAATCAACAGGTAATGATTGATCGTGACCTTGCAGAGCTTTATGGTGTTGAAACCAAGCGATTGAACGAGCAGGTTAAAAGAAACATTGAACGATTTCCAGAAAGATTCATGTTCCAGTTGAATGAATATGAGTTCGAAAATTGGAGGTCGCAATTTGCGACCTCCAATTCAGATAAAATGGGACTTCGTCGTGCCCCTTATGCCTTCACGATAATTGAAGATGCACAAAGTCTAATCCCAATAATTTTAGGAAATTTATAGATTATGAAAAAAATATTTTCAGTTTTGTTCGTTGTTTTTCAATTCTCTTTTTTTGCATTTTCTCATGACTTCCACCTTTCTGTAGAGCCTTTGGTTGGGCTTAAAAACGGGCAGGTTGATGAGTATGTTTTTTTGAAAAAGTGTGATTACAGCGATGATAAGCTTAGTGAACTGAACTGGGATGTTAAAAATGAATTTTATCTTGGTGGAAAGATAGAAACTGGCTACAAAAAACTTTTTGCTGACTTTAAATTTACTGCCGCAATTCCAAAAAGTTCGGGACAGATGGATGATTCTGACTGGTTAAATGTAGAAAAATCTGGCACCGAAGCCTATCAGTACAAAACAAATTATTCAATAAGCGACAATTTTTTGAAATATGATTTTTTATTCGGAGTCGATTTGGGCTATGATTTTGACATTTTCAAAAACGAAATATTAAAAATCAGATTAAGACCATTAATTGCATTTAATTATGAAAAATTCTATTTCAATGCCAGAAACGGATCTGCATGGTACGGCAGTTATTCGGGTAATCATTATTTGCCTTATGAATCAGCCACAACTCCTACATATAGCTTTTCTGGAAAAAGTGTAATTGATTATATACGTCAAAGTTACACACCCTGGTTTGGAATGAATTCATATTTTACATTTAAGGATAAAATTGATGTAGGACTTGGATTTAGGATATCACCTTACACTTATGTAGAATCAATTGATATTCATTATTTAAATAATGGTGAAGACGGTTCTGCTTATCTTGATGCCACTCCAGGATATTTCAAAACCATAAAATGCAGTGCAGAAGCTTCATATAGAATAAATTCAAGAAACTCTATTAATTTTAGTGCAAATTGGGTTTGTATGAATATTCTTCGTGGAGATGATTATGAGCAAACCTATAAAAGCTATAAAAAAACTAAAAAATTTGATCCTGCAAAAACAAAAAATTCAACTGTTGACGGTGGTGCCGCTGAACATTATTTTGACTTTTCCCTCAGCTACAAATTCAAAATCTTCTGATTTTTATTGACTTTCTCTGAGTTCTTATATAAATTTAATCTAGATGAAGAGGACATAGAGCGTGTCCTGGCAAAATAAAGAAGCTCAGTTGATGATGGCTCTGTAGAAATACAGGGCCTTTTTCATGGAGAGATGAAAATTGGAAATCTGTTATCTTTCAAAAGAATTCTACGAAAAATATAAAAATTGTAAAGAAATTCTTAATAAAGAAGATCGTCCATATTCGGTATTGATTGTAGAAAGTTGCGGCAAGAAATTTGCGATTCCATTTAGAAGCCATGTCAATCAGAACAACAAAGACTGTTATATAACGGATGAAAAAATTCGTGCAGGTCTGGATTTTCAGAAATCCGTAATTCTTAACGAAGAATTATTTGTGGATAAAACAAAAAGACCAGAAATAAGAAATATTGATTATCAGGCAATTCATTTTAAAGATGAAGAAATTTTAAAGGCATTTGAAAAATATCTTTCATACTACAGAAAAGAAATTTTACGAAACCAGAGAAATCCAAACATAAGATTAAATGCAAGGGTCCAGTTCAGCTCATTACAATACTTTCATAAAGAATTAAATCTTCTAAAACCTATTCTCTAAAATGACAAAATCTGATAAAATGTCAAAATAAATAGTTATAGAAAATTGTAGACCTTTCGACTCCGCTCAAGGTGACATCTTTTTCACTATTTAAATTCAGCGTGCCGTATCAGAGGAAGAGCGGCAAGAGGACGGCATTTTATGAACAATTTGGTGGCACTTTGCGCAGTTGGCGCAGAAAAAATTCTTGGAAACGAAATCAAACTTCTTGGCTATAAATTAAATGGCAACGCCCCAGGCCGCGTTTTCTTTATTGGTGATGATGACGCTCTTTTCCGTGCAAATCTTTGTCTCCGCACTGCAGATCGTGTTTATCTTGAAATGGCACGCTATCACGCAGAAGACTTTGACCAGCTTTTTGAAGGAACTTATGACATCAACTGGCAGGATTTTCTCAAAAAAGACTCAAAAATTGTTGTAGACAAGGTTAGAACTTATAAATCACAGCTTAATTCAGAGCACGCAATTCAGGGAATTATTCAGAAGGCAATCTATACAAAACTTTGCGATGTATGGCACATGTCCGTAATGCCGGAAACTGGTGATCAGCATGATGTACGCGTTTTTATCACTGAAGACGAGGCTCAGGTTTGCCTTGATTTGAGCGGACTTCCACTCCACAAGCGCGGTTACAGAACTGACGGCGGAATGGCTCCTCTCCGCGAAACAACTGCAAGCGTTATGCTTCAGCTCATGCTCTGGAGAAGAAAAACTCCGCTTCATGATCCATTCTGTGGTTCAGGAACTCTTCCAATTGAAGCCTGTCTTTATGCTCATAATGTAGCTCCTGGTTTTGGCCGCCGTTTTGCTATGGAAACTCTTCCAATCTTTAATGCAAATCGTGCCCGCGAAATCAAATGTGCAGAAGCTGAAAAAATCCGTACAGATGTTGAATGCCGCATTACTGGAACTGACATTGATCCAGGTGCCGTTAACCGTGCCAGAACAAATGCTGAACATGCCTGCGTAATGGCTGGCCGTGCTTTGCAGATGATTGGTTCAGACGCAAAAATTGAACGCCCTGACTTTGATGTGGCTGATTTCAAAGATATTACGGCTCCTTATGAATCAGGACTCATCATCTGTAATCCTCCATACGGTGAACGCCTTGGTGAAGAAGCAGAAGCTCAGCAGCTTTACACAGATATGGCTTCACTTTTCACAGAATTCAAAGGCTGGGAAATGGGCGTAATCACTGCAAACAAAAAATTCCAGGAATGCATCGGTCACTACGCGTCTATTCTTAAAGATCTTAAGGCCGGAAATCTGGATACAACCTTCTATATTTACAACGGTACAGAAAAGGCAAAGAAACGTGGTTTCGACAAGCTCAACCACCGTGAAAACAAGTTTAACCAGCGCGGGGGAAAGTTCAACCAGCGCAAGGAAAATGCCAGCCACCGCGATGGAAAGTTCAGAAACCGCAATATCCGCAGTGACCGTGGTTCAAGCAAAGGAGAATACTAATGGCAATTGTTGTAGAGCACGACAAAAGAAAGCATGAAATTCTCGAAAAATCTCTGGAGCTTTTCACAAAGGAAGGCTATGACGATGTAACCTTCCAGAAAATCGCTGATGCCTGCGGTATTACAAGAACAACCCTCTACATTTATTTTAAGAACAAGCGGGAAATTTTCAGCTGGAGCATCAAGCAGATGTCGGCTGAAATGGAAGTTGAGCTTCGTAAAATCATCAAGGACAAGGAACTTACTGCAACAGAATGTCTTAGAAAAATGATGTTCTGGCTCATCGACACATGTTCTGCAAACAAGCCTCTCTTCAACGTACTTCTGATTTATCTCATTAACCTTCAGAAAACCGGTGAAAATATTGAGGAACTGGTGAACCGTCGCGTTCTTCGTGCAAAACACCTTCTCAGCATGATCATTATTGCAGGGCAGAAACGCAACGAGTTCAAAAAAATGCCCGTAAAACAGGTCAACAACATGTTCTACGGGTTGATTGAATCTTCAATTTTTGAGCTTTCTGTTCTCAACAGCCATGACATTTCTGGCATCAAGGAAACCGTTGAAAATTTAATTCACGCAATCAGTGCATAAATTCCGCTATCTAATTGAAAACAGCATAGGATTTTCTGTCTTTTCTGGTGGCGGAACCATAAAATCTTCTGTATCTTCAGAATCAATTGCTGGCTTCTCAAATTTCAGAAGGTTTGTCCAGTAATAGTTGATGTTTGTGATTTTGCTTTCGTTGATTGCAATCAAACCAAGTACGGCCAGTTTTTTATCAAAAAAATCATCTGTCAAAGTTTTCTGAAGCTTTTCAATTACAATGTTTTTTACTGCATAAGTTGTTTCTGAATCTTCACTTGTATCTTTTTCAAATTCCAATGGAAATGGCTTTGAAATTTTTCCATTATTTAAAACCACGGCAAGTTTTGTAAATTCATTTGGAATTGTAATGGTTCCACTCAGTGACAGTGAGTAAACTGATTCGTCGTCACTTCTTTTGAATGTCATTTCTTTTGTAGTCCATTCAATTGAAGCTTCAGCAATACCTTTTCCATCACAGGCTGGCGAATAATGTGTCCATGTGTAAAGGCTTCCATCATAAAAACGGATTGCATATCTGTAATACTTGTTTTCTTCAGTAAAAGTATCTGTGAATGAAACTGCATGTGTCAGATATGATATTGGTGCTGCGTCCGATGGTTGTGGTACAGCCTGACCAATATTTTCTGTTGAAATATTCTTTTCGTTGTCGAAATCCTTGTCAGTGCTGGACTGTCTGAAAATGTTTGCAGTAATTGTGTTTGCCGGAACTTCTGAACTTATTGAATAAGCTCTGTTTTCAAATACAGAAATTGTAGGTGCTTCCAGTTTGTCATCTTCTTCATCATTCATCAAAAAACAGGAAGTTGTGAAAACTGCAGCAAAAATGGATATCATTAAAAATTTCCAAAAAATCTTTTTCATAAAAAGTAAAAATCCTCTTACCTTTATCTTCGGCATATTTTAGGTTAAAATGAAGTCAGAAAAAAAATTCAACTGGAGGAAATTATGACAAAAGAACAGGAAGCAACAGTTTTGGAAGCTTTGGAAATGTTCAGACCACAGCTTCAGGCTGACGGCGGTGATATGGAATTTATCAGCATTGACGAGGAAAACAGAGTTCATCTTCGCCTTACTGGTCACTGCGGAAGCTGTCCAATGGCTACTATGACAATTAAAATGGGAATTGAACGCTATTTGAAGGACGCTGTTCCAGAAGTAACAGAAGTAGTTCAGGAAAGATAAACATAATTTCTGCGTCGATTGAACCAGTCGAAATTACGCAGAAAGTTGTCATTTCGACTGGAGCGAAGCGGAATGGAGAAATCTTTTTTGTAGATCTCTCGACTTCACTTTGTTTCGCTCGAGATGACCTATTCTATTCACTTCC
>JAGHUJ010000044.1 GCA_018064905.1 Candidatus Treponema equifaecale
GTTCCATCTTTTTTTTCAACTACGGTAACTTCAGTGGCAACAACAGGAGGCTGAGGAAGAGGCTAGACTTGCTGCTGAGGAAGAAGCAAGAAAAGCGGCAGAAGAGGAAGCTAGACTTAAAGCTGAAGAAGAGGCCCGCGAAGCTGCTGAAGAAGCGGAAAAGGCTAAGAAAAATAATGGAATGGACAGCGGTTATGATGACTACAACTTTGATGATCTTCCACCAGTAATGGATGAGGAAGAGCCTCCTGTTGTTGCCACTGAAGTTACCGTAGTTGAAAAAAAAGATGGAACTATCGACATCAAGATTCCGAACCTTTCATTCAAAATTAATTCTGCTGCTTTGACTTCCAGTGCTTCAAATCAGGAAACAATAAATCAGGTGTACGATATTCTCAATAGTGAAGAATATGGTGACTGCAATATAATAATTACAGGCTATGTAAATCCTGACAGAGACACATGGTCAAAGGCTGAAAAAGTTCTGGCATTGAACCGGGCTGAATCTGTTAAGCAGGCACTTGTAAAAAAAGGAATTTCTGCTGCAAGAATCGGTGCTGAGGCTGGTGACGGAAAAACTCCTAACAAAGAGTACAACAGACGGGTTGATTTTAAGCTTTACAGAGGAAGCCCCACGCCTGTTGATGCAAAGTAACTTTAAGTTCGTCTGACTCTTGCAAAAAGCTCTTCTCTGGTCATTGTGGTCCATACCGGGCGTCCATGAGGGCAGTGAGGATCTTTTAGCTGAAGGGCTTCCCATGCCAGTTTTGCGGCTGCTTCTGGACCAAGAATTGTTCCGTCTTTTACGGACATTTTGCAGGCTGTGGTTGCGGCAATATGATAGATGATTTCTTCAGGTGATTTTCGTTCATTTAAAAGTGCTTCCTGAAGCTCCTGCTGGGACAGCGTGAATCTGGCAGGAATTGAGCTGATTTCCCATTTTCCATTTCCCTTGTTTTCTGCAGAAAAACCGGAAGTTTCCAGAACTGTTTTTATGGATTCTAAATATTTGTCTTCTGAATTTGATTCTGTGGTGATTTCATAAGGAACCAGAAGCTGCTGTCTTTCACTTCCTCCGGCCATAATTTTGTTAAAGTTGATTCTTTCATGTGCCGCGTGCTGATCTATTATATAGAAAGTTTCGTTATAGAGCGCCAGAAGAAATGTTCCAAAAATCGTTCCAAAATAAGAAAAAGTTGAAGGAAATGAAGATTGTGAATTGGAATTTGGTATGGCTGGTTCATGATTCTCAACTGGAGCTTGAAATGGTTCTGGCTGAGCGACCTTTTCTGTGTAGGATTTAGAAATTCCTCCAAAAGAAAAATCTCCGATTCTGGAACTGTGGGAAGTATTATAGCTTCGTGCAGGTGTTTCAGAAGAGTCTTTATCAACTCCACTAATTCCAGTTCCACTGATTCCACCAACTCTGGTTTCAGTACCACTAATTCCAGTTCCACTAATTCCTGCTCCACTAATTCCACCAAATGCCATTGCAGCCAGTGAAGAAATGCTTGGTGAAGATGAAGATTGGTTTTGAGTTTCGTTCACAAAATCAAAGCTTTGCATTCCGGGTTTTTCTGAAACTTTATTTGTATCATTTTCTTCTTCCAGAATTTCATTGGATGCCTTGATGCTGTAGCTTTTGAAATATGTGCGGACAGTTGAACTTACGCCGTGGTGAACTGAAGAAATATCCTTGAATCGGACTTCTTTTTTAGCCGGGTGTATATTAAAGTCTACAAGCTTAGAATCAATCTGAAGAAAAAGGGACGCAACAGGGTGAACTCCGTTTGGAAAAAATCCCTGACATCCGTATTCAATTGCCTGAAGCAGAGAATATTCCTGAACCCTTCTGCCGTTCACATAAATGAAGATGTTTTTTCTGTCGCTTCTGTAAACTGAAGGCTCTCCAATTACAAGCTTAAAACTCCATTTTGATTTTCCGTCTGCCTCAGTTCCTTCTGCCTTTAATTCAGAAAAAAGCTGTGATGATTCTTTTAATTCCAGTGCCCGTACAAAACGCTCTGCTAAAGTTACATTTGCAGGCAAATCGTGGCGAATTGATCCGTCCACCATGAGCCTGAATGAAATGTCCGTTCGTGGAAGTGATTTTTCTACAAAAACTTCGCGGCACATCATGGTTTCTGAGGCAGGCCGCTTTAAAAATACTCTGCGTGCAGGAAAATTCTCAAAAAGTCCTTCGCTTTGAACAATGGTTCCACGTCCGTTCTGAACCGGCTGAATTGTTTCTATTATGTGGTCCTCGGTGATGGAGGCCTTCATTCGGTTTGTGCCGCTGGAAATTGAAAGCCTTGAAACTGCGGCAATTGAAGCCAGTGCCTCTCCACGGAATCCCAGAGTGGTCAGGTTCATTAAGTCCTGGCTGTCTGTGATTTTACTGGTGCAGTGGGGGCGGGCACAGTTTTGAAGGTCTTCTTTTGTCATGCCGTAGCCATTGTCGGCGATTCTGATTTTGTCTATGCCGCCACCATTGATTTCAACAGTGATTGAGTTTGCCCCGGAATCTACGGCGTTGTCCAAAAGCTCACGAACAATGGCAGCTGGACGGTCAATTACTTCACCTGCCGCAATTTTTCTTGCAACGTCAACACTAAGCTGACGGACTGGTCTATGTGCTTTTGGAGTTGGTTCTGACATTTTGTTTCCTGATATTGTTATTTTTGAAAAGTTGGGCGCAAAATTAAGTTACTGACGCAAGCCCTGTTCCGGTGCTCCTGAAGTACCAGTCATGGCGTCTGCGCCTGTGAACAAATCCAGCTGTGGATCAATGCTGATCTGTGGAGCGCCTGATTCAGACTTTGGAGCAACAGGCTGGTTCATAAGAATCTGAATTTTGCCTTCAATTTTTTCTATATCTTTCTCCAAAGTTTTTGCCAGCTTGATTCCTTCCTCAAAATTTGCCAGGGCATCTTCAAGGGAAATATCTGTGCGGCGAATATTGTCTGTGAGCTGTTCAAGTCTGGTAAGATTTTCTTCAAATGATTTCATAGAAAATATGATAGCAAATTTTGTTTATGTTGTCACACTGTGTTAAAATTAGGGATATGAAAATTTATAAAAAAGCTTTTTCCAGAAGAATCATAGATTTTGGATTTTTGTTTTCACTTGTTCTGCTTGCCGGCTGTGCTTCTACAGTGAGCGTAAATGTTCAGAGACCTGCCGAGCTGGATCTTCACGGTGCCAGAAAAATTTCAGTTGTGCCATTCAGAAATGAAACCAGCGTAATGCCAAATTTGTATAAGGGACGTAAACGAAAATCCGGAACTGAATTTTTTACAGATTTGATTTTGAATGCAGCCAACGCAACTCTGGGTGATCCTGATTTACAGAAATGTTCAAGATATATTGAAGATAATCTCCGCTCTTCGCTGGTAAATTCAGGATATTTTGAATTCATTGATTCAAAACTGGTTGCGGACAGTCTGAAAAAAGGCCGTGATGTGCCTTGTGAAGTTTATGTTAGCGGTGAGCTTACGGATTTCCATGTGGATTATGAAGAACGGGAAGCTGAAAAAATTGTCAGCAATAAAAAGGTCATGGTCAAGGAGCATAAAAAAATAGTCTCGCTTCGAGTTCAGTATACAATCGTGGATGCAAAGAACGGTTCTGTTTATGCGGATAAAACTCAGTATTTTGAGCGCTCTACTGGTTGGCTTGAAAAACATGAACGAATGACCTCAACTGTGGAAATGTTGAAATCCGACTTCAATTCCCTCATAAACGAAATAATGCGCAAAATCAAACCATACACCGTAACAAGACAGGTCAAGCTGCTGAAGAATAAGTCAAAGGATGAAGCGGTTAAGTCAAAAATGGCACTGGCTGATGAATTTGTTGAAAGAAATTCGATTTCAAAAGCTGCGGAAGTATATGTTGAGTGCTATGAACTTACAGGAAATTTTGAGGCTGGTTACAACGGGGCAATGCTGTTGATGCAGCAGAATGAATTTGAACGTTCTGGCCAAATAATGCAGAAGCTGTATTCACAGACCGGAGATAAACGGGCAAGAACAGCATTGGCAACAATAGAAAATGAGATTCTTTATCAGAAAAAACTGGATCTTCAGAAAAAGAATCGTGAAGAAAATTTGAATCAATCTGAAGCATCTGAAAATTCCGCTTCAAGCTACATTGATGCAAAATAAATTGAGAATCAAAAATCCGTTCTGTTCAAAAAATCAGTGCAAAAATCAGTCTACGGTTGCTGAAATCATTCCGCTGGCAGGGTAAATCTGAAGCTTTGTTCCCGAAGAGACATCCTGTTGGCTTCGTACAATTTTACCTTCCGGTGTTCTTACCATAGAATAGCCGCGGTTCAGAATTGTCTGAGGGCTGGCACCTTCAAGAATGCTCACGCTCTGCTGGATAAAGTTTCTGGTGTCCTTGATTTTGTCATTTATTCCAGAAAGCAGGTTTTCCCTGGCATTTTCAAGACGGTTCAGAAGAGGCTGCTGAATTGATCGGAATCTGATTTCCATGTTGTTCACGTCAAAAGACTTTATCATAAGCTTAAGTCTTTCCACCTTTGAGGAAATCTGAGTGTAAAGCTCGTTTTTATACCCTGAAAGTTCCTGCAGAAGATCGCTCTGTTTTGGAACCACCAGTTCAGCAGCTGCAGATGGAGTTGGAGCTCTCATATCTGCCGCATAATCAGCTAGTGACCAGTCAATTTCGTGTCCAACTGCGCTCACAACTGGAATTTTTGAATCTGCAATTGAGCGAACAACAATTTCTTCACTAAAAGGTAAAAGGTCTTCCAGGGAGCCTCCGCCACGACCAACAATCAGAACATCGCACAGGTTGAAGTCATTTGCTGTTTTAACCATGTTTGCGATTGTAACAGCGGCTCCCTCCCCCTGAACCAATGCCGGCAGAATCACCACATCAACTCCTGGATTTCGTCTTCTTGTAATCTGAAGAATATCTCTCAAAGCGGCACCAGTTGGACTTGTTACGATTCCGATTCTCTGTGAATAAAATGGAATTGGCTTTTTTCTGTCATGGTTGAACAGTCCTTCAGCTGCCAGTCTTTGCTTTCGTTCTTCCAGAACCTGAAGAATGTTTCCCGCGCCAGCAATTTCCATCTTGTTTATGACAATCTGATACTGTCCTCGAGGTGCATACACCGTAATTGAGCCGGTAGCCCGAACCTTCATTCCGTCTTTCGGCACAAAATTCAGCTTGTAGGCATTTCCACGGAACATTACCGCACTGATTGAGGCTCCTTCATCCTTTAACGTAAAGTAAAGGTGACCTGAAGCGTTCGGTCTGTAGTTGGAAATTTCACCTTCAAGAGTGAGGCCTGCAAAATTTGCCTCCAGGGTTTCTCTAAGTACAAAGGTGAGGTTGCTTACGGTAAAAACTGCATCTGCTGGAACTGAATTTGGCATAGAAATTATATTAGCAGAAAGCTAAAGGTTTAGAAAGCCGAAGAAAGGCGTCACTTCATTTTCAATTGAATTACTAGAAAATCTGTACTAAAATAGAAATTATGGAAAACACCGTAATTTTGTTTGCAGCACAACTTTCTGATTTTGCTTTTGAAAAGGCTTTTGATTCTAAATCTGCTTTTGATCTTGTCCTTGAATGGGCGGCAAAGGTTCCGGATTGCAAGAACCTTTCTGTTTTTGTTTCTGAGGAGAACAAAGACCGGCTTGAAAAGGCCCTTTCTGAATGTGCAGCTCAAATCGCAAAATCTGCAAAAATTGTTTCCAAAAATGACTGGACCAGGGGAGATTTTGCTGCTGAAGTTTCTGCAGTGCTTTCCAAAAACAATTCTGACTACGGTGTCATCTCCTTTGCCGACACTCCATTTTTGAATACGGCACTTACAAATGAGCTTATTGAAACTCACACAAAATATTCAGCTGAATACACTTTTGCCGACGGCTATCCATACGGAGTTTGCCCGGAAGTGATTGATCGCGGGGCTGCTGGAATTATTTCAGCACTGTGCACTTCAGCTCAAAAAAATGTTGCGGACAAGCCTATGAGCCGTGACGGACTTTTTTCAATAATGAGCGGTGACATAAATTCTTTTGAAATTGAGACAGTCATTGCGGACAAGGATTACCGTCTTCTTCGGCTTGAATTTGAGTCTTCTTCAAAAATAAACCATCTGGCCTGCAAGAATCTTTACGAAGAGCTTGGCGAAAATAAAGCCAATCCAGGTGAAATTAATCTCCTTGAACTTTGTGACACAGCCTCAAAACTGCCGTCTGTTCTAAAAACTGTTCCGGCCTTCTATAATGTTCAGATTTCCGGAAAATACAACCACAAACTTTGCTATGAGCCCGAACTTTCCGTTTCTGCGGACATGGAATTTGCTTCATTTGCAAAGGTCGTGGCTCAGATTGCTGAAACTTCAAAAAAAGCCGTGGTTTCGCTTTCATGCTTTGGAGAACCTTTGCTTCATCCAAAATTTGTGGAATTTGCAAAGGAAGTGCTCAAATATGATGGACTTTCGCTTTTAATTGAAACTGACGGCACATTGCTTACTGAACAAATTGCTTGTGAACTTTGTGAAACCGGCAAAAACAGAATTGACTGGATTGTTCTCCTTGATGCCATGGACAAAACTCTGTACTCAAAAATTCATGGCTGTGAGGAATGTGAATTTGACAGGGCTTTGAATTCAATTGTGCTTCTTGAAAAATACTTTGAAGGCCGGGTATATCCTCAGCTTGTAAGAATGAAAATCAACGAGCCAAGCCTTGAATCCTTCTACAGATTCTGGAAGGAAAAGGAAAATCCTTCAAAGGGACAGTTCATCATTCAAAAATACAACAGTTTCTGCGGTCTTCTAAGCGATGAAAAATCAGCAGATCTTTCTCCATTGGACAGAAATCCTTGCTGGCATCTTCGCCGTGACATGGTGATTCTGGCCGACGGTTCTGTTCCAATGTGCCTTCAGTGCTTTAAGAATCCTCTTGGAAACGTTTTTGAGGAGGGGCTGGAAGCAGTTTGGGCAAAATTGAATGAAAACCTGCAAAATCATATAAACAAAAACTATTCTGAATGCTGCGGAATATGCGATGAGCACTATACCTTTAATTTTTAATCAGCATCAGATAGATATGGTTAGTCTCGGTGGTAAGGAAGCGGTTCCAGGTTGTCGTGTGAATGCCGCAGCCATCCTTATCAATAAGAGCTGGAGCCAGAACCGTTCCAGAATGATAGAAAATCTTGCCCGCTGCGGCTTCAGGGAAATTGTCTCCATTGAGACCGATCCTGAAAACTACAATATGGACGATTTTTCCAAGCGCTATGCCTTCGTTAAGTTCATAATACCGCTGGAACAGACTTCAGACGGAGAACTTATCAACATGGCCGTGGGTGAGATCAAGTCGGAATATTTTCTGGTTCTGAGGGATTCATTGGATTTTCAGAACGATGTCATTTCCTCAACTTTGTGCCAGAATCTGATTGAAATGAACCGTTACTGCATTGCGCCAAGACTTTTGGAAAGGGGCGGAATTGCATTTCCAGTGCTTTTTTCACCATCCATTCACAAAGGCTCATTAAAGCTTCAGTCCACGGCAACGGTTTCAGACGGTCTTCCAGATTTGATTCCTTTTGATTATATTGGACTGTACAACCGAAAAAAGTTCATCGATCTTGGCGGCTTTGATTATACAATTGTAAAGCCTTACTGGCAGAACCTTGATCTGGCTTTTCGGGCGTGGCTTTGGGGTGAAGAAATTGTTTTTTCAACAGCCTTCAGCCTCTGCTACAATGAGGCATTTCCTTCAATGGATTCCACGGCAGGCCTTAGTTCCAATAGATTTTATCTGAAAAATCTGGTACCAAGGTATAATGAGGATCATGGATTTATTCCGCGGTTGTCATTTTTTGTGTTTTTAAAAAGTTCTTCCTGCGGTTTCTTTGAGGCTAAGGCTCAGTTTAAGGAAGCCCAGGAATGGGTTGAGAATAATAAATACTGTTTCAGACGGGATGCAGTTAATCTCGTTGAAAATTGGAGTAATAGATAAATGAAAACTATAGTTGCGGTTCAGTGCAGGCTCTCTTCTTCAAGGCTTCCTGGAAAGGCTTTGCTTCCACTTGGTGGCAAGACTGTCCTTGACTGGACTTTGGCTTCAATGAAAAAAGTTCCGGCAGAAGAATATTATGTTGCCACTGATGAAGATTCCTACGAGGCACTTAAACCAATCTGTGAAAGAAACGGCTTTGAGGTATTCAAGGGGCCTTTGGAAGATGTTCTTGAACGATACTGTCTTCTCATACAAAAAACTGGTGCTGATGTTGTGATTCGTGCCACAGCTGACAATCCATTCCTGTTTTACGAAGCCGCTTCCTCACTGGTTGAGCAGTACAAGCGCAGAAATGAGACCAGCAAGTGCGACTATATCACATACCAGAACCTGCCTCATGGAAGCGGTGTTGAAATGTTCGACGCTCATTCACTTCTTCGTGCCAGGGAACTTACACAAGATCCATATGATCATGAGCATGTTGGGCCATCTCTCTACAACCATCCGGAAAATTTCAACAGCGTCATGATTCCTTCCCCTGCAGAATGGAGTTATCCAAAGCTTAGAACCACAATAGATACCCGTGCAGATTACAGAAGGGCGCTGGCAATCGTAAAGAAAATTTCAGGAAATGATTTTTCAGAAGAAAATCCTGTAAAAGAGCCTTATACAAGCCAGCAGATTCTTTCTGTTTTTGAGGATCCTCTTATTGAAAATCCAATTCTATGCGTTCCATGTGTAAAGAAAGGAAAAGGTACAGGACATTTGCGCCGTTGTCTTTCAATCGCCTTGGATACAGGTGCGGATGTATATATTCCTGATGATGCGGGACTGGCAGAAATTGACGAACTTTTAACAGAGGCCAGAGAAAACGGTCTTTGTGATACACAGCTTGTGAACCAGCTTCCAGAAAAGGGCGACTATGCCATGATCATAACAGACGCCTTCACATTGGAAAGAGATTTTGCACTTAAGCTTGCAGAACGGGCTCCATTGGCAGCAATTGATGAAGGTTCACTAAACGGAGACCTTTGTGACTGTCTTGTGGACATAATTCCTTCGTACGGTCTGGCTCGTCCTGCAAATATCACTGAACCTTCATTTGTCACATTGCCAAAAAATGTGCGAAAGGAACCTAAACTCAGTAAATTTTCAGACATAAAGACAATTCTTGTTACAGTTGGTGGAGAAGATCCTGCTGATCTGGTTGTTCCAACGGTAAATGCAATCATTGAGGAATGTGGAAAAAGAAACATAAAGGTAACGGCAATCTCCAATGATGAGAATGCATCTTCAAGAATACCGGAAAACTACAGAAATCTGGTTGAGTTCACGCCGCCTGTTCACAACTTAAGGGAGCAGCTCTTCAAATATGATGTGGTAATAACTCACTATGGATTCACTGCATTTGAAGCTTTGGCTGCAGGTTGTGCAGTTCTACTTCTTGGAACAACACCTCTTCACGTTCAGCTGGCACAAAAATACAACTTTGCCTGCATGAGCGCAAATTCAATCAACACTTCCACAGCCCTTTCTCTGCTTGAAAACATTGATTCTCTTTATCCAGATTCTCCTGTTGCCTCAAAAAACGGTGAGAGAAAAGGTCTGGGTGAATTTGTTAAGGTTCTTTCACAGGGACGAAGATTCTCCTGCCCGGTATGCCAGAACAATCATCCAAGCTTTGTGGATCCTATTGTTTCCAGAACTACATTGCACACATTCCGCCGCTGCCATAACTGCGGAATGCTCTACATGGCCTGGACAATCAACGGAGAGGACACAAACTACAACGAGGACTATTTCTTTGCTGACTACAAGAAGCAGTACGGAAAGACATATTTGGACGACTTCAAGCACATCAAGTCACAGTGCGTAAGAAGAACCTCAATCGTGGACTATATTTACAGAGGTCAGCACAAGGCTGTGACTCCGACAGTATTGGATATTGGCTGTGCCTTTGGACCATATCTGGATGCCGCAAATGATGCAGGGTGGCAGGTGTTTGGAACAGATGCGTCACAGGAAGCGGTGGACTATGTTCAGAATACGCTTCATTATCCTGCAAGCTGTGCAAAATTCCCGGCATTTGATCCTGTGGCTGAATTCGGTGTAAAGAGTTTTGATGCTGTTACAATGTGGTACGTGATTGAGCATTTCCAGAATCTGGACGCAGTGCTCAGAAATGTTTCAAAAATCTTAAAGACAGGAGGCGTGTTTGCCTTCTCAACACCGTCTGCTTCAGGCGTTTCAGGAAGATTCAACACACAGAGCTTCTTCCAGAATTCACCAGCAGACCACTATACCTTGTGGGAACCGGGAAGAGCCGCATCCATTCTCAAAAAATACGGCTTCAAGGTTGTGAAGGTCGTTTCAACCGGCCACCATCCTGAACGTTTTCCACGGCTGCAGGGAAAGGTAAAACCAACAAGCCTTACCTATGCACTCTATTCCGGTGCCAGCCACTTCTTTGGACTTGGCGACACATTTGAAGTTTATTGCAAGAAAGAAAAGGACATTTTTAACTGATGAAAAAGATAATGATTTTGGGCGCCGGACTTATGCAGAAACCGGCAATCCTTGCAGCAAAGAATCTGGGCTATGAGTCCGTTGTAGTTGACGGAAACCCAAATGCTGTAAGTGTTCCATTGGCAGACCATTTCTATCCGATTGATCTTAAGGACAAGGAAGCTCTGGTTCAGCTGGCAGACAAGATAAATTCAGAAAGCGGAGAGGATGGACTTGCTGCAGTTTTTACGGCAGGTACAGACTTTTCTGCAAACGTAGCTTATGTGGCTGAACATTGTGGACTTCCATGCCATAAATACGAAGCCTGTCTCAATGCCAGCGACAAAGTAAGAATGCGGGGCTGTTTCACCCGTGAAAATGTGCCTTCACCTGATTTCCAGCAGATTGATTCAGAAAGCCTTAAGACTCTTTCCAAGGAAGTTGAGGAAGACAAGGTTGAATTTCCAAAGGTGGTGAAGCCTTGTGACAATATGGGCGGAAGAGGCTGCAGACTGGTTCGCAGTAAGGAAGAATTTTCCATCGCTGTAGAAAATGCAGTAAAAAATTCCAGAACTAACCGTGCGATTTTTGAAGATTACATGGAAGGTGCGGAATTCAGCATCGATTCAGTTGTTTACAACGGAACACTCACAATCACAGGTTTTGCGGACAGACACATCTTCTATCCACCGTATTTTATTGAAATGGGACATTCACTTCCAACAGCAATAGATTCAAAAATGAAGAACGAGCTGATTGCAACTTTTGCTCTTGGAATCAAGGCTCTTGGACTTACTCACGGTGTTGCAAAGGCAGACATAAAATATACAAAGAACGGTCCGATGATTGGTGAAATCGCAGCAAGACTTTCAGGCGGTTACATGAGCGGCTGGACATATCCATATTCCAGCGGCCAGAACCTTACAGAAATTGCCATGAACCTTGCATTGGGACAGAAGCCTGTAAAACTTTTGCAGGACAGAGTTCCTTTGCAGTGGCAGCCACATAAATCAGTGGAAGGCCGTGAAATGCCATTTGAACTGTACGAGCTCAGAAGTCTTCGTTACACTGCGGAGCGGGCATGGATTTCAATTCCAGGAAAGGTTTCAAAAATTTACGGAATGGATGCAGTAAAGACATTTGCATTTGTTCGCGATGTTCTTCCACGAGTAAAGGAAGGTGACACAGTTGACTTCCCTAGAAATAACGTGGAGAAGTGCGGAAATATTCTGGCAGTGGCAGACAGCAGACAGGCAGCCTATGATGCAGCACATAAAGCGGTAAGCGCAATTACGATTCGTCTTGAACCAAACAATCCTCAGACAGACAAATTCCTTGCGGGACTGTGTGAAGCGGATGAAAAAGGATTCCCATATTCAGCTTTCACCTTTGCACCACAGAACGGCAATTCCTCTAAAATTGGTTCCGGCACAGTGATTCCTGCAAATTCACCGGCAAAGGACTGCATTCCAGAAATCCTTATTCCTCTGGCAGATTCCCTTACAGACTGGAACCATTGTACTTTGAGACAGGCTTTGGAAAAATTTGACAAGTTGTGTCCTGAGCACAGGGAACTTGACGGTGGAAAATTCTGGTCGGCGTTGTTGCGGGGCGGAATTCAGGGGGCTTTGTACATGGCGGACAGCAATCAGTAGCCGCAGAAACTGTCATCAGAACGAGTAGCATAATGAAGAAATTAATTTTCAAAATATTGTTTGTATTCTCAGTTTTTTCGATTTTTGCACAGGCTCAGAACAAGTTGAACCTTATCACAGAGTCCCAGAAAAACGGAATCACGGTTTATTGGGACACTTTGAGCTCAGCAGGACTTCTGGAAAAGAACGGACATCAGATTTCCTTTCATGCAGGAGACGGATTTGTTCTTCAGGACTACAAAAAGCTTGCCCTTGCTGATTCACCGGAACTTAAGGACGGCGAACTGCTGGTAACAAAAAAGTTCATGGAAGATGCAAAAAAATTCTTTTCTACAGAAAATACTGAGAACGGATTTAAAATCGGAGCAATTCTCATTGACCCGGGCCACGGTGGAAAGGATCCTGGAGCTTTGGACACCCACACAATCAACGGAAAAAAGGTCACAGTCCGGGAAAAGGATGTGAATCTCACTGTTGGAAAAATTCTTTACAACAAGCTTAAGGCCGCATATCCTGACAAAAACATCTTGATGACCCGAAGCACGGACAAATTCCTTACGCTGGCAGAACGCACCGAAATTGCAAATTCAGTTAAACTCAAGGATAAGGAAGCGATTCTTTACATTTCTGTTCATGTAAATTCATCACTGGATAAAAAGGCATCAGGCTATGAAGTCTGGTATCTTTCACCTGGATACCGCCGCACGGTTCTGGAAAAAACTGGAGACGTGGACAAAAATCTCTTTACTGTGATGAATTCAATGATGGAAGAAGAATACACCACAGAAAGCATCCTTATTGCAAAATTCGTAATGGACGGAATTCAGGCTCAGGTTGGAAATCTGTCTTCTTCAAGAGGAATCAAGGCGGAAGAATGGTTTGTCGTAAAAAACTCAAACATGCCTGCAGTTCTGGTTGAGCTGGGCTTCCTCACAAACGAAAAAGAAGCCAAAAATCTTGCGGACAATTCCTATCTTCAGAAAATTTCTCTTGGAATCTTCAACGGACTTTCTGCATTCGTCACACATTTTGAACGTTCCCGCGGCTTTACGGAGGCCAAATAAATGAAAATCACCATAAAATCAGTTTCAAACTTCATCAAAAACAACCTGAAGATATTTGGTATTGCAGCAATAGCTCTGGTTTTGTTTTGTGCCGTCGGATATTTTGTGAAGCATTTTGGAACCTCAAGAAGAAGTTTTCAGTTTGCACAGGTAGGCTCAGAAAAAATCGAAAGGGAAGTGCGTTATATCAGCAACAAAAATGGAATGAGCGCTTTGGAAGGATATATTTCCGAGCTTTTGCTTGGACCTCAGATTCACCGTGCCAGACCTTTGTTCACTTTGGGCACATCCCTGGAATTCTGCATTGAAAAAGATGAAAAACTCTTTGTGGGGCTTTCTGAGGAAGCTATTTTTCAGGAATCCGACTCGGTTGAAGTTTATGAAGGAATTGAACTTCTCAAAAAAAATATTATGGAAAATTTCAATAAATACAAGGAAATAGAAATTTTCATCAACGGAATTTCCATCGAAACGAAAAATTAACTTAATTTTTCGTTGACAAAAAATAATAGATATTAGATACTAAAGAGTATACAAGGCTACATCATTTGAGTATAAGGAGCTTCAAAAATGAAGAAAACTTTGGTTTTATCAGCAATGGCAATGATGCTTATTGGCGCATCTGCATTTGCTAAAGAGTCAACACTCATTGATTTCACTATGCTTGATGGCGATATTTCTATCAAAGCACAGGACAGTGATGTTGAAATTAAGCAGAACAAACGTACTGTAATGGATTACGGTGTTGCTGCAGGCGCTTCATTCAACGCAGAACAGAAGAGTCTTATGAAGACTTCTCTCTATCTCGGTGAATGGGAAGTACTTCTCAACAGTTCTTCACAGAATGTTGCTGCATTGGCACAGTCAACAGTTAAGCCAGCTTTGGTAAAAGACAGTGCAAAAGTTCCATTCGCTGGAAAGAACGTAATGGGTGTTCGCGTTACATTCCCAACTTGGGCTGCTAATGCAAATGCTAAGATCGTTCCACCATTCATCATCCCAGCTTATGAACCACTTTCAACAGCAGATGACAACGGTGATCGCCAGCCATCAACAGACGAAGAAAAGGCTACAGGACGCACATTGTTCGAAGCTGATTCAGAAGATACACCAGCTTACGGTGTTGTAAAGAACGTTGGTACACTTAAATCAATCGCTGTAACAACAATGGGTATGAACTTCCCACACGGTCTCTATGTTCTCCTCGGAGACACAGACGGTATCTCTCGCCGCTACTTCATGGGTTACCTTGGATTCGACGGTTGGAAGACACTTCAGTGGAACAACCCAGACTATATTTCAGAAGTACGTACACGTGAAATCCGCGTATACCCAATCTACCCACGTGGTCTCCCATTCGTTAAGTTCGAAGGTTTCCAGATCACTCGTGATGCTGCTCACGTAGGTGGAGATTTCGTTGGATACTTCAAAGACGTTAAGATTATTTACGACAAAGCTGAACTCGTTTCAGAACGAGATATCGCTGATGAAGACTTGTGGGGCATCGTAACAAAGAAAGAAAAGGCTCGCCAGACAATCGAGATGTCACGCTTCGGTAACAAACAGGTTAACCGCTACATCGAAAAGTCTAAGATGGCTACTGAAGAACAGTTCTCATCATCACTTGATGAAAACTCTGATTCAAATGCTCAGTCTAACGGTGGACAGGCAGCTGATGCTAAATAATTAACTTTCTAGTTAGTTAGAAGACCGCTTGCATAACGCAAGCGGTTTTTTTTTGTTGCTTATATCAATTTCTATGTTATGATTGTAATATGAGCAATTTTGTAAATTCACTTCCAAGCAAAAATAATATAAAAGCTACGTACGAATCATATAAGCCAGTTCTTTCAGAAATAATGCAGAACATTGAGGCTAAGCTTAAGTCTTCAATAAATCTGGCTTCAAAACCAACATATAAATCAAGAGTAAAATCCTTTAACAGCTATTACAGAAAAGTTCTTCGCTTAAAGTCCAAGGAAGCAGGAGAATCAAATTTCGTTGAACTTACGGACATGATGGGAATTCGTGTAATCTGTGCGTTTCTTGAAGATTTGTCCGAGGTTGAACGACAGGTAAAGGAGCTTTTTGAAGTTCGGGAAGTTGAATACAAGGGTGCTCAGCAGAATTTTCGTGAGTTTGGATATGAATCTGTACATGTTCTTGTGGCAATTCCAAAAGACTGTTATCCAAAAAACAATGAGCTTCCGCTTCCAGATTCACTTGTCTGCGAAATTCAGATTAGAACAATTCTTCAGGATGCATGGGCTGAAGTTGAACATGAACTTATCTACAAGTCTGAATTTACTCCATTCGATATGCCGCTGAGACGAAAGCTTGCTTCAATGAATGCCAGTCTTAGTCTTGCTGATATTATCTTTCAGGAAATCCGGGATTATCAAAAAAAACTTCAGGGAGAAGTGGAGGCGAGAAGAGAGGCATTCTATGAAAAAGCAGATGAGCTTACATTGAATTCCTCCACATCAAAAACAGAAGTGCTTGAAACAAAAAATATCAGCCGGGTTTCACCTTATGTTCGGGGTACAATTGATGATATGCTGCTTGAAGCAATTCACGCACACAACCACGGTGAATTGGAAAAAGCTGTTGAAATTTACACAGTAATTCTTGGAAGTGAACCAACACCTCCTGCGCCGGTTCTTTCAGTAATTCACAAGCATCGGGGAATGGCTTATTTTGCTCAGAACAATTATACGGCAGCGTTGGAAGACTTTGAGGAAAGTGTAAAGAACGATCTGAATGGTTTCCGTTCTTACTATTATATTGGAATTGTTCAGACAATTATGAACAATCATAAGGAAGCTATAGAAGCATTCACAAAGTCTCTTGAAATCAACGAGTATCAGTCACATGCTCACTTTAGAAGGGCCATTTCATATTTTAAGATTGGTGATTTTGATGAATCATTAAAAGATCTGACTGCAGCTCAGTCTCTCGGTTTGAATGATTCAGAGACTGAGTCGCTCCATTCAAAACTTATGGAAAAATTTGGAATGAGCATGTAGCCTTGGATTTTTCAAACCAACTATAAAAATGTTTTCAGCTCTGATATAATGTCGGAGCTGATTTTTTTATGGGGGTAATTTGATGAATATAGACAAGCGTTTTACAGCTGAAGTTCGTTCAGAAATGAAAAAACAAATTGCCCAGGCCGGCGGAAACGAAGTCTTTTTTATGGGAACAATCAATCCTGAAGGAGTGGTGATTTCTGTAAAGGCCTGTTCCCGCGGCAACATTGATTCTGTTCCTGTGAATTTTGCAGAAACCCGCACAGGCTCTGTTCTTATTCACAATCATCCTTCTGGAGTTCTGTATCCTTCAGATGCGGATTTGACTATTGCCAGTGATGCAGCAGAAAAGGCCCAGGGCTTCTACATAATCAACAATGATGCAGATGATGTTTATGCCGTTGTTGAACCAATTAAACCTGTTGTAATAAAGAAACTTTCCAGCGATGAAACTGCCTCATATCTTTCAAACGGTGGAACATTGTCTAAAATTTCAGACAGTTTTGAAGAAAGACCCAGTCAAATTGAACTTGTTCGTCAAATTACAGAAACTTTCAACAGTGATTCCATAGGTGTATTTGAGGCTGGAACTGGTGTTGGTAAATCCTTTGCTTATCTTGTGCCATCAATTCTATGGGCTTTAACAAATAAGGAACGGGTTGTAATTTCTACTGGTACAATCAATCTTCAGCAGCAGCTTTCTGAAAAGGACATTCCTCTTGCTAAAAAAATTCTTGGCAAAGATTTTAAGTCGATTCTGGTAAAGGGCAGGCAGAACTATGTTTGCTTAAGGCGATTGTCAGAAGTTGCAAAGGATCGGGATTTGTTCAATGAAGACACTGAAACCTTTGACAAAATCTTAAGCTGGTCCAAGGAAACGCAGAACGGAAGCCGCAGTGATTTGAGCTTTATGCCTTCAGAAAGTGTTTGGCAGCGGGTAAATTCAGAAGCTGATGCCTGCATGGGAATGAGGTGCCCGCATCGTGAAAATTGTTTTGTTATGAAGGTGAGAAAAGAAGCCAGCGATGCGAATATTCTTATTGTTAATCACCACATGCTATTTGCGGACATTGAATCCAGAATGGAAGGTGCTGGTTATGAAGATACAGCTGTTCTGCCGCCATATAAACGAGTTGTTTTTGATGAAGCCCATGGAATTGAGGATGCTGCCACAAGTTTTTTCTCAAATGCGCTGAATCGATTCAGAATTACAAAGCAGCTCAATCTTCTCTACCGCCAGCGAAAAGGCAGTTCAACAGGATTTTTGTATACTTTGTGCGCTCTTTCAAAAATTGAAGACAAGTCGGCGCTGGTAATTGAAGAAATCGGCAAGCTTAAGACTGCAATTCAGGATCTGGAGCTGTTCACTCAGGATTTGCTTGGAAATGAATTTTCCCTCAGGCTTTTTTCTGGAAATTATTTCAGATTTGATATGGTGCTTTCAAAATTGAGCGGAATTCAGCAGAATCTGAATGTCATAACTGGAATTATGCGTGAGGTTATTGACGGAATCGACGTGGATGACCGTGACAATTCTGCAATTTATGAAAGCCGCTCTGTTTTGCGAAGATTGGATGATGCGGCTGCAGTCTGCAAGAATTTTATTGAATGGGATGAGCATCCAGATCAGGTATTCTGGATTCAGGCAAAAAGACTTCCACCAAGCTTGGCAAAGGCTCAGGACAATCCTATGTACTATGAATATGTTCAGACCCCTTTGGATATTGCTCCAATGATGAACAGCGGAGTCTACGAGCCATTAAAAACAATTGTTTGTACTTCTGCCACAATTGGAATTGGTGGAAAATTTGACTTCTGGAAGAGTAGGGTTGGAATCAGTTTTGCAGAAAAAGAACGTGTAAAAAGCGGAGAATTTGCTTCTCCATTTCCTTACAAAGATAATATGGTTTTTGCAGTTCCTAATGATGCGCCGTTCCCGGACAATCCTGATTTTCAGCCTTACATTGAAGATGCAATTGTTCGGCTTATAGAAGCTGCTGAAGGTAGAACTTTGGTTTTATTCACTTCCTATGATTCTCTTAGACATGCCTGCGATACTGCAAGAACCCGTTTGCGGTCATCTGGAATTGCAGTGCTGAAGCAGGGGGATGACGACAGGTTCCGTTTGCTTTCTCAGTTTAAGGACGATGTTTCCAGCGTTTTGTTTGCAACGGATTCATTTTGGGAAGGTGTTGATGTTCCTGGAAAATCGCTTTCTCAGGTGATTATTGTAAAATTGCCTTTTGGTGGGCCGAATGATCCGGGGTTTGCTGCTAGATCAGAGCAAATCACAAAAAAAGGTGGAAGTCCGTTCATGGAGCTGAGCGTTCCTGAGTCAGTGATTAAATTCAGACAAGGCTTTGGCCGCTTGATTCGTCGTGGTGATGACAGGGGAGCCGTTGTTGTACTGGACAGAAGAATTGTAGAAAAAATGTACGGAAGAATTTTTACAACCAGCGTGCCAGAGACCAAAAAAGTCTACAAGCCTCTGACAGAGATTTTGCCGGTTGTAAAAGAATATTGTGAATAGCT
>JAGHUJ010000040.1 GCA_018064905.1 Candidatus Treponema equifaecale
CTCCGGCACCCATAGTAACAAAAACATAGCCGTCAGGATAATTCTCACCGGAACTTTCCTGAAGAAGCTTTGCACCAAGTTCAGCAGCCTCGCCAAATTCTCCGGCATAGTCCACATCTGAGTGATACTTTTTAGCCTGTTCTGCAAGAATTTCACCTGTAACTTTAGCAGCAGAAGCATCTTCTCTGGCACTGCCATAGATTTTGTTGATGATAACCTTGTCAGCGCTTTTAAATGAAGAAGCAAATTCATCCAGCAGTGCTGCAGTTCTTGTGTATGTGTGGCTCATGAAATCCACAATTATTTTGTGTCCCTTGTAGAATTCACGGAAACCAGCAAGAGTTGTATTGATTGCAGTTGGATGGTGGCCATAGTCATCAATAAAAATCACTTCCTGACCAAGCTTAGTTTTTGCACGGCCCACGATTTCACTTCGGCGTTTTCCACCTGCAAAATTCAAAAGACCTTCCTTGATCTTTTCATAATATTCAACAGGATCCTTGCCATCTGTTCTCAAAAGTTCACATCCAAGAGCAATTGCAGCGCAGGAATTTCTCACATTGTGATCACCTGGAACACAGATTGCACACTCACCAAGAGCCTTTACAGTAAAATAATGCTTTCCGCCCTTCACTTCACCAAATGTAAGCTTGTAATCGCCTTCTGCCTTTTCACCATAAGGAATAAGCTGAAGGTCACCGCGCTTTTCAAAAGCCATTTTTGCAGTTTCCACAGCACCAGCATCATCAGCACAGTAAATCAGCTGGCCATTTTCAGGAAGCTTACAGATATAGTCTATGAAGGCCTGTCTGATATCCTCATAAGTCGGATAATAGTCCTGATGGTCGCTTTCAACGCTGGTAAGAATGATTTTTTTTGGTTCAAAGTCCATAAAATGCCGTTGATATTCACAGGTTTCAGCAACAAAATATTCATTTCCCTTTGTCATTACGCAGCTTTCACCAAAACTCTTGATGATTGAACCTGCCAGAACCTGACATGAAAGGTCCAGATTTTTTAAGACTGTTCCTGTAAGTCCTGTTGTAGTTGTTTTTCCGTGAACACCGCAGATACCGCAGGAATAGGCAGTATGACTTACAGCACCCAAAGCCTGAGTATACAGAAGCATTGGAAGCCCCTTTTTCTTTGCGGCAATAAGATCAGGATTTTTTTCAACATTGTATGCGCTGGAATAAATTACAAACTGAACTGAATCCGTAATATTGTTTTCTGAAAATTCCAGAGCCCTGATGTTCAGTTTTTCAAGAATTTCATCAGTATAAAAGCGCTCACTTATGTCGCTTCCTGTGATTACAGCTCCTCTAGCGTGAAGAATTTCCACAAGGGCAACCATTCCGGTTCCTTTGATTCCAACAAAATGAAAGTGAATTCCCTTAAAATCAGAGGGAAGATTAATATCCAAACTCATAGTTTTATTTTAGTTAAAGTGGATTTTAGTTGCAAGTAAAGTGGATTTCAGTTGTAAAATTTTACTTTTAATAAATAAAATTATCATATATAATAGTAAGTCATGACAAACAAGGCAAAAGGCATCAGCATAAGATTTTTAAACTATTTTCTCGTATTGGTTACGATTGGAGTCTTTTCCTGCGTCCTTCTCATCTCCTATAATGTTCACAGCAGATTCAAGATGGTAAGATCCGCCTTTGAACGGTTCATGGTTTGTCAGGACAGTTCCAAGCTGGTGAAAGAATCAGCAAATTATCTTACGGAACAGGCAAGACTCTTCGTAGTAACCCACAATACAAATTATGCAGAAGCATATTTAAAAGAAAAGAACATCACAAAAGGCCGACAGAGAGCTATGGAACAGCTTCAAAGAGTCTGCACATCGGACGACCTGGCATATCAACGGCTTCAGATTGCACAGAATCATTCAGAAAACCTTATCAGCATTGAAGTTTATGCCCTCAAACTGGTTTATGAAGGCTGCAAGGATTCAATCAAATACATTCCTGACGACATCAAAAACATCAAGCTCCGTGAAGCAGATTTAAAGCTTTCTCAAAAAGAGCTCTGTAATCGGGCTGTTGATACGCTTTTTGGTGACGGATATCTTATCTACAAAAAACGCGTTGATGAAAACTGTAATCTCACTGTAGAAGGAATTGAAGAAGAAATTACCAATGAAGTAAAGTCAAACTCAGATGCATTGGGAGAACGTCTTCAGAATTTGAGGGAGCTTCTTTCAGTTCTTCTTGCAATGAACCTCCTCACCTTCATTTCATATCATCTGCTGGTGCTCAGACCGCTTAAAAAATATTAAATTTCCATTGAACGGGACGAAAAGCTCACATTATCAGGTTCTTCTGAATTCAAATATCTGGCAGAAACCTATAATGCTATCTACGAAATCAAGGCTCAGAACGAAAAGGAACTTATCTTCAATGCAGAATACGATGCACTTACAGAAATCCTGAACCGCAGAGCCTTTGAACAGATTTGTACACGCTGCAAAGATGAAAATGAAAAAATCGCACTGCTGCTCATTGACCTGGACAACTTCAAATACATCAATGACAATTACGGACACGCTGGCGGTGACATTGCACTTAAAACTGTTGCCCAGATGCTGAAGAACACCTTCCGAACCAATGACTATGTTTGCCGAATCGGCGGTGATGAATTTGCCGTTATTCTCAGAAACCTGAAGGCACCAGCTGATGAAGCAATCGTTAGAAAAGTTCAGTATATCAACGAGCTTCTTACAGATATTGAAGGCGGAATCAAGCCTGTGTCAATTTCTGTTGGAATTGCATTCTCCGATGCCGGTTATTCTGAAAAACTGTACCAGAATGCTGACTTGGCGCTTTACAAAGTCAAAGAAAATGGAAAACGTGGCTGTATGCTGTATTCACAAGAAATGGAAAAAGAAAACGAAAATCTGATTTAATTCTATTCTCAAAAAAATTCGGGATGTCCAATAAGTAAAGTTTACGGTGGTTGAGCCTGTCGAAACCACCACATTTAGTGTGAATTGTCATTTCGACAAGCTCAATGACCACATAA
>JAGHUJ010000056.1 GCA_018064905.1 Candidatus Treponema equifaecale
CTCCCCCACCCCCCGCCCCACCCCACCTCCAAAACCCAACAACACACCAAAATCAAAACCCATCCTCACTCCCTTAAACTTTTCCACCGTCGCCAATTTCCACAAGTTCATCAGAAGCATAAATTTCTTCAAAATCTGTACCATCTACAGAATAATGAATAATTATATGGTAGAAACCTGAATCAACAGTTTTTGCTTCCATACTTAACAGAAGATTATTTTCGTCGGAAGTTACATCAGCAAATTCCCAAGCGTAATCTGCTTTTTCTTTTTTATTTGTAGTTTTTTTGAGTCCTACATTGAATGAATAACTTTCGCTGTATTTTAAGATTGTTTTTGGAACAGAAATTTCATAAGGTCCAAAAGTTCCTGTTCCTTCTGCCGTCTTTTTTAAACCTACAGAAATTGCAACTGGAGTTGTTGAATCTTCAGCAATTTCTACATCAGAAGCCTCGCCGTAAATTGTGTGCTTTACATTTTCTGAATCAGTAAATTCAGAAGAAACCGTAATGAAATATGTGCCAGTTAAAATTGTGTAAGAATATGTTCCATCAGTTCCCTGATTTTCAGCTTCAATGGCAGTTTCTGAAACTACACCATCAACAACAGGAAAAATTTCAACATTCCATTCCAGAGAAGCAATGTCAAAGCCAGAACAGCTTGTTACAGTTCGTGCAAAGCCTTTGCCACCATTGGAAATGTTCAGAACCAGATTTGCACCGTTTGAAGAATTCCCGTTTACTTTGTCCTGAAAAATGTCAGAGCAGGAAAACAAAACAACACAAGCAAATAAAGAAAATAACTTCAAAACAAATTTTTTCATTTTCTCAAACCCTCCATTTTATTCAGCAACAAAGCCTGCAGATACTGTCAAAGTCTCACAATCGTTCAAGTTGATTTTTGTATATACTGCGTTTGACAAGCTTGAAAGTTTATCCAAATCAACAGTAACAAAACCTTCCTGTCTCTTTGTGCGCTTGTCTTTTCCTTTTACCATATATTGTCCGCAGTCCTGAATAATTATTTTTTTATCATTGATTGCAACAATTTTCTGAGGGCCAAAGAAACCTGTAAAGGTATCAGCAGGAATTTCAGGATTGTAACAGTCGATTGTTGTTCCATCGGCTGTTGCAGTCCAAGCAGCAGAAGAAGTCCATCCAAAGTTGAAATCTCCATCAATATCACCTGTTGTCATGTTAAATCTTGCAAGGCCACCTCTTGCATAAAAGTTAGTTTTGGAACCACCAATATTGCCTAAATCTTCATAATCAACATAGTCTTTATAAATGAAATAAATGTAATTTTCTTCAGAATCTGGCTTGTAGAAATCTGTTACAACAGTTCGATTTGTTGTTCCAAGAGCAAGATTTTCAGCATCAGCAAAATTTTCAATAATAAGAGAAGATTCAAAGGTTACAGTGGTTCCATCCTCAGAAAGATTGGCTGTAACTTTTGATATATCTTTTTCATTGCTCATGTATAGAACATCGTTGTATGCAAATAAAGCACTTGTTTTTGGGTAAGGACTAGTTCCTACTATTGAATTTTGTGTTTCAGTTTTTGTTGTGTCGATAATTTCCAGATAATAGTCATCACCATAGCTATATTTATAAGTTACCAGATATAATTTTTTGGTTGCCTTATCATAAGCAATAGCCTTTACCTCTGAACCTGTAAGATTGTAAGGACATTTTACAGGCTCTGCACTAGAAGTTATATCAACATAATAAACAGAAGATGTATCAGAGATATTATCGTATGCCGCATAATAAATCTCAGTGCTAGATTTAAATGCAAATCGTCCCATAGAACTACCAACATCAGGAGAAAAATCTGCAAGCGACTTTGCATAATTTGAGTAAAAGTTAGTATTATTCGATTTCTTATAAACAACAGGAATATCATTTCCATCTGCATTTTTTAAAGCTCCTCTGCTTGGATCAACAAATTCAAGCTCAAAATATGCAGATTTAGTTAAACGAGACTGTGTTAAATCAAGTCGCAGTGTATTCTTACCTGTTAAATCAAAGTATGAACGATCAAGTGTTATTCCAAAGTCTTCATCAATTTCCGCAGAAGACAGAACATCATTTACATACCATTTTGCTGTAATGCCTTCAATATCAGAAAAAGAGCTTGCAGGATAAAAATAATAGCCTCTATCATTTATCATAAAGATAGCTCTATTTTCAAATCCAATTGATGATTTTTTATCGTCTCCATAATATTCATAACATTTGATGTTAAAATCAGGAAGTTCAGGATGTTTTCCATAAAGCGAAATATTTCCACTCTTAATTGTACAGGTAGAAATAACACTTGGACTTGGAATTGTCTGTGAATCTGAATTATATTCCTGCCCATAGACAGATACTACAATTTTGTGCCTGTCATCATCTGGAAATGCCATTTCCTCAGTAATTTCCGGGAATTCATACATTGTAACTCTGACAACATCCCAGTCGTCCAAATTTGCATTAAGCTTTTCAATAAGGCTTGCAAAATTGATTCTCGAATTTAAATATTCTCCACTTCCCTTTGATGTTCCATTTGTTGCATAGAATGAATGAACTTTATAAGAATCAATTGCAGTAACATAATAATTATACGTAGCAGACGCATAGTCAAGCTCAGTCTCATCAATTATTTCAACAAGAGAATCATCAAAAACAGCTTCAATAGATGTATTCATTCCCAATGGAACATATTTTAAAGAAAGCTTATACCATCCAGATTCTAAAGAAGCTTTTTTTAATGTAAGGAACAGCTTGCCGGTACCATCACCATCAGAAGCTGTAATTTCAGTTGCAAAAGTATCATCACTGGCTGTAAAAGTAACTGTTTCACTTGCTGTGTCATATGGAACAAGAGCAGCTTCAATAGAAAACTTCTTTACAATTTCAGTCACTTTTTCTTCTGTATCTATAAAAATTTCATCATGAGAAGCATTCAAATGATTGTAAGGAATGGCCATCATCAAACCAGTTATTGAGCCTGTTCCAATTTTTGGAAAACCTACAGGAATTGTAACATTGCTTTTTTTGCCATTTTCCAGAGTTACGATTTTTCTACCAAAAAATTTAGAAATATAAAAACGAGTTTCTGCTGTCACCATATATGTACCTTCCGGAAGCTTACAAAGTACAGCTCCTCCAGAATATATAAAGTCCAAATCAATTACAGGTTCATCAGAAACTTCTCCATCAATAACTTTATAGATATAAACTGTCCAATCCTCAGGATTAGACGGCACACTGAAAGATGTTTCATAATCGCAGAGGCTGTAAATTTTTCTAGCAGAACCAACATTTCCAGGTGTGTCGCTGACCAAATTGATTATTAAATTTGCATCACCAATATCTGTAGATTCTTCATTTATTTTAGAAAGAGCATTAGAACAAGAAAACAAAGCAAATACTGATAAAACTAAAAAAAGTCTATATATAAATTTTTTCATAATTTCCTCCATTCTCCTTAATAGTTCCAGCCTTCTTTTGAGAAAACATCCAGATTGCTGAAACTATAATCACTATCTGAAATATCAGTTATTTTAACTTCTGGTGTATCTCCAAGAGTAAGTTCAATTTTTCTGTTTATGTTTTTTGAACTTGCAGGAGTTTCAGCTGTTGTATCTCCAGCTATAGCCATAATACCTCTATCAACAATTTCTATTTTAGAAGATGAAAGCGAGATTATTTTTGAAGGACCAAAGAAATTTGTAGACTCCACAGAATCTGGTGAATAAATATCCAATGAAATTGACTTACCCTGATATGTTTTAGCTTCTTTCGTCCATCCAAGGACACCATTCGTTCCCCAAGTAGTATCTATTTCAATGGAATCGTATGCATAGCGTGCAGAATCAGGAAACTTAAGTTTTACAATCGCACCACGAGATTTTGGGTCAGGTGCACTTCGATTTACCTCTGCAACAGTTGCATAAATAGAATAGTCGGTATAAAGCATATCGGTTACAGAAATATTGCTTAAAGAATCGGAATTAAGAGGAAGTTCAACTACAGAACCTTTCTTTAAGATGAACCCTGTATCATATGATTCAAACACTCCCAGTCGTAAAACGGTTTTTGAAACTCCTTCCACCTTTCTAAGCGCATTTGCTGCAATTATAACAGTATCGCTATCAATACTTCTAATTGCTGTTATGCCACTCAGCACAAAATCATCTTCAGTAGTATCAGAGTCTAATGCAAACAAGGATTTAGCATCTGAGTCTGAATCATCAATAACAGCAAAATCATAAGATTTATTAGGAGAAGAACAAGTACCTGTTGTATAATCCAGCAAGTAGTACCCAGTCGAATTCCAATAAACCTTTGTTCCACTGACTAAATAAAGACGGTAGGCAAATGGGTTCCAAGAAATGCAATCAATTCCAGATGATATTTCATTAAAAAGTGAAGTTCCACCAGAAAAATTGACCTTCGCAATTGTATTGTGATCCGTATTTGCAAAAATCTTATACAGTGCAGAATCTTCTCCATAATTCCTGAATAAAATTATGTCGCCTGTTTCCATGTCAAAATCAAATACAGTGTAGTCAACAGAAAACTTTTTGTCCTTTACATAAGGTGTGCAACTATTTCCAGAACCTGTCCAGGTTATTGTTGGTGTGGTTGTACTTAGATAAAATGTTTGAGAGGCAGAACCGCTCCCCCCACTGCCATTTACAAACATCAAAGTGTCAGAATGTTTGTATTCTGTTTCATCAACAGTCAATTCAGCTGTACAGGTTATGTAATTTGTGGAATTGCTATTAAGCAGCAGTGAAGACAAAGGATCCAAATCAAGGGAGAACACATTATCCTGAAGGTCTGCATCGGCTATTTCTTTACCATTCAACGTCCACGTAAATTTTGTTCCTTCAGGAAATTCAAATTCCTTGTAATACTCATCTGAAAGAACCAGCTTTATTTTTACAGTATCACTAAAACCAATGTATTGGCTTTTTTTAATTTTTTCCCCGTCATCTAAGAGTAATTCACCTTCAGAATTAAGGTAACAAATTGAAAAGTTCGGGAAACTATACTGTGGTAAAACTGCAGCCATTCCTGTTGGTACAAAGTTATGCACTTCCTTCAGCTTTTCTCCATCGACAGAAACTTTGTTAGGTACCAAAATTCCATCTTCATTCATCAAATCAAACCAGATAGTATATTCCGATTCTGCTGAAGCATATTCAACAGTGGCAATTGGATTTGTCTTGTAATATTCAAAAAGTTCAGCCAAATCTGCATTTTTTCCGACTAATTTGACAGGAATATAAACATAGGATGGAAGACCTTCCTCTGGAGAAACATTTATATTGAATTCTACAAAATCTGTTACTTGTAAATAACATATTGCAGAACTAGAAATTGCAAATTCTAAATCAACAATTTTTACAGAATCAGCATCCACTCCACCAATAAATGCCGCTGCAAGACTTGGACCATGGCATTTGATATTTTCACCTTTAATTTCAAATTTACTTTCACCTGTCGAAGAATACGATGTAATAAAAACTGATCGCTCATCTTCGCCAGAAAGCTTTGACAAATCAATTTCTGGGACATCAAAAATCGTAATATCTGCAGAAGTCCAGTTTTTGTCTTCATAAATAACATCGAGCAATTCATTGAGATTTATCTGATAAAGAGGATCAAGACCATTTCCCACTGATGCAGAATTTGTTGCATAGTAATTTCTGTCACCATTAAAAGCAACTACAGACAAACTGTTTTCGCCTGTTCTTGTTACAATGTGATTGTCATTGATTTCTACCAGTGAAGATTCAGAAAGCAGCAAAGGTGAATCTTTGTCTGTAACTCTCAAATAATAGAATCCAGAAGGAACCTCTGAAAAATTGATTTGAATTTCTGAATATGTATCTTTTTCTGTTGGTGTGAGAACTTCTGATTCCTTTGCAATTTCTCCATCAGGTGTGACCAGTGCTGCTTTAAACTCTGAGTCCTCCATCAAAATAAATTCGCTTGGAATTTTTACAGTTACAGGTCCAAATGTTCCTGTTCCATCCAGCGATTTTTTATAACCGATTGGAATTACAGGACTAACAGAATCGTTTTCTTCTATATTAAATGTTGTTGCACCATATATTTTATACTCGCCAAGATCATTTTCAGCAGTTACAAGATAATCACCTGGTTCAAGACGGTATTTATATGAATCTTTTCCAAATTTAATGTAGTTTTGAATGAGAACTCTTTCCTCTTCCAGTCCGTCTTCAACCATTGTTGAGATTATTTTGTAGAACTCAATTGTCCAGCCAGTTTCTGGAATTTCTTCCAGCTCCATGCTTGTAATTAGTCTTGCACTGTTCTGTAAGCCTGTTCCGCCTTTTGAAAATTTAAGGACAACATTGGCTTTTGGCTCTGATGAATCGCCGTTTTTTGATGAGTTTAAATCGCTGCAGGAAAAAAATGTTAAAAGAGCAGTTAGCGATAAAAGTGGAATTAAAAATTTCTTCATATAACAATCCTTTTTAAATTTCACTGTTCAAATAATTATTCTGAAAATGTAATTCGGTGAGGTTTCGACATAGGGAGCGTTAAACCACCCTGGATTACATAAATTAGAATTCGTAATTACAATAAGCTGATTTTATTTCACCTTCAGCAGAAGCCTCACAATAAATTGTAAGGGAAGTTGAATCTGTAAAATAAATCTTAGTCAGTGCATCTGGAGTAATGGTAAGTTCGTTACCTGAAACAGATAATCCTTCATCTTCAAGTGCCGCAACATCTTCACCATCTATCTTCCATACAAATACTGTTTCTCCGTTAAATTCATCAGCAGCATTTACTGGCACTGCTGTAAACAGAATTTTTCCTTCTTCAATTTCAGTATCTGCTATGATTTTGATTTCAGGTACTGCTATACCAACGCCAATTTCACCTGAACCATATACAGGATCTTTTGGCTCTTCCTCAACAGGTTCCTCTGGAGTTTCTGGATCCTCTGGTTCCTCAGGAATTGGTTCTGCTGGTGTTGGATCTTCTGGATTTTCTGGTTCTGGATCAACGGTTGGCTCATCTTCTTTAACTGCTGTAAGTTTGATTGAAAGATTATTTTCGCCAGCATGAATTGTTACATTCTTCTGTTCACCTGTGTAGAGAAGTTTTCCAGAAGCATTTGTGATTTCAACAGAAACAGAAATTTTGCTTCCAGCTTCCAGATCTGAAATTACAACAGTTGTAGCTTTGTTCTGTTCGATTTTACCGGATTTAATATTTCCAGAAACATTGATTTTATAGTTCAAGCTTGTTTCGGTGCTTGTTCCAGTAGAATCACCAGTTTCAGTTGTTTCTACGGTTCCTGTAGTTTCACCTGTTGAAATGCCACCAGCTGTTGAAGTATGTTCTTCTTTTGGAGTTGTATCAGCTGTTCCAATGCTTTCCACAGTTTCTTCAGCGGCACGTGCAGAAGTATGGTTGCCTGAAAAAGTGATTACAACATCTGCCTTATTGCTTGGAGTGAACATCTGGCAAGCTGAAAAAGCAAACAGAAATAAAACTGCAAAAACGCCAGCCAATGAAAATTTTGTCATTTTCTTCATTTTTATTCTCTCCCCTACCATTCCAAAGTAATGTTAAGATTTCCAGTCTGAACAACTGAATCCGAAGTTGGTGTTACAACATCATTTACTGTTGAAGCTGTTTCTACTGTTGTAGCAGCGGCTTCAAGTTTTCTTGTTCTTTCCTGAGCTGTTGACTGAGTATTCTTTGAGCTGCCGTCTGAACTGAAAACAGCCTTCTGACCGATACCAACTGTAGCAGCGCCGACAGGTGCAAGATCAGAAATGGCCTGTGCAGAAACACCCGTATCATTTGTTCTGCTTGCCTTTGCTTCAGCTTTAGCCTCTTTTGCCTCTGCTTTTTCTTCTGCCTTGGTTTCTTTTGCTTCAGCCTTTTCTTCAGCTTTAGCTTCTTTTTCTTCAGTCTTTTCTTCTTCTGCTACTTCTTCAGATTCAGTTGAAGCGGCTGGTTTTGTGATGTCTGGAGAAGCCCAAACTGCGACGAGTCCTTCATAAGCTGAAACCTGTGTTGAACGGTAACCGTTTTTTACTTCAAAATCTGTACCTCGGACAGAAGCGGTTGCAACTGCACCTGTTACAGTGTGTCCGACTTTTCTTGTATCAGTATGTCTTGCCTTTGAGCGAACAGAACCTGTCTCAAGCTTAAAGTTTGAAACTTCCTTTGTTGTCTTTTCATCAACCTTAACTTCTGCAATCTGGGCTACTGTCATTCTTGAAAGCGGTGCCACATTCATTGTTGCATTTCCGACCTTCAGTTCAACTTCTGACTTATAACCAGTCTGAATTACAGAACCTTCATTCAAAATTGCACCTGGTTCAAGTTTTACCCAGGCAGAATTTTTCATTGTTTCAACTTTTCCCTTTACAGAAATTACAGAAACTTCCAGAGAAAATGCACAGGCAGCTGAACAAATTGCCACAGCTGCTGCCAAAATAATTTTTTTACTGAATTTCATTTTCTCCCTCCTAGAATACAAGTCTTGCCTTTATTTCAAGGGTTGTTTTGTTAAAATCTGATTCTTCTTTATGGAAGAACTGTGAAAGTGCCAGACCAATGTAAAAATCACTTACTGGCTGAACATCCATATTCAATCCATACTGAAATCCCATATATTCAAATTCTTTTGCTTCAAAAACTGCATCCCCTGAACCTGACAGAAGAACGAATGAAACAGGTTTTACACCAGCCGAAAGTCCAGCCTTGAACAAATCTGAACATTCTGCAGGAAGTCCGTTTGCATTTACTGCAGTACAACTTGTAAATCCAAGGAATTTTTCAGATGCGTAAACTGCATTCAAATAAACAGACATATCATTTACCGGTGGATAGAATGCGATGCTACCCTTTGAAAGATTTGCGATTTCGTAGTCACCACCATCAAAGCTTGCTGCCTCCACTGTTGAAGAAAGCTCGTAGAATACTTTTTCTGAAAGGGGTCCGTTCAAAGCAAGTGTTCCGTAGATTCTGTTGAAATCCTCATCCTGAAGATGAATTGCACCAAAACCTTCTATAGATAATGTCTGATTTACAAACAAGTTCTGAAAAGAAATGCCCATTTTAGCAACTGCATATTTTTCAGCCAGATCGTAGAATTTTTCTGTGTCCTTTGCATATTCTGCCTGGTTCTGATCAAGCATTGAAGCAAAGTGTTTGTTCAGGAGACCTGTGTAACCGCCGCCAATCTGAAATTTTCCCCAAGGCTTTATAAGTGTGAGCTGAAGTCCATCCAATGCCTGATTCAGAATAAGTCCAGTCAAATCAGCTGAACCAAATCGTCCTGCAGCAAAAATCAAATTTCCGGCTTCAAGCTCCTTGTTGAATTCCAACTTGAATGTATCAAGGTTCAAAGTCTGAACAGGATCATCTTCCAGATCAAAATCCTTTTCAAACTGATATGTTCCCTGAACAGCAAGAAAGGAAGTACCTGCATTTGAAAAAGGCTGTCTGATCCAAAGTGTTCCCTGATTCAACTGGTCTGCCTTAAGGCTTCCATCTGACATAACCGTATTTCTTAATTTTGTGCTGTTGTTGATAAAACCGCCAAAGTTGAATGCAAAAGCCTGAAATGAAGTAAAAATTGCAGCGGCACAGAAAAGAAGTTTAAGTGATTTTTTCATTTTATTTTTTCTCCTCAGCCAGATTCAGGCATCCGTTTAAAATTGCCATTGCTTCATAACCGTTCAGCGTAAAATCAGGATCTGCATAAGATGGAAGAATCTGTTTAGCCTGAAGCTCCTTAAAGGCATAGCGTGGTGATTTTGTAATTGAATAGAACAATCCGCCGCCAATACCTGCTGTTTTCATGCAGAGGTTGCAGTATTCTTTTAAAGAAATGACATCGTTCTGGTTTTTCTTGGAAAATTCGCCATTTGCTTTGAGGGCATCAAAAGCCTTTGAAAAATCATCTTCATCAGACACAAGTCCCTGACCTACAGCAGCCAGATAAGATGCCTGACCAAAAGTGATTTTCTGCGATTTTAAAATAGACGAGATTTTTTCTGCACTTTGTGCGTTGAGTGAGGCAAGACCTAAAAAAGTCAGAGCCAAAAGGACAAATACTTTTTTCACATTATTCTCCAAATTTTAAATTTTTTTAACTATCCCATTCTATCGAAGTATATATAGTTTTTTTACTTTCTGCTATGCTAGAATCACTATGGCACAAAAAAATAACAAAAACTTAGTACATTTTGATAAAACTTTAGTTCTCATTATTTCAGCTTTCTTTCTTCTTCTGTCCTTTTTTGGACTTCTGAACAAATTTGAGTTCAGGGCTTATGACTTTCTTTTAAAATTTACAAAAGCTCCTGAAACACGAAATGAAATTCTTTTTGCAGAAATCGACAATGATTCCCTGGAAGCAATTGGAACCTGGCCCTGGAGCCGTGACATCATTGCTGATGATCTTCTGAGAATGAGAGAATTTGGTGCAAAAACCGCCGTATTCGATGTTGAGTATCTTTCAAACGGTGCTCCAATTCTGGCTGATGACATTGAAGACAAAGTTTATGAACTTCTTGAAAATCCATCTGATGAAAAGGCAAATGCGTTTAAATCTTCTATTATAAAGGATACTGACGGGCATTTTTCCAGAGCGCTTCAATTCTTTGGAAATTCCTGGCTCACAATCAACACAAGCAACATCGGTATAAATCTTTCCGACGAAGACAGAAAATTTGCCTACGATTTGTGTCTCTATAAAAATGTTGAAGACGAAAAAAATCTCATCGAAGCAAATAATTACCAGTGCCGAAAAGAAGCTGGTGAACCTGATTCCAAGGGATTTTCTCCTGCGCTGAACAAATTCTTAAAACACACAAAGGGTGCAGGATTTACAAATGTAATCGTTGACAGCGACGGAACCCGAAGACGAGTTCAGCTTCTTGAAAAGGAAGACTACAAGGCCGGATATATTGGTCAGCTTGTTTTTGCACCGCTTCTCAAAAATTTTGATGTGCAGAACATTGTCCGAAATGGCAACAAACTCATTCTGAAGGGAATTAAACTGGAAAATTCTGAAAACCGTACAGACATTTCAATTCCACTTGATTCTTATGGAAGAATGCTGATCAACTGGACACAGGATGTATTTAACCAGAGTTACCGTCATGTTGCCATTGCCCGGCTGAATGAACTGGACTGGTCCGAAAAAAATATTTATACACATCTTTCTTCTATATTACAGGCCTGCTACGATTCAGAAAATCATACTGTTGCTCAGACTCAGGAATATGCTGATCTTCTTGAAAAGGCTGAATATTTGGTTTCCTTCTATAATGATATTAGTGACTTAAAAAACACTCTTCTTGAAAGCTGCAAAGGTTTTAATGCTGACGGAACTCCTGTTGATTTTGGAATAAGTGACATGCTTCTGGAGCAGTATTTTGAAATGAGGGCAGCTTATTTTAATGACCTGAATGAACTGATTTCTTCACCAGCTGTATTCAATGAAATGACAATGCTTATTTCAACTGAAGAATACAAGGATTTAGAAGAAAATGAATTCATGTATTTTAAGGAAGATGTAGCAGCAGTTCGGGAATACGGCAGCAAATACATGATCAATTCAGAAGAGCTCAGAAAACAGTTTGAAGGCTCATTCTGTATCATTGGAAATACTGCAAGTTCCACAACCGACCTAGGAACAACACCATTTGAACGCTCTTATCCAAATGTCGGTACTCACGCAAACGTTTACAATACAATTTTAACTCAGAACTTTATCACACCAATAAACGCAAACTGGGGAATCCTTGCAGCATTTGTAATTTCAATGATTCTTGCTCTGGTTACCACAGGAAAAAAAGCTGCAGTAATGAACATTTCTGGTGTAGTTGCAATTCTTCTGATGATTACAGTTCCTTCAGCACTTATGGTTTTCTGCAGAATTTATATACCGCTGGTAACACCTGTACTTATTGTAATATTTTCATTCATCGCAATTGAAATTCTTAATTTTGTAAGAAGCGAACAGGACAAATCCTTCCTCAAACACGCTTTTGCAACTTATTTGAACCCGAAATCTGTAGATGAAATCATCAAAAACCCAGAAAAACTCAGTCTTGGTGGTGAACAAAAACACCTTACAGCACTTTTCTCCGATGTACAATCCTTCTCAACCTTCAGTGAAAGCGTAACTCCAGTAAAGCTTGTAGAAGTTTTGCAGACTTATCTTGGAAACATGAGTGACTGTATTCTGGATGTTGGCGGAACAATTGATAAATACGAAGGGGATGCCATCATTTCTTTCTTTGGTGCTCCAAATGAACTGGACAACAATGCCTACGCAGCCTGTGCTTCAGCAATCAGAATGAAGCAGGCCGAAGACAGATACAACGAAGAACATCTTGCCACAGGTTTCCTTCCAACACCACTCAAAACCCGTATCGGAATCAACACTGGTGAAATGATTGTTGGAAACATGGGTACAGACAAAAAATTCAATTACACAATCATGGGAAACGACGTAAACATTGCGGCTCGTCTTGAAGGCGTTAACAAAGTTTACAAATCATGGATTCTTGTAAGTGAAAGAACATGGAAGGAAGCAAATGTTGGTCCATACAAGGATAAAATTGTGGTTCGACCTTTTGACCGTGTACGCGTAATCGGAATTGCAACACCAATTCAGCTCTACAATGTTGTGGGATTCAGAGAAGAAATGTCCGAGACACAGATGCTGGCTGTTCAGATTTTTACAGACGCAATGGAAGAGTATCTTGCCAAGAATTTTGAAAAAGCAAAAGAAATGTTCCAGAAAGCTGCGGAAATGGTTCCGGGCGACGGTTCACCATTGGTTTACGCTGAAAGATGTGCCGAAAACATCAAGAACGGCGTAAGTCCAGAATGGGACGGAATCATGGTAATGAAGACAAAATAAACCAAGCAAATGCGGTGGTTGAGCTTAGTCGAAACCACCTTGTATAAATCAAGCAAGCTTTGTGTAGTATTCTTCCAGATCCTTGCGGCTGCGTTCAAAAGCTTCCTGCAGGGACGGATCAAATTGAGTGCCCATGTTCTCAACAATTATGCTGTAGGCCTGGTCAAAGCTCATTGATTCCTTGTAACAACGCTTGCTTACGAGAGCATCATAAACATCGGCAATTGCCATGATTCTAGCCTCCAGTGGAATTGCTTCTCCAGCAAGACCTTCAGGATAACCTTTGCCATCCCAGCGTTCGTGATGGTGTCTTGCAAGATTTGCCGAAATATTAACAAAATGCTCTTCTTCAACACCATCCAGCAAAGAATGAACAATTTCAGCACTTTTTGGAGCATGGCTCTTCATTACAACAAATTCTTCATCAGTAAGGCGCGAAGGTTTACAAAGAATCGAATTGTCAACGGCGATTTTTCCAAGATCGTGCATAGGTGCCGCCCGAATAACATCGTCAACAAAAACAGAATCCAGATTCATAGTGCCAAGTTCTTTTAATGTTTTAATCAAAATCTTCACAATATCGCTGGTTCTTCTTACATGGCCACCAGTGTTGCTGTCACGGTTTTCAATAATATCAGAAAGCCCAAGAACAATTTTCTGCTGAATTTCTGTAATGTGCTGAGACTTTTCCTTAATGCTCTGCTGCAAGGTCTCATTGTAATGTTCCATAAATTCAAGATATTTCTGACGCTCTGTATCGTCCACAAATTCAAAAAGAAAGCCGTCAGTTTTGTTATTTGCCTTCATGCTGAAATAAGACACTTCGCATTTGTAGGTAATATCGTCCATTTTGAGATAGCTGGTTTTTTGTTCACCTTTTCTAAGAGCTTCCATAGAATCCGTAAAAATACTGCAGATTCTTTCATTTTCAGAAGAAACGCTGGCAGAAATAACGGAATCCACCTGAAGCTTTGTCAGTTCTGGAAGAATGGAAACTGCTTTTTTGTTGGCATTAAGAAACCTTCCACGAATATCAAAGGCAACATAACCACGGTCACCGAGACCACCATATTTCATTGCAACAATTCCATCAACATCATGGCTCTTGGTATAGCCATAGGAATATACAACAATCCAGACTTCTACAGCATACAGTGCAGGCATATATTCATACTGAATACTCAGAACAAGTTCCATAACATATGCAATGGCAGAAACAAAGAAAATCGTAACATAGCTAAAAAGAACAAGCCTAGAAATTTTCTCAGAATGCAGAAGACCATAAACGCAAAATCCAATTATTGCGAAAGTTGCAAGTCCAAGATAAATGAAGTGATAGATTTTCCAAGGGCCAGGTTCATGCAAAAGAACTGTGACATTATTTCTGACAATAATGCTTGGATTTGCATAATACATATTGTTTGTGCAGCCAATCCACACGATTACAAGATGGGCAAATGCCAAAAAGAAAATAAGACTTTTGCACCACTTTGGAACAACAATATTAAAGGCACGCATCATGCTAACAATGAAAAGAGCCGGCAGAACAGTTCCGTCCAGATAGATGAAATCATTTATGAGAATGGCTTCACCAACTGAAGTTGTAAGAGTTCGGATAAAAAAACCAAAATTTACAATCAGAACAACAATTACAATGGAATAATGGTAAATATCAATATTCTTGTAATCGTGGAGAAACATGTAAAAAAGTGCCAGCAGAGTTACAATGAAAGCAGCTGCATAGAAATAAGTTACCATAATCAAATTCCAATGCAACTATTATACAATGAATTTAGAAATTCCACGAACTAATTTTTTGTTTTAATTGTAGCCGAATAATTTTTTGTTTTTGTTTTAGTTGTAGCCCTTTGACATTATATTTCGATTGAAAAATATCAAAGATTTGACTCATAAAGCACAACACTTATTCAACAGAAAACCATTCATTATAAACTTTTTCAATTGCCTGAAATTTTGCAGGTTTAACAAAAAAATTATCTTTTGTTTCATTTGTTTCGACTAAATTTTTAATCTCATTAAGATAATTTTTCTTAAATCTTTCTTTGTCTATCTTTTCATCAATATATTTCATACAGGCTTCATCATATGCATTTAGCACATCTTCAAGAGCCGCTTTATATAATTTTTCGGGTTCAGTTTTAGCAAATTCAACAAGAATATCCTGAAAATACTGTTTTCTCTGTGAAATCATATTTCGGATTTCTATTTCAGTTTGCGCATAATTCAAATCAGTTTGCTTTTTGTCAAAATTAAGTTGCTTTTTTGAAATATGTCTAGTGTAGAAAAAACTTATCGTACTTCCTATTAAAGCTAATATCGACAGTCCAATTTCAACATAATCTTTACATTCCATTTCTTATCTTTCCTTGATTTTATCTCTAATTGCTGCAACTAAGTTCAAGAATGCTGAATTATCACTTCTATTTAATAGTTCCATTCCTGTCTTTGCATCATAAGTTGGATTTTCGATATACTTAACTAACAAAAATTTTTTTTTGATCGAAATCAACTTTCCATTTTGATCCTTCAAAGAATTTATTCGTTTGGCTATTTCATCAGCTTTTTCTCTATTTGGATAATTACTTAATTCTTCTCTATATTTCAAAGCCAATTGTTTTAATGTTACCATTGCATTTACTCCTTATACATATTTTTACACATTTTTAAGCATGCGAACATGCTGCTGTATTTGTTATATGTGACAGATTCGTTCTCATGGCTATACAGCATTGTCATTTGATTTGCCCTTTTTAGTTTTCTTTTCCAGTTTTTTGACAATATCGAAATTGAGTTTCTTCGTACTAGAAATCCTAAAAACGGAATCCCGTTTACACACTTATTTATTACAGGATTCTTGAAGGTCAAGTGAAGTTCATCTACTACAAAATCATTCAACGTCATATAGATTTCCAATTGGTAGCTGTTTGTTGCCTTCTCCATAAGAATCAATTATTGAAAACAAAAGTCTTAAGCATTTATCATCTTTTATGATTCGACGAAGCTTTGTCTTCAAAACATCATGATCAACATTATCAAAATATTTTCTTACATCAAGTTTCAGAAAATATTCACATTGCCTTGCTTGCTTTGATGCATATTCAACTGCCTTATGACTTCCCTTGCCTTTTCTACAGGCATACATATGAAAAACAAATTGCTTTTCAAAGACAGGTTCCAAAATAAGCATTACTGCATGATGAATTATTCTATCTTCAAAACTAGCCGCAGTTATTACCCTTTCTTTGGGATCATATATCTTAAACTGTCTATACTTTCCGTGATTATAGATTTCTGACTCCAATTGTGTCTTTAGTTGATAAAGATTTTCATCTAGCCTTCTTCCGTATATTAAAGCTGCTGGTGTATATCTTTTGCCTTTCAAGGCTTTGATATAAGCAGATTTCAAATTATCTAAATCTGTTATCTGTTCAAACAGGTTATCAGCTCGTTTCATAAAAGAAAAGAAAAACTATGTTGAACGTTCACGTATATTTTTACCGTTACCAGCACAACATAGCCAAAGTTATTATTTGTAAAGACCAGCTGTCATTCCGAATTTAATTCAGAATCTCATTACAGTTCTTTACAGGAATAAACCGGTTCTGCAAAATTGACGAATCACGTTTATTGCAGAGCTGTAAGAAGCGGAACAAACAATGCGGAAGCCAATGTTGTTGTTCTGGTTGTTAGCGTTGTTGTTATAGCTGCCACCGCAGTTATAGCGGTTGTTGCTGTTGTTCGGGTTAACATCCCAGCACCACAAGTTCTTTTAACGGCTTACCCCAAAGATACAAAGCATCTTAAAATATATCTAGCTGAAATTCAGCGGAATTTTCTGATTTTTCCATTGCGGAGGTTGCGCCTGTCGAAACCAGTGTTTCAGCTTTTTCTATAGAAACAAGTGCTTTTTGTACAGCAGTAAGGAAAATTTCTCCAAACTGCTTAAACTTTTGCTCATTCACACCCTTTATCTTTATAAACTCTTCTTTTGTTTTTGGTGGATTTTGAGCCATCAAGGCAAGCTGCTCATTACTCAAAATTCCATAAAGAGGGATTTTTGTTTTGTCCCCAATTTCTTTTCTTGTTTTTCGTAGCAGATCATAAACAGCAAACTGACTTGGATTCAGAACATCCCGCCAGTCAACTTTTGAACTCATTGTATATGCTGATTTACCACCTTCAATGTCTGTATATTCAACAAGAAAAACCCAGCCAGTACCACGCTCACCGTCAATCAATCGTTTTTCAATGTTGATTATCCGATGTGCCTTTAGGAAGTTGTTCAGTTCTGCACTGGCACTTGACTCGGAAAATGGACTGATAAAGAAGGTCATGAATTGGGTTTGCAAAGCCATTTTATTTATAGAACTCTGGTCTATATTTTATAATAATTTTATCAGCCATTATTTCTTGGTGCGAATCCAAGGAACCTTGATCATTTAAATAAGTAAGCAATGTATTAATC
>JAGHUJ010000191.1 GCA_018064905.1 Candidatus Treponema equifaecale
GAAATATAAATTTATCAAGTGTGGAAGCAGCCTACGCCAGATTGGAAGAGCGCGCAGCGTTGGAGCTTTGCTCCAATGGAGCGGTTAGCGGAACTCTGGAAAGCTGGAAACAACTTGAAGCTGTTTAGTCCATAAACTTTGAAAAAATTTACATTTTCTTCTATATTATATTCTTCTAATAACTAACTTACGGTTGTTAGCCTTCTGTGGGGGTGTTTTGGAACATTATTCTTCCCAGATGCGTGTTCAGTGTCAGCCATGAAACTCCCAGTTCCCTTGCCAGTGAGGTTTTGCTTCTTCCTGACAATATTTGTTCCCGGATGTAATCGTCGTTTTTGGAAAGCTTGTAATAGTCTGATTTTCTTCCAGCCCTTCTGCCAAGCTGCTTGCCTTCTTTTCTTGCTCTGTTCAGTCCCTGTTTGGTTCGTTCTGAAATCAGCTGTCGTTCTATTTCGGCGCTCAAACCGAATGCAAATGCCAGAACCTTTGACTGAATGTCATTTCCCAGCCTGTAACCGTCCTTGATTGTCCAGACTTTTATGTTGTGCTCCAGAAAATATTGAAGAATATTCATTATCATAATCAGTGACCTTCCGAACCGTGAAATTTCCGTGCAGATTATCATGTCTCCTGGTTTTGCCTGATTCATCAGCACTCTGCCAAGTTTTCTCAGCTCCGGTTTTTTTGTTCCGCTGATTTTTTCTTCAATCCACATGTCGATCTGGATGCCGTTTTCGATGCAGAATTTTTCAATTTCTATCTGCTGATTCTCCAAATTCTGATGTTCTGTTGAAACTCTGATGTAACCGTAGTTCATTTTTTTCTCCCTGTTTTTTTTTGGAGGCGCTTTTATTCTGTCTCCTTGTTTAGTTAGATTTATTTTCGAAACGCAGGGATTTTTTTTACTTCAATTTGATTTGGCTGAAATGTTGAAGAAGACGTGTTTTGCTTCAAAATTCTGCACGAAACTTCAAAAAACGGTAGAAAATGTCAAATTATTGCAAAATTTTTGTGAACTTTATTGAACTTTTTGCCGAAATTTTATAAGGTTAATTTAATAATCCGTTAACTATTGCTAACGGAAAGGAAGGAAAAATTATGAAAAAAATCGCTATGGCAGTTCTTGCTGCTGCAGTATTCGGCGCTTCACTTTTTGCTGAAGCTAAGGTAACTTTCGAAAACAAAGTTTTTGAAGACGATGTTATTTCTTTTGATGATGGAAATGAATCAACAACTGATTTCCCAGCACTCAAAGAAAGAATGGCTGTTCAGCTTGATTCTGACAAAGTTGACGCTTATGTAAAGGCTACTCTCGCTCTTGATGACTATGATGGCAAACACTTTGGTGTTCAGGGTGAAGTAAATGACTGGTGGGTTGAATTCCGTCCAGTTGACCCAATTACACTTTGTCTCCATGACAACATTTATTCTGACGGTTCTTACCTCCCAATTTATGATGACAACATGGCTGGTGGAAACATTGGTTCAGACGGTTTCACAACTGTAATTCGTCCACCTGTATTCAACAAGGCTTTCCGTCTTGGTCTTACTGTTCCATTCTCATTTGATGGATCTGAAGATGAAAAAGACAGAAACTACTTCAACGGTAACAAAGACGATGGAGAAGATGAAAACTTCCACTTTGGTGTTGGTGTTATCTACTCACTTCCAAAATTCCAGCTTGGTTTTACTGCTCAGAACCTTACTTGCTCTGATGACCGTGTAATTGGTGTTTCTGTAAACTTCCCAGGTACATTTGTTGAAGGCCTTACTGTAGGTGCTGGTTTCACAAATGCTGCTGCTAAAGATGCTGGTTTTGGTGATATTCTTTCATTTAGTGATGACTATGCTGTTGGTGTAACTGGTGAAAATGTTATCAACGCTGCTGTTTCTTATGAAAAAGATGCTTTCTCTTGTGCTGTTGAAACTTTGATTTCTACAGAAGACAAAGTGGATGGAGAAAAATTCCTCTTCAACAAATATGTTGGTGTTTCTGTTGGTTATGCTGCAACAGATGCTCTCTCATTTGGTGCTTTTGGAAAATTCCTTCTTGTAACAGATTCAGATGTTTTCGAAGACAACGCAATGGGATTTGGCTTTACTGCTGACTATGCAATCAATGACAACAACACTGTTGGTGTAGAATTTGACTACAACATGTGTGGTGATGCTTCTGCAATCGCTGTTCCTGTTTACTGGAAATACTCATTCTAATTTTTGAATTAGGTTGATTGCTTGAATGGGGCTGTCCTGAAAGGGGCAGCCCTTTTTTTGTGTGTGGTGGAATGGTGCAGATAAATTCTTGGGTTTATGGTGATTTATATGTGTGGAATTTTGGGATTTTTTCTGGGAGTACATATAATTTTTGGATGAATGCTTGTTTTATCTGTGTTTTTTGATGAAATTTTGCTGTACGGGATGAAGTGTTGCGGTGATTTTTTCTGATTTGGTGTGAAAAATACATATAATTTAAGTGGGTTGGCTGGAATTATATGTACTGTGCGGAAAAATTCTTTTTTTCAGTACGGATAAATTTTGTGAAGTGGTATGAATTATATGTATCTGGTCCGAATTTTTGATTTTTTTCCTGTTCAAGTGCTGTGATTTTGTAAAAGTTATGGGTTTTTGTGTTTTTGAATGAATGAAATGGGAATGCCACACGGATTCCGGGATGTCCAATAAGTAAAGTTTACGGTGGTTGAGCCTGTCGAAACCACCACATTTAGTGTGAATTGTCATTTCGACAAGCTCAATGACCACATAAATAA
>JAGHUJ010000171.1 GCA_018064905.1 Candidatus Treponema equifaecale
ACTGTAATCTGATGTTTTGATGCATGGGGAATATCAAGTTCTACAAATTCAGATGCCTGGAATATGTCATTGGATTCGGACTCAGGATGCTGTGTTCTGTACATCTTTTCCTGAATCCATGATTTTAGTGCTTCCGGCTGGATGCTGTGCACTTTTGAAAATTCATCGATGTTCATTTTAGAAACTGCAAATTCGCTTATCAGTTCCTCTTTGACCCTTTTGACTGGAAAAATCATAAAAAAAATCACCTCAATTTTTTTGAATTAAGGTGATTGTATATTCAATTTTGTTTGATTTTTAGGGGGTGCTAATTAGACGCTTACTGGGGGGCTTGAAAATATCAATTGCTTGAAAGTGGCGTCAACACTTTATCGAATACTTTGAAATTTGATTCATCCCTGGGCGAACAATAAACTGCAAACTCAATTGTTTCAAAAGTATTTTTGAATTCATCAATCAACTTTGCATAAGCTCGTACAACAACTTCAGGTTTATTCATGAATGCACCGCATCCAAAGGCACCGAGAACTACAACTTCATTTTTATTTGCTGCTGCAGCTTCAAGAATTTTTCTTCCACGTTTAATGTGAATGGCTTCCAGTTCTTCATCTGAAACAGAAATTGCCTTGTTCCCGTCACCTGAATTATAACTGTTGCTAGGGCATTCCCTTAGATTTGGCGCGGCACAGGTAATTACATTCACTTTCTTCCAGCTTGATTCCGGCATCAACTGAGGATATGCCGTGTCGGTTTTAAAAATCACAACATCAGGAGTGTATATCAAATCATCATTGTGAATCGGGTTTCCTTCACGGCGATGTGGCTGATAAAAATTCTTCCACATAAAATCTTCGGTCAAATTGTAATACAATGTCGAACAACGGCATAAACATTCTTCCTGGGCTGAAGAACCATTTACAACTCCCCCTCCAGGATTGCTTGCCGATGCAAAGTTCAAGACTACAACTTTTTTCCCTTCATAACCCATTGCAGCTTCAAAAGTTCTCTTCTTGGAAACCTTTATCAACGCCGGATTTTCATATCTGCCTGTTTCATGGTCAATCTGCTCTGCCTCTAAAATCAATTTCTGTTTTGCCGACGATTCTTTCCACGCCTTCATCAAAACTGAATTTGTTCTGCATAGTTTTTCTGTGTCATGAAATATTTCAATGTTTTCTTCTCTACTCATTTTATTTCCTCAAATTGAATTAAGCAAATCTGCATCCTTCATTATCTGTATCCATTTTCCAATCTTCAACAGAATTTGTTCCCAATAGGACTGTACCCCATTTCATGATCTAGGTTGATTTGGCCCCAAATTACTAAGTCCACACAGGGGAAACTCACGGAATTTCTAGAGTTCCATTTTGTAAACATCGGCAGTCTGGCCCTAAAAGTCAAAGTCCCTTTTGTATTTTTTTCGCCGTTTTTAATTATGGCTTTATTGAAGCTCTATTCTATTTTTCAACAGATAGCTTGCAGAAATTCAATTTCCATGTCCACCTCTTTGCAAGCATCGAAAAGAACGACCGTTCGGTAGTTTTCTGCGACTTTTTTGTCATTAAACTCTCCCGATGGAATCATTCAAAAAAACATCAATGTCGCTTTATTAATGAATGCTGGATTTATATACGCTGACTATCGATATTTTGGTAGAAATGACCTTAACTTGTCTAATTTTATAGACAGTCATAAGGTATCTACCATTCTTTTATGCTTCTTAAATTGTAGGAAACAAAAATACTTTTGAAACTTGCAGCCAAATACAGTAAAGTATAACTGTTATGAAAAGACTGTCTATGTTTTTCAAAGTGCTTTCTTTCAATATGTTTCTTCTTTTTTCCACCCTTTTGTTTTTTGCCCTGTCGAAAATATCCGGACAATTATGGGCGCGTGTGCTTTTCATCACTTTTCTGACAATCTTCTACCATTTTTCCATGCGCCTGTGCGTAGGTGAATTTGTTAACTTTATGTTTAAGAACAAAATGTTTAACCTAAACTTCCCCTTGTTCAGAATACACAGATTTGAACTTAAACTTTTCAATAAGCTTGGAGTGAAGAGATGGAAAAACAAGGCCATAACAGCAAGACCGGAATTTTTTGATGTTTCTAAAGTTCCAATGGAAGATCTGCTTCTTAACATGGTTAAGGCGGAACTGATTCATGAAATAATAATTGCACTTTCCTTTATTCCACTACTGTTCATCATTCCCTTTGGCGTTCCTGCTGTATTTGCCGCAACTTCAATTTTTGGAGCTTTAGTGGATCTGAAATATGTAATCATCCAGCGCTACAACCGTCCCCGGGTAATCAGAATAATCAGCAGAACAAAACACTGAAGAACTGGTTTAAGTCCACGGTGTTTCACTCATATCCAATTACGTTGAGGTTGTTGATTCCAACGGACAGCCTCATGTAAGACCATTTGGAACGATCAATATTTTTGAAGACAAGCTTTACATTCAGACAGGTAAAGTAAAAGAAGTTTCAAAACAGATTCAGGCAAATCCAAAGGTAGAAATCTGCTGCTTTAACGGTAGTGAATGGTGCAGAGTTGCAGGCGAACTTGTCCGTGATGACCGCGTTGAAGCAAAAGAGGCCATGCTTGACAATTACGAAGACCTAAAAAAAATGTATTCTGCTACAGACGACAATACAGAAGTTCTGTATTTTAAGAATGCCACAGCTACAATATCAAGTTTTACAGCTGCTCCAAAAATCATCCGCTTCTAGAAATCAACAATCTCGCCGCAAAGTAGCGAGGTGTTAAACTCTCCGCCCGAATAAAAACTACAATTCCTATCTGAAGTTTTATAACTCCTGCATTAGGAATTGTAGTAAGGATGAACCAGTCTTGAAACAAAACTGGCGAAAGGTTGGATGTGAAATCTGTAGCCTAAAAAGTTTGCAGATGAAAAACTATTCAACCGGAAGCTGAACTTCTGTAAGCCAGTCTTCTACTGATTCCTTGTTCCAGATTCCGTCGATATAACATTCTCTTGAAAGACCTGTAACCTTGTAGCCGTTTT
>JAGHUJ010000047.1 GCA_018064905.1 Candidatus Treponema equifaecale
AAAAGGAGGATTTTTTAAAATGAAAAAAATCGTAAGCGCAGTTGCAATCGCTGCTATGGCTGCTGGTTTCGCTACTGCAGAAATGAAAGCTACTCTCAACTATCGTACACAGATGAATGCATTCAGCTATGACAAAGTTGAGAATGGTAAAAAAACAACTACAACTACAACAAAATTTGATCAGAGCGGATATGCTGATGCAAAAGATGCAATCAAATTTGCTTTCAACGGTGAAAATGCTGGTGCAACCCTTCAGCTTGACCCAACAGCAGGAACTGGATCTCCAACAATCAACAACTACAACGCTTGGTTGAAATTCGGTGCTCTTAAATTTGAGGGCGGTACTTGGAAAGATGGTTATGCTGATGGAGCTTACCGTGTAAAGAAATTTGGTGATGCAACTTCTTTGCAGGGTGTTGATGGTGAAGCATTCAAGCTCGGTTCTCTCTACAAGAGTCGTCAGTCTTCATTCGTTGATGACCTTTCATCAGGTGGAAAACTTTCATTGTTTGCTGAATATACATTGCCAGCAACAGATGATCTTACACTCAAACTCTTGGGTGGTATCGTAACATCTGCATGGTATTCTGATTCAGTTGTCGACGGCGATGAAACAGACGCTACAAATGATAAATCTGGTTATGTAGCTCGTGTACAGGCAAATCTCAATGGAACATTGGATTCAGAATTTATCTGGAAATCAATGACAAACCGCAATGGTGCATTTGCTCTTTATGTAAGACCAAAAATGGTTTCTGGTCTCGATATGACAGTTGGTGGTGCAGTAGAATACGAAACATATACAATGTCTGGATGGAACGTTGATCTCCGTGCTCGCTACGCAGTTGATTCAAACCTCGCAATTTCTACATGGAACAACATTTCTGCAGTATCAAAAGATGCTGACAAAAATGGTTCTGCAGTTCTCTCAAAAGAACTTACAGGAATTAAAGGTGGATCAGACTGGGGTGCTAAGTACGATACTGCTACAGCAGGTTCAGGAACAACAATGGCTATGTGGAACAACATCAACGCACAGTACAAAATCAATGACATGTTCACACCATTCCTTTCTGTAGGTCTCCTTACTCCACTTTCAAAGGCATCTAAAGATGACAAAGCTACAATGGATGTAGATGTTTCTATGCAGTGGCGCGTAACACCTGGTGTTCAGATTTTCGCTGCTAGCAACGCATTCTTCACAATTGGTGCTTCATTCAGTGGTACATCTTACAAAACAGCAGCTGCAAAAGACAACGAAGTTTCACACTTCACAGTATCTGTTCCAGTTATCTTCCGTGTTAAGATGTAATTTTAATACAGTAGACTACTGTTAAATTATAACGAGACTGTTCTTTATGGAGCTTAATGACATTTAGAACAGTCTCGTTTTGTTTAGGGGAAAGTAATGCCAATCGAAACTTATATAATGAAGGCAGATTTTGTTGAATCACTGAATGAAAATATAACTTGTGATATATTTCCAAACTCTTCGTATGAAAAATTTGTGCAAATTGATTATCGTATTGATGAAATTCGACTTAATAAAGTTCATGTAAAAACAGTAAACGAAATCATGGATCGAAGTGGAAATATTTTTTCGTTAGATTGCAACATATCCTTTGAGATTGAATTGATAATTCCAGTTGAAGAAGATAATCCAACTTATTCCGTTGAAGATTTGGAATCTTTTACACGAATAAATGATTCTACATACAGCAAAAAATTCGTCATTGATACAGATTTAGCCTTGAATGTTGAAATGAATACAGAAAATTTTGATATTCAAGGTGTAACATGTAGAGTGAACTAGTGCAATGCCACTAACTTACGGTCATTGAGCCTGTCGAAATGACCTTGAATGGTGGTTTCGACAAGCTCAACCACCGCTTAAGTTTATGGCATTGGTGAACTAGTGGGAATAAAAAGAAATTGAAAGTCGAAGATTATATTAAGGATATAGAATCGCATTTTGGAAAAAACTCAAAGGCAGTTAATGACTTTACAACACACTTTGTTGTATTAACTGAAAGGATATATTCCCAAGACGATATTTGTGCTGAAGAGCTTACCGAACATTTAAAGGAATTTGAAAATTCATTAACTCTACTTATTCCAGACAAAACAGGATTTATGGCAAGCACTTATGCAGCAATCGAACGGAATCTAAAATATGAGTTCAATCTGAATGATTAAGAATTGAAATTGTCTAAAGCTTGTTAAAACTTACTCACTTTTCAATCTTAGTTTACCACATCCGATTCATTCATCACAGTTTTAAATGAATTCACAATCGTTAAATATACAAATGTTAAAGGAGATGAACAGTGAAAAAAAAGTATGACACAACTACACAAGACGGCAGAAATCTTTTCTACAAGGAAGTGCTTATTCCAAAATTACGAAAGCTCGCAAAAAAGTTACAGCTTGATTTTTATCATTATGAGACCTGTCCGAATACAAATTACCATGCATATTTTTGTTTCAGGCCAAGAAGTACTGGCAAAACTGATGAGTCTATTTACTTTGAGTTTCAGTCAAGTGATTTTCATGCTCTTGAATATGGAGTTACCAAAGATACGAACCACGGCAACTGGGGGGCGCCAGCATTATCGGGTTACAACAATTTTAAGGACATGGAATCCAAAGATTTCATCAAAAATGTTAAAAAAGCTATAAAAGAACATATAAGAAAGTTTTTTTAATTCTTTCCTACGCCGGATTGGAGCCCCTTTAGTTCCAGACAGCGGCTCTGCTGATGTTTGGAATGAGGGTTACCGAAGGGCGGAAAGCCGGAACAACTTGATGATGTTTTCGTCCTTAGAAATTAAAAACGAAAACTCTGAAAATTGCATTTTTTGATGATGCTCTGTATACTTATTTATTGAGGGATAAGATGTATTTAATGAACGAAAACACAGCAAAAGACCTGAAAACTGCAATGACATTCTCATCAAATAAACCAATATTTTCAAAAGAACGAGATTTACGAAAAATTGGTCGTGGAAATCCTTTGCTATCAAGAAAAAGAATTAGGACCATTGAAGAAGTTGAAGCATCTCTTTTGAGAATTTTTGGAAAAAAATAAAAATGAATGTGTTTTTAGAAATCCATCAAAAAAGAATTTCTGCAATTTATGAGCAATATAGAAATCAAATCTTCCCATTAATTTGTTTTTTGGAGTCGATAGATTCAGAATTTCCAGTTGAGTTGTTGAATGAAATTCGTTCTATTTTCACTCACTTTTCAAGATGCTATGACGATTTGAATAATGAAGAAATTAATATTGAATTAACAAAAGCGGAAAGTCATCTTAAGAGGGCAACGCTTGACTGTTATAAATATGGTTGTGTTTCTTTGGGAGACTTTTACAACAATTTTAGAAAAGAATATCATTTTGCAGATTTAACAGTAATTGATAATGGGGATTTCCTTGCAGCAATTACAAAGAACTTTGCAGACGGAAGAAATCTTCTTCACGAAGCAAAAAAATCAGAAATAAAAAAAGAAAATTCTGAAATTATATATAAAAATTTTGAGTCTGCATTTGACTTACTTTTGAAAAATT
>JAGHUJ010000030.1 GCA_018064905.1 Candidatus Treponema equifaecale
GAAAGGAACTTAAACGAATCGTAAAGGAATCCATGAATGCAGCTGGCGTTCCATTTGAACAGTTTGCGGACCGTGGAACCTTCATGCTTTCAGGCGGAGAAAAACGAAAGGTTGCAGTTGCCGGAATCCTTGCAATGAACAGCGATGTTGTTCTCTTTGACGAACCAACGGCAGGCCTTGATCCAAAAAGCCGAAAAAATCTTGTTGAACAGCTCAAAAAATTAACTGAAACTGGCAAAACCGTAATTTTCAGCACTCACAGAATGGACGAAGCAGCCTTTGCAGACCGTCAGATAGACATGCAGAACGGAAAAATCATCCACGACAGCGAAAAAGACCTCTCCACTTCGGTCGAGGTGACAACAAAAATTTCAAACGATACAACCGCCATTTCGAGCGATACAACTGTCATTTCAAGCGACACAACTGTCATTTCAAGCGACACATCTGTCATTTCAAGCGACACATCTGTCATTTTAAGCGACACATCTGTCATTTCGAGCGGTACATCTGTCATTTCGAGCGGAGTCGAGAAATCTCTCCCACCTGCACCAGCCGTACAGGGAACTTCGCTTTTAAAAATTCTCCGCAAAACTGAACTGTTTTCTGAAGATCCTTTAAGTCACAAAAAAAATCTTCTTCAAAAAGTTGGGTCAACCGGAAAATACTGCATATTTCTTTCTATATTTATACTCTCTTTGCTCTTCAACAATGTGTGGGTTTCTGCAGCAATGCTTGGAGTTTCCCTTATTTACGGAATCATCGCCCGCTATCCTGCAAAAAAATATTTTTCTTCATTCATGATTATTCTTCCCTGGATGATTTTCTTCTGTGCCTTCCAGCTTGTGATTTCAATTCCAGAAGAAAATGACGTGATTTATGCACAATGGGGCTGGTTCACAATCACCCAGACAAAAATCATCGCCTGCATAAATTTAGTTCTCCACACTTTTGCAGCTTTCTGCAGTGCCAGAGTTTTTCTCTATTCAACCGCAGAAAGAGAATTCCTTGAAGGAATTTCAGGTCTCCTAAAACCATTCACAAAAATGAAGCTTCCAACCAAAAGTATCATCGTAATTGTGGAAATTATTTTCCGCTTTATTCCGCTTTTAATTGAAGAAGCCTGTTCCATTGTTAAAACTCAAATTGTGCGTGGCGGACTTGGAACTGCAAAATCACTGTGGGCAAAAGTCAGAATTCTGATTCCACTTTTCATTCCGCTTATAATTCAGACAGTAAAGCGTTCAGAAGCTTTGGCTGATGCCCTTACTGCAAGAAAATTTTAGGATTTTGCCATCTTTGTTAAATAAATACGGAGGCGCCATGAACGACTTTAATCAGTGTCCCATCTGCGGCAGCAAGAAAATTCAGAATGTGAATAACAGAAAATGGACCTGCCCTGACTGCGACCTGGAACTTTACAACAATGTTGCCAGTGCTGTTGGACTTGTAATCTGTGATAAGGAAGGAAAAGTTCTTTTTGAACGCCGTGCCAAAGAACCGCGAAAAGGATTTCTGGCATTTCCAGGCGGATTTGTGGATCCAGATGAAAGCGCAGAAGAGGCCTGTTTCAGAGAATGTAAGGAAGAAATCGGCGTTGAACCAGTAAAAATAAAATACATAGCCAGCTTTCCAAACACCTACGAATTTAAAGGCATCACCTACAAGACCTGCGACTTGTTTTTTGAAGCAGTACTGCCAGAAAATGCAGAACTAAAGGCTCAGGAAACAGAAGTTCTAGGCTTTGAGCACCGCTACGTAAGAACCAAAGAAGAACTGGAAGAACTGCCACTGGCATTCGAAAGCGCACGAAAAACCTTAAACCTATGGATGAATAGAAAATAAGAAGTTGATTATAAATAACTTAAAAAAGTTGAAAGTGCGTAGATAAAAAAGATGCCTAGGTGAAGCCCTTCCGCAGCAAAGCGAGGACAGAAGCGAGCCGTAGCATTTTTTTATCGAGAGCACTTTTATATTTGAATTTATGGAGATAATATTATGTCTATTAAACTTATTATTTCAATTTTTGGGGGTGTGATTTATTTTGGGCTTATCGGCTCAATTTTTCTCCGCTCAAAATTCGTGGCACTGAACGCAGGAAAACAGCTGATGAAGCTTCCAGGCGAAGTTTCCCTCAAAAGCATTGTGATTTTTGTTGTGGCAGCCGCTTTGATTGCAATTGTTCCGTTAAGAAATTTTGCACCCTATCTCAACGTGATTTTTGTTGCAGCAGCCTTGATTGCAACAGAAATGGCAGCCAGAGAAATGATGGTTTCAAAAAATGCAGGGGTCTACGAAAAAAAGATTCTCTACGGAGCCTATTCATATTTTTATGATGAAATCGAACTTCTTCCAACATTGGCCTGGGAAGATGATCCAGAAACAACACAGGTGGACAAACGCTTCCTTAAGATCATTCTGAAAAACGGAACTCAGGTTGAATTTGGATTTGAAACTGAAGAAATGAGAAACCAGGCCGTACAGCTGATGATTCAGCAGGCACCACGTTTGAAGGAATAAACAAATGTAGCCATGGATGGCGGTCAAAGGTAAAGAGAGAAAATTCTGTTTGCCAAAGGTGAACAGAATTTTCTCGTAACAAAGTTTTTTACAGGGATGTAAAAAAACTTTGTATATATATTAACGAGCACCGGCTTTGCCAAGACATGCCCGGAAGGCAAAAAATAAGCCCCGATAAATCGAGGCTTATATTCTTGCAAAGGCGTCTAGCAGAATCGAACTGCTGCATAACGGTTTTGCAGACCGCTCCCTTACCGCTTGGGTAAGACGCCAAAGAATGAATAAATTATATCAGAATAGAAAAACCGTGTCTATATGCGACTTTCTATTTTTTTGATATACTTTCAGAAAACATGAAAAAACTGATTTCAACTTTTACCGCATTACTTTTCTCTTTTGGCGCATTTGCACAAACTTCAATTCCGGCAAATGCTGATTTCTGGAGCAACTATCCAAACGAAGAACTGGCAGATTTTTTAATTTCCCGCATGAGCGACGAAGAAATGCTGGCACAGATTCTCATGTTCGGCTGGGCAGGTCAGGAACCAAGTGCACTTTTAAATGCATGGGTTTCAGAAAGAGGTTTGGGCAGCGTAAAAGTATTCGGCTGGAACACAGACGACACAGAACAGGTTGCAAAATCAGTTTTATCATTGCAGAGAAAATCACAGGGAAGACAGCTTCGCATTCCGCTTTATGTGGCAACAGATCAGGAAGGAGGCTGGATTCGCCATGTAAAGGGTGAAACTTCCGACACTCCTGGAAATATGGCCATAGGTTCCTCACAATATCCAATCGACGCATATTATTCTGGCTACTACATTTCCAAAGAGATCAAGGCGCTGGGAATCAACATGAACTTTGCTCCTACCGTGGATCTTTACACAAACCACAATTCTTCTGTAATTGGTCCAAGATCATTTGGTGAAGACGCTGAATTTGTAGGACAGCTGGGAGCCTCATTTTCTGCTGGTTCAATCGCGGCTGGCGTAATTCCAACAGCAAAACATTTTCCTGGTCACGGAGACACCAGTGCAGATTCCCACACAAAGCTTCCAGTAATCAACATTGACTATGAAACATTGAACAACCGTGAGCTGGTTCCCTTCAAATATCTTATTGCAGAAAATGTACCGGCAATCATGAGCGCCCATTTAAGCTTTCCAAGAATCCGATCCAACGGTGAACCAGCTTCACTTTCACGCACATTCCTTACAGACATTCTCAGAAATACACTGGGCTACAAGGGACTGATAATTACAGATGACATGCAGATGGAAGGAGCTTGGGGTTACGCAGGAACAGTTTCAAAGGCTGTTCATCTTGCAATTCAGGCTGGAAACGATATCGTCATTTTCTCAAAAACCGCAGACTTCAATGACCGTCTCTGGACTTCAAACCTAGATGCAATGCGTTCAGACAGCGAATTCAGAACTGCAGTTGTAACAGCAGCTCACCGGGTTGTACTTTCAAAACTGAATTATTTCAAAAACTCCAATGCAGCTCCACTTTATCCGGAAGTTGAAAGCCTTAAGGACAAAATTCCAGACAGAGACGGACAGAAATTCTTTCTTTCTCAGGCCTGTCGTTCAATTGCAGCATATAAGAAAGGAACATTGCCATACAAACCGGCAAATGGTGAAAGAATTCTTCTTGCCGGCCAGAATCAGTTCCCGGAATTTTTTGAAGAAGCAAAAAAACGTTTTGGGGAATGCGCCCAGTTCAAATATGACTACGAAATGGGGCCAAATCAGGCAGACTGGATGAGTAACAACATTGAAGTGATGGCCAGAAGCTACGACACAATCATCATCTGTGTTGCCAATGAAAGAAGCGCAATGATTGCCAGCCGTCTCAGAAACAGCGGAAAGAAGGTCTATATAATGTCCGTGCTTTCACCTGTACCAGTGCTCAGCTTTGGCTGGGCAGACACGATTCTTCTGGGCTACAGTTATTCCCCATATACATTCAAAGCATTGTTTGGTGCACTGGCCGGAGAATTTGATCCACAGGGAAAATTACCATTGAATAAAAAAAACTAATTAATGTAATTTAAAAAAGCAGGCCCCAGTTACGGCAAAAAAATCAAGGTATCCCCCGTCGCCCACTACGCGTTTGCTTAGCTACGCTTCGTTGACGGTTCCCCCTTAATTTAGTTTTGCCTACGTCCCACTTTTTTAATGAATTTTATTATATTTTTATTCATCGGATTTAATCGAACGTAGGGATTTCTTTCTTTTTTGTGTATTTGAAATCTGTGGCGTGATTGTTTGGGATTTTGCCTTCTATTCTGTCGTTTTCTTTCTGAAGCTGAAACTTTATCATTTCCTTAAAGGCTGTCATCAAACATTCCGGATTCACGTCTTTGCTTACAATTTCAGCCTGCTGTAATTCCTTGATCAGATAGTAGCAGGTTTCAATTGTTGAAACACATTCTTCGCTTGGTTCTTTCTTAAATGTAAAAATTGAACGGTATGACCCGGAAAAACTCAATTTTGGAAGAGCAGTGATGTTTGTGCTCAGGCGAATCATTTTCTTTGAACAAAACCAGGTTGAATCAATGATGATTGCAAGCAATTTTCTGTTCCCAATTTCAGCCTTGAACCCTTCTTTCTGAGAATTCCAGGCATCTTCCCCGGGATAAAGCATTACCGGATAATACTGTGGATCAGCGAGAAGCTCACACAATCTGGCATTTTTTGTAAAATCAATTCCAACTAAAATTTCTGAATCGATAAGACCAGCATGTGCAATTCTTCCGGTACCAGTTCGCTGGCGCTTTGCTTCTTTTGGATGCATCAGAAAAACAAATTTCACACCAGAATCAAATGGCGGAACATACTTGCAGAGACAGCTGTCGATTTGTCGTAAACACTTAAAACAGATTGTGCGCATGAAAAGCATTATAAATAAAAAAGGCGGCAGCCACAATGACCACCGCCAAAATCTTAAAAAATCGAATCAGGTGGCCTCAGTTTTGTTCAACCACCATGATTTTATCTGATTTATTTTGCGTCAATAGTTCCGTTGTATCTTGCACCAACATTTGAAGGAACCTTGTCTGTTGTTTTGAACAAATCTCCAAGGTCAAATACACCCTTGTCGTTTCTAGGGATTCTGTTGAATGTGCCGTCAGCATTGTATCCGTTGTAGTACTTGTTTGTATCAACGCTTACAAATGCTTCTGCAGGATCAATCATAGCACCCTTAGAGTTCTGAGAAGCAGCTCCATTGAAGAAGAAGTTGTTTTCAGCAGCCAACTCAGGTTTTTCCTTAATGTTGTCGCCCATTCCACCGTTTACAGAAAGAACGCCGTTAGCTTCAAAGATACGTGGGTACTGTTCAGCCTTACCCTTTCCATAAAGTGCAATGTTGTAAGCTTCGCTTCCGAATACTGTTACGCGATCAAGAATCAAAGCTGGGTTAGAGTTACAAGTTACACCGTTTGTACCGTTGCCCCATGAAACTGAGTTGCGGAGGATGTGCTTGATTGCAATACCATCACCACCAAGCTTGAATCCGTTACCGTCACCCTTACCAGAAAGGTCAAGTTTTGTACCGTTTGCATAAGCGATACAGTTTTCAAGGAGTACAGCACCAATTGGACCAGTTTCAATCTTAGAGTACAAGTCCCAACCATCGTCTACGTTGTGGTGAGATACACAGTTGATGAACTTGTTGCCTTCACCAGAAGTAAGCTTAGAAGCGAAACCGTCGGCATTGTTCTGAGCTGGGTCAGAGTTACCGAATGATTCACATCCGTAGATGATGTTGTGGTGTGGCCACATATCAGAAGATTCTGCAGAACGACCTGCAATCTGAATACCTGTATCACCGTTGAGGTAAGTATCTACCATACGGATTTCGTTGTAGTTACCACCAATCTGAAGTGCCTTACAGTCACCAGGAGTCTTAGTGATGTCAATGTTTTCAATTGTCCAGTAGTCACCAAAGAGGTTGAAAGCTGTTACAGAAGCCTTAGACATGCTGTAGTCAAGAACTGCACGGTTGTTTGGATCAGCAGATTTGAGAACCTTTCTCTTCTTTGCTGTACCATTGTTACCGCGTTCAATTTCAATGCTCTTAGGTGGGTAATATGAGCCTGGCAAGAGAAGAAGTGTCTGACCTGGCTGACAGTATTTGATAGCTGAATCAAGATCGATTGGATCAGATTCTGTACCCTTACCGAAGATTGATCCGTTCTTGCCAACATAGAGCTTAGATCCCTTGAATGTAATTACAGAAACTGAGTGCATGAATGAAACAGGCTTGTAGTTTTCTACATAAACTGCATTTTCAGCATCGTACTGAGCAATTACCATGTTTTCACCTGGATGCCAGCCCTGTTCTGGAGTAAATGTAACATTATAGTCGTTTACAGAAGGAACCTTTACTTTAAGAGTTGTTCTGTAATACTTGTCAGCATCAACTGGATCAGCATTTACAAGAACCTTACCGTTGTTGTCTTCAATATGAACTGTACCCTTTGCGTTTGTAATCATTGCAAATGGATAGTTTTTGTCTGTGTATGTTGAAGGACAGTCGATTGTTACCTTAAGTGGAACCAACTCTGGAGGCTCTGGAAGAGCTGGTGGATCATTCTTTGGATCAGAAGTCTTGAATACAACATCACTGAATGTTGCGTTACAACCACGAGCTACAGAGAAACCAACATAGATACATTCGTCATCAAGCTGGAGAAGCTTTTTGTTCTTTGTATCGTACATGATGTATTCTTCTACAGTTCCTTCAGAAGCAATTGCTCTCTTGTAGATTGAGTGGTAACCAGTGTTGTCCTTTTTGAGTGTTACGCGGTAAACGTCACCAGTTTTTACTGCATCGCCGGCCTGATCATAGCTGAATGCCTGATAAATGCTTGAACATTTTGCTTTTACGGCAGCTTCACCTTCAGCAATGATGCCTTCTGTAATACCAGTTACAGCACGATAACCAATACCATCCTTGATTTCTTTCTTAACACCGTTTACGTGAGTTGTAAATTTACGAGAAACAATACCAGTTGAGTTGTTGTAAGCGATGATCATTGGTTCGCCATCAACACCAAGCTGGTCCAAAGCGAGAACACCAAAACCTTCCTGACCATCGGCCATTGGGTTGTGGTAGTCTACAGTTACTGTACAAGTAAGTTCAAAGTTTTCCTTGCGTGGATCTATCTTTGTGTAGTAGAAAGACATACCGTCGAAGAATGATTCATATTTACCACCCTTGTCGATGATAGTCTGAGTTTTTGGATTGAATGTACAAGAATAGAGTTTTACCTTAAGGTCATTTGAATCAATCATTTCAAATCGGTTGCGTTCAGGATTTGTTGAAGTACCGAATTCAGTGAAAGCCCAGATTCTTTCTGCATCTTTTGTAACAAGCTTGTTGATTGTGTCTGAAACAGAAGAATCAGCACCACGGTTTGCAGTTACAGAAATTTTTGAATAAGATCCGGCAGCAAGACCTGTAATTTTTGCAGAAAAATCCTTAGTTTCTGGAAGGGAAAGTTTCTTTCCTGATTTGTCTGTGTATGAAACAACATAACCTGTAGCTTCGTCAACAGGATTCCATGAAGCTTCGATAGTAGAATCACCAACATTCAAAACTGAAAGACTTGGTTTTGTGAGAGGAAGCTTGAAAGTATAAGTTGCTGGTTCAGATTCATGAGCTTCTTTTTCATTGTTTCTGAAAGCCTTTACGATAACTGTATATGTACCAGTCTGTTTAAGTTCCAGCATGGCCTTTTTAGCCTTGTTACGAGTTTTACCAACTTCTGCAGTTGCTTTTCCTGGACCTGAAACATAAACAATTGCCTTATCTGCACCAGAATTGTCACGTGGTGTATCAAGATCAAAGTTTACAACAATTGTTTTTGGATCCTTTGTATCTGCAACAACTGAAGTAATTTTTGGATTAGGAACATCTTTCCAAGGTTTTCGGTCCTGTGCAAAAGAAGCAGCAGCAGCTCCCATAAGGAACAGGCCTAATACCAGTTTCATGAATGACTTTTTCATCACAAAATCTCCTTTTTAAAATTGTTATTACTTATATTATACACAAAAAGCGCAGAACACACATAGGAATTCTGCGCCCTTTTATATAGAATAACGTTTTTTTATTACTCTACTACAACTTCGTAAATGTAAATTGTATTTTTCTTTGGTGTTACAGCATAGTTTCCGTCAGCAGGAATCTTTACCTTTCCAACAGACATTTCTTCTGGGTAAGCACCAGCTGGAACTGTTCCAACTTCTTCACCAGCTTCGTTCAAAACTGAAATTACACGTGCATCTGTCTTTGAAGAAGACTTACAAACAACAGTTACAGTCTGACCAGCCTTTGCTGGGAATGTGATTGAACGGAAGTCGAATTTTCCAGAACCAAGCTTGATTCTCTGTGTGAATGTTTCACCAAGAGCTGTGTTTGGACAATCTGATGACTGACCACCGATTTCAACGCTTTTTTCTTCATTTGCTGTGATTACGAAGTCATCTTCACAAGCAAGGTTTTCATAGATTGTGCCTTTTGTAAGGTCGTTTGCAGAAATATATTTTTCTGCGAATACGCTCATTGTCATTGCAGCAGCAAGAGCTGTAAGTGTTGCGATAAGTTTTTTCATAGGAATCCTCCATAATTTGCAGAGCCGGAAACCTGTTCCGTTGTTCTGCCGTTCTTACATATTAGAACATTTTGT
>JAGHUJ010000161.1 GCA_018064905.1 Candidatus Treponema equifaecale
GCAAATCATCCTAATTAGAAAGTTCCATTACCCAATATCACCCATAGTTTGAACCTTTTTTATCAAAATCTGCGATTCCGATTTTGGTGAAATTCTTTCCAAGCATGTTCCGTCTGTGTCCCTGGCCTGAATAATCCTTATTGTCTTCCTTCCACCCAGTAAAAACAGCTGAACCTGTTCTGTAGCCTGCAGCAATATTTTCACCGCAAGTTCCGTATGTTGCACCAACCTGTTTCAGAACCGTAAAGCAGGAAGTTCCGTCAGGACGGGTATGTTCAAATGAACTTGAAATTTCTTCTGCCCTGATTTTTGCGGCCTGTGCCAGTTTTTCATCAAAAGCAAGTGCAGAAAGCTGTCCCACAAGGAACGTTTTTGTTGAATTGTCAGCATTTGTATAGAAGGCTTCACTGCCAGTCCTGAATGCATTGACAGCATCAAAACAGGCTTTTACGTCCGCATCCGAAAGAGAACCTACAGAATTAAGTCCTGTAGCTGAATCTTTCTCCTTTTCATCTGAAGAACATCCTGTCAGCGAAAGAGTCAAAAGTGCGAAAAATAACGCTATGAATTTATATATTGATTTCATTTTTTTTCCTTAAGAAATCTTACATAAAATGAGAGTGGAGGCTCAAGGGGTGTTGTGCAGAAGATTAAAATCTTCTTCACCACCCTTCTAACCCCAGAAATATTTTATCATTACGTTTCCGCTGTATTCGTCACGGCCAAATGCCTGTATCTGCACCATTTCAAGTCCTTCCGGCATCTCACTTCCGTAATCTTTATGATATTCACAGGCTAATATCCTCTCTCCTTTTGACATTGCCATAAGGAATTCTGTGTCTGCCTTGTACCTTGGAATTGGCGTTGTAAAGCCTTCTATCAATTTTCCCTGCTTAAAATTTCCGTCCTGCTCGCTTTTTAAATGTGAAAAGAGTGAAAATAGTTCTGCTCCATTGGGATTTGATTTTATGTTCTGCGTCCATCCGCAGACTTGCATGACTCCTTTTTTGTGGTCAATTCTGCAGGAAAAATGCACGTAAGGAGAAAATTTATGGTCTTCATAAGGTATAAAACTGAACCATTCTCCCCGTAAGTCCGGCTGGGGATTCATTGTCAAAACAGTTGATTCTACTTCTTCGCGTTTCATTCCACCTTGAAGCGTAAAAAATGTTTTTTTATTCTCCGCCAATTCTGATTCAATCTCCCGTTTTCTCTAATATCTGCAGTCAAAATCTTCCTTTGGAATACTGTTCATATAATCTTCGTAATCATCCATTTCTTTGAAGTAAACCATGTACAATACATATTCCTTGAATTTTTCAAAATCTTCTTCATCAAAGATTTTTTCTTTTTTTGCCCTCTCGAGAAGGTATGAGGCAAGAGAAAAAGTACCCGGTTCAAATGAAAGATCGTATTTTGCGATTTTTGTTTCGTAATTTTTTCTTAATTCCATCAAAACATCATGATTCAGCTTCTTTTTTAACAGAGTTTCAGGAAGAGATTCATCCAGACTGTACACAAGTTTCTCAAGACTTTGCTGGTCATAGTCCTCTGCTTCTTCGTTATATTCTGCCTCAGAAAACTCAAGATACAACTGAATGATGTTTCGTCTTTCTTCAACGGCTCTTCTGTATTGTTCCTCAAAAGATTTTTTGTTTGCTATTCTTTCGTAATGCGCTTCAAACTGATCAAGATCAAATTTTTTATCTCTTTGAGCAAAGTATTGAATATTGCAGGCTTCCGCAACTTTCATGTTTGTCATTTTTAGCAGTGACAATAAATATTCTGTTTCAGGAATTGCCGCCAATTTTTTTTGATTATCAGGCAAATCGCTTTTTGGATTCGTATATTTTGATTTCCATGCGTTTATTTTCTGACGGTATGTATTGAAAAGACGTTGAAAAATTCTGTTACTGTAGGAAAGCAGTTCTATTGCTTTTATGACATTGTCCTTAAGGTCTTTTGGATTGAAATCGGCAAGTAAAAAAAGTTCATCATTAAAAGCAAAGGATTCGTTAAACTCCCCTTCATAAATTCTATGAACATACTCATTATTTTTGAAAAGCAAGTCTTCAAAATCTTCAGCGTATTTTTTCTGCAGTTCTTCCATTGTCAGATTTTCTTCTTCAAAATAAATCTCTTTGCAAAAGGAATGTACCTTTGTTCCAATTTCTGTCGATTTAGATTTGGACTTTGTTTTTTTATTTTCAACTTCAATAAATTCAATTCTGTATACGATTATATCCTCAACGACTATGCCTAAAAGCCTTGAAAGTCTGAGAAGTTTTGGGAGTTCAGGAAAATTTGCGCCATTATACCATTTGCGTATAGCCGTATCTGACAGTTCTTTTTCATAAAGATCTTTGTTGTCATAATTATATAATTCTGTTTTCAACCGACTGAAAGGAATCTCTTTTTCTTCCACAAGCTGCTTTATATGTTGACCAGTCGCTTTTTTATCAACTACAGGTAAATAGTAAAAATTCCTCATCTATATAATTCCACAAAAATGTAAATTTCAGGTTGCGTTACATCCTACGCTTTTGACGATAACATTATATCACAAGCTTTTGATTACTTCTAAAACATAAACAACTGAAATCAGAAGTGATCATCGAATTCGAAAAAAAGCAGATGGAGTTTAAAATGAAAAAAATATTGTTAACTGTTGCCGCCGTTTTTGTAAATGCTGCCTTGTTTGCTGGAACACCAGCCAAAGATTTTCTTGCTGGAGTTTATGATTTTGCCACAAAGGAATCTTCAACATGGAAAATCTATGACGGAAACTTCTCTTCAATTGATGCCACCACTGAAGAATATGTTTTTACTGGTGGATTCGTTGTAAAGCTTCTCACAAGCAGCCGTTATGATTTTGTGTGCAAGGTTACAAATAATGAAAATGACTTTACACTTGAACTTTCGGACGTAGTTTCTTATGCCTGTGACAAAAGTGGAAGTAAATTAGGTTCTGCAAAAGTAATGAAAACCTCTGCAAAGGTTGTAAGTCAATATGCCGCACAGATGAAAACAGAAATCAGCAGCAGAATTGAAGCATTGCAGAAATCAGGAAACATCGAATCAGAATACACAAAAATTGTTTCAAGTCCTGCATTTGTAAAGGTTGCTTCAAAATCCATGAGCGACCTTGCAATGAAAAAATTTGTGGAAGAAAACATCAACGGCAAGACTGTAAATTTTGAGGTAAAGCTTGCATCAGTTGATGAAAATGTAAATCCCATTACAGGAAAAACAGAAGCCCTTGCATACAAGGCCCGCGGAACTGTTGAAGTTTACAAAGATGGAACACCTGGTCTTCTTGTACTTACAGAGCCATATTCAATTTATATTTATTCCAATAACGAAAAGCTTCTGTCTGCAAAAATCGGTTCTGCATATTCAGTAAACGGAAGGGCAAGACTTTCTCAGATAGGAGTGGGAATGAACAAATACTGGTCCTATCATGTTGATGAAGAATAAATTACAAGTTTATTGAATTTTCCTTCGAGATGATTCAAAATTTAAAGTGGAAAAATGGAAAGCAATGACAGCACCCACCTGAAGGCGGAGACGAGAGTGTTCAGGTTTGTAGCCATATTGTGCGTTTACCGTCTTTATGGTTTCTGCCGCTTTCC
>JAGHUJ010000138.1 GCA_018064905.1 Candidatus Treponema equifaecale
ATTTAATTCTTTGTTTATTTATTTCTTTATGGAGCAAATTACATGAAAATTATAACTGTCACAAATCAAAAAGGCGGCGTAGCAAAGACAACAACCGTAAGTTCACTTTTTGCAGGTCTCCACAAGATGGGAAAAAGAACCCTGGCAATCGATCTTGATCCTCAGTGCAATCTTTCCTATTGCTTCAAAACAGACGAAAAAAAGCCTTCAGTAAAAAATGTGTTCAAGGGTGAATGCAGCATAAAGGACGCAATCCAAAGCTGTGACGGCGGAGACATCCTGCAGTCAGACAAGGCCCTGAACAACGTAATGCAGGAGCTCAGCGCAATCGACCAGGTGTACAAGCTTTCAAAGGTTCTCAAAGAAGTAAAGGACAACTACGACTATGTAATAATCGACACACCTCCGGCTCTTTCACCTCTTACAATCAACGCACTGGTAGCCAGCACATCGGTGATCATTCCTGTACAGGCAGATTCATTCTCAATGCAGGGAGCAGAAGCCCTTGCAGAAACAATCAAGGGAATCAAGGATGTAAACGAAGCCCTGGAAATTTCAGGAATCCTCATCGTTCGCTACAAGGCCAGGGCAGGACTTGCTCAGCACATGAACGACAAATTCAACGACTTTGCAAAAATGTTCGACACAAAGGTTTTCAATACAAAGATTCGTGATGCAATTGCAGTTCAGGAATCCCAGCTGGCACGCCAGAACATCTTTGACTACGACAGCAACGCAAATGTTTCAATCGACTACGCAAACTTCATCCAGGAGTTCATAAATGGCTAAAGACTTCAACAAAATGGCAGAAGACAATCCGGTAATGTCAATTCTTAATGCGGCTAAGAACGAGGAAGAAAAAAACTCTCAGAACAGCGCAAAAAATGCAAATGATATACTTGGAGTAAAGGAAGAACCGAAAGCAACTGTAGCTCAGGAAAGTCCGGTGGAAACAACAGCACCTTCACCAGAACCAGAAAAAGTGGCTGAAGTTGAAGTGAAGAAAATTCTCATGAACATCAGCATCCGTGAAACAACAAAAAAAGACTGGAAGATGTTCTTTCTGGAGCACGACCTTTCAATGACACAAGGAATTGAGACAGCTGTTGAATATCTTAAGTCCGAAGTCCAGAAGGGCAACATCCGTCTTTCAAAGGGAGGAATCACAAAATAGCCGTCACTTCAACCGAGTGGAGCGGCCTGCATTCAACAAGATCTCTCGACTGCGCTCGAGATGACATGATTTTAAATCAATTAGCGACTGCGAAGGGATTTGCGGCCGCTTTTTCTTTGTCCTCCAGTTCGGACTTTAATCTGATTACAGCCTGAATTTCTGGATCAAGGAAGAGGTTAGGGTTGTTCTTTTCTTCTTCAAGGATTTCTGCATAACGCTTTGGATCCCTGGAGATAATCTTGATTGCGTCCATCTGCAGGTCTGCCTTTGATTCAGTCTGTTCTCCGCTCTGAACTGAATTGTCTTCAAGATACAGATATTTTGCATTGTTGAGTTTTGCCAGCTTTGCAGAATCAATGCAGTCAAAATGGAATCCTGTAATCTTTCGGCTCTTCTTGATTGGTGTGCATACAATCTGAATTCCAAGATTTTTTTCATTAAGTTCTTTTAGCGGCAGATCTATTACAATGTGCTTGAGAGGTCCAATCTGCGGATACTCATGAGGCTGAATGTCAAAAAGTTTTCGAAGATCTTCCACAGAATATTCAAAGAACCAGGCATTTTTTTCGTTTCCCTTTTTGCCTTTGAAACCTTTGTAAGAAAGTGCCACAAGATAATAGCGCAGGGCATAGAAGGATTTTAATTTTCCAAGATCATTGATTTCAAAAAGTGAGAAACCGATTTCCTTAAGCTCATCCAGAAAAACCTTCATGTCCTCTGTAAATTTGAAGGAGAAGGTTGTTTCAGTGAAGACACATTTTGCAGATTGAAAGACGTTTGTAACTTCATACTGTTTTTCATTGTCCTCAAGAACGATTTTCATATCCAGAATTTCATTGGCAGATTCTTTTATAAGTGTTCTTGTTTTTTGACCATCACTAAGGTTTAAATCCGTAAAGAAGTCTGAAAATGAGAATGAAACTATATTTTGATTCTCATTTGATGTAAGATATTTAAATATTGAGTAGAAGTACATTCTCTGAGTGGTCGCAGAACACTTGTAGCTGGCACGGAGAAAATTATTAGGAATTTTAAGGATTCCTTCCTGTGGAAAACTCTTAATAATCAGGGACTTTTTCTTAGCCATTGTAAATCC
>JAGHUJ010000178.1 GCA_018064905.1 Candidatus Treponema equifaecale
TTTAAGTTCCTTTCCCTTGATTCCCTGATTTCTTGGTCCAAATGCAACGTCATCAGCGGCAAAGGCTTCAAACAGTGCGGACTGTGCATCCTGAAGACAAAGGGCTGGCCGTTTTTCACAGAAAATTTCTCCGCTTTCTGGAATCAAAAGACCTGCTGCAAGTTCAAGAATTGTGGATTTTCCAGAACCTGAAGGGCCTGTAATTGCGTTCAAGGTGCCTTTTTTAATTTTGAGATTGTAATGTGCGATTGTTTCCGGTACTTTTTTCTCTGATTTTTTATCGGCATCGTAAGAAAAGCAGATGTCCTTGAGTTCAAGAACTGTTTCATCAGGAAAAACTTTGTCCCGGGGATTCTGAGGAATTGGAGTTCCAAAAAGAGCTTCAATCAGTTCGGAATGGTTTTTGAAATTTTCGGTTGTATCATCAAAAATCAACTTACCTTTTTCAAGAACAATCACGTGATTTGATTTGAGGGCTTCTGAATAATCGTGGGTAATGTGAATTATTGTCTGTCCACGTTCATGGGAAGAATCGATAAAGTCCAGAAGTTCCTTTCGGGATTCAGGGTCCAGCATGGAAGTAGCCTCATCCAAAATAAGAAGGTCAGGGTGAAGTGCAAGAATTCCACTGGTTGCAAGCTTTTGAGTCTGTCCAAGTGAAAGGGCATTTGTTGAACTTAATGCCTTGTCCAATAAATCTGTGGCCGAAAGACATTCAATTACCCGCTGTTCAACTTCGTCCTGTGGAAGTCCAAGGTTTTTTGGGCCAAATGCTGTGTCGTGATTTACAATTCCAGAAACAACCTGTTCCTTTGGAGACTGAAAAACGATTCCGTTCATCAAATTTTTGTCAAAATCAACTGTTCCAGAATCTGGTGAAAGAAAGCCTGCAATAATTCTGGCAAGGGTGCTTTTTCCTGAACCGTTTGTTCCAAGAATTACAGTGTAGTCACCTTTTTTAATAGAAAAACTTACATCGTTCAGAACTGATGACTGAGATTCTGGATATGAAAAGCAAAGATTTGAAACGTTAAGCATTTGTTTTATAGTACAACTTTTTTCAATAATATAAAATCTTGTAATCGTAGATTTTTTGGAATCCTGATTTTTCGTAAAGCCTTTGTGCAGACGGGTTGTCTTTTTTTACGAACAGAACGATTTTTTTGCCGTTTTCAGAATATTTTTTGCAGACAGGAAGAAGAAGTTTTTCCCCAAATCCACGGTTTCTGAATTCTGTCCGTGTAAACATTCCGCCAATCTGAATAAAATTTTTTCCTTCAGCATTGATTGAAAGCTTTGAAACAATGGAATCGGCGGTGGTTGAGGAACGGTTTTGGGCGGTGGTTGAGGCTCTCGAAACCTCCATTGAATCTGTTTCTGTGCGGTGATTTCGACTGGGCTCAATCAGCGCACTGTCATTTTTCAGAAAATACACCTGGCCGTTTTGAATTTTTTTTCTGAGCTGAATCCTTGAAGCCTGTTCGTTAAAATCCTTTTTGTTGATTACAACTTCTTCCAGTTCGTATTCTTTTTGAAGTGGAAAAATCTGTTCAAAATCCTCCAATGTTGCCTGAATTGCTTCTGAGTTTTGAAAATTTTGCGACGGTTTCTTCCATATTAAAAGGTCGTAGGAATTTTCATGGCGTGGTGAAATCCCCAGAGTTTTGCCGGCAATTTTTGAAATGAAATCAACGCCTTCTGCCAGTCCGATTATGCTGAAAAGTTTTTTGAATTGTGAAGCCGTAAAAAATTCAGCCAGAAGAGAGGAAAGTTCAGATTTTTCCTGTGGATTTTGCGGAATGTAAAGGCAGTGCAGAAGCTGACCGCCCTTTGAAAATGAAATCACCCCAGAAATTCTGTTTGAATTGTCTATAACGCAAAAAAATTCCGCATCCCAAAGCAAAAACCGGCTCATCAGCGAAACGCATTTTTCTTCATTTTTAACAAGAAATTGAAGTGCGTTTTGAGAAAGCTGGGAATTGAAGTCGGTTAGCGGGATGAGCTGCATATTTTCATTATAACTTATTTTTCAAAGAATTAAATGCCAGGGTTTGGGAGCGCAGCGTCCCAGGAGAAGGGGGTATCGATGCAGACTTTTGGCTGCGAGAGGGGGAAGGCTTTCCCCTTCATTGACTAAATTTTTAAAACAATATTAAAT
>JAGHUJ010000101.1 GCA_018064905.1 Candidatus Treponema equifaecale
AATGTTTTTGTGACAGTCAAATAAAATGTTTTGTGACAGTTAAGTTAAAAATTTTGTTGACATATTTTAGAATTTTAGTATTATTTTACTCGTCGGAGAAAAAAGTGAAACTTATCTATTGTTGCAAGATTGAAATTGTTACGAACCACTTTACAAATGTTTTGTATACGGGGGGGGTAACACTTCTTTTTTCAGTAAAATATACTTATTCAATTTCTCAAATTAAACGGAAAATTCAAAAGTCGTAACGGCTTCTTGTTTTTTCCGTTTTTTTTTATATTTTTATCAAGGAGGTCTTTTATCATGAAAAAGACTCTTTTTAAGGTTGCAGGACTTTTGACAATTGCTTCGTCATTGTTCCTCGCTTCTTGTGGTGATAACGGTGACGAGTACAATAGTGCTGTTGACACTGTTTACACATTGGATACACCAAGTGTAACTGCTAAAGCTTACCCAGGTGTTACATTTGTATCTTGGATGCCAGTTTCTGGTGCTAATGGTTACAAACTTTCAATTTATGAAGATGGAAAATTTGTATCATCACCATCAATTACAGGCAATAAGTATGTTCACAGTAACAATACATCACTTAATCTCAAAAATGGTGTTTCTTACACATACTATGTAGAAGCTGTAAGTGTATCAAATCCAGGAACAGCTTCTCGTGAAGTTTATGCAAAGAACTCGGCTCAGGGATCTGCTTCTGCAACAGCTATCGTTCCACCAATAGGAACTCGCGCACTTGAACTTGCTGCTTATGAAGGCGGATATGATGGAAAAACATCAAAGACTCTTTCTGCTGATGAACAGAAACTCAGTCTTGCTGATACTCTCGAAGTTGTTGGCAATGCAAAAGACGAATTAGATGTTTCTTTCAACTCAAAAGCTTATTTGAACTACACACTCTACCTCGAAAAAGGTAACAACTACGAAACAACAAAGGTTCATGGTACAAGATCAACATCATTGTCTGATAACAATGTGAACAACAAAACAGCTTATGCTAAATTTACTCTTACATCATCTGGTGATTACAAAGTTTATGCAGAAGCTAAATCACCAAATACAAACTTTTCTTTCTCTGAGGAAGTTGCTTCTAAAAAAGTAACAGTTGCATCTTTGGGTGTTGCTGCTGCTACTGGTGTTGCTGTTGCATACATTGATGATGGAAAAACAGCTCGCGTTTCATTCACACCTGCTTCATTCACAGACGGAACAAAAGCTACAACAGATATGTACAAAGTTTACAAAGCTGTAGCTGGTACATCTGAATTGACAGCTGTTTCTGGAACAGTTGCTAAGACAACTTCTGATGCAAAATACTTCGTTGATGACACAGTTGCTGATAACACAAAGAACTATGTATACACTGTAGTTCTCACAGACGGAACAGCTTACGGTACAACAGCTCCTACAGCTGATCTCGCAGCTTACGCATTGTCTACAACAGCTAGCTTTACAGTATCTGCTAGTGCAACAACACTTGATACAGACGGTATTGCAAACGACATCACATGGACAGTTACAAAAACTGCTAAACAGACTGTAAAAGCTTACCTCCTCAAGAAAGATGCTTCTTACACAGGTACACCAGTTGCTGCTGACTTCGACACAACAACAGCTCTTGAAGCTGCTGATACAACTAATACTAATGGTACATCTGTTGTTTACTACACAAAGAACATTGAAGTTGGAACAGCTTACCTCCTCGTTGTTGCAAGCGAAGAAGGAAAGAAAGACAGATATGTAATTAAGTCACAGACAGTTGCAGCTGTTGGTACACCTTCTGCACCAACTCTTGCAGTATCTGTAATTGACAATACTTTGACAGAAGCAACTCCAGCCGCTACAGTAGCAGTTTTGAATGATGTAGAAATCAGCGTTTCTGACAATATCACACTTAAAACTGATTCTATTGAAAACTACACTTTCACATTGTACAGAGCAAAAGCAACTCTTAAATCTGACAGTGCATCTGTAACATTCGATATCGAATCTAATGCTAAGTGGGAAAAAGTTTCTGATGTTGAAATGAAGAGCGACGAAGCTTACGATCCATCGCAGACTACAGTTACTTACAAAGGTTTCGTAGAACAGGCTAATACAGAAGACGGCGTGTATGCTTACAAAGTTGTAAAAACAAACAAAGCAGGTCTCAACTCTTCTTCAACTATCAGATATGTAACAGTTGATACAGTAGTAGCTGGAGCAAACTATAGACCTGTTCTTTCAGCAAGTTTTGCAACACCAACTGAAGCAAAATCAAGTGTTGAAATCACATGGACTAAGAATATTCAGACTTTGACAGCAGTTATGGGAACAGGTGACCTTGCTGGTAAGGAAGTAGATTACAAAAATGAAGAAACTTCTCAGAATGTTAAATACACATTGTACAAGGCAACTTTAGTTGATAGTAAAACAAAAGTTGTATATACAAAAGTTGATATTTCTGTAGCTCCAAAGAATAATAAAGTTACTAGACCTGTATACAAATTAGTAGATGGAGTTGTTACTCCTGATACTAAAGATTATGTAGATAGCATTGAATACACATTTACTGTTACAGAGCTTTCTACAGGTGAATCTTATCTCTTCATCGTAGTTGCAGAAAACACAGATGCGGAACCTCAGATTTCTCTTCCTGTTACAGTATCTGGTGCAAACTAATTCTTTCTAACAAGTAATTATCTTTACTAACCGCAGAAAAGCCACTGGGATTCGTCTCAGTGACTTTATTTTGAGTTTGAGGCTGTCCTTTCCTTGTGAAGGGGCAGCTTTTTTTATTTTCAATGATGAAAAATTCTGTTATAATTGAAAAGATGGCAACTGGTTATGGATTTTTTATCAGAGTAAAACATGCTTTTCTCAAATTAAGGGTTTCCAAGATGGACTATTTCTGTGTCCTTGAGGATATCCGCAATTCCAATCGCCGTACTTTAAAGGCAACCTCAGTAATTCTTACGCTGCTTTTTTTTGGCTTGTGGATGCTTGTTGCTAGAAGTAGCAGTCATTTTCTTGAGGCAAATGCTTTTATCTACGCGTATCTTACAATAAGTTCTGCCGTAATTGCAGTTTTAAGCATTACTCTTTTTAAAAAAACTCCACGACTTGTTATGTGGTTTGCATATTTCCTTCTTGCGAACTGTCTCATTTACGGAATTGTGGTTGGAATTATAAATCAGCCTGAACATTATGCAGCTTCTTACAATGCAATTCTGCCAATCATGCCTATTCTTTTTATAGACAGAAACTGGCGAATGATGAGCTTTACTGCCTTTTTTGAAATGATTTTCTGCTATCTGGCATGGAAATACAAGGTTCCAGAAATGGCCGCAATGGATACGATCAATTCTGTGTGCTTTACGTTGGTATCTTTTGGTTTTTGCATTTACATGAACCATATGCACATTGCAGATTTTCTTCTTCGAAAAACAATTAAAATTGAACGCGATTATGATGGAATGACAGCAGTTCTTACAAAGGTTGCATTCAGAAGAGATGTTCTGAAGGATCTTGGTAAGGAAAATCCATGCGGCATTCTGATGATTGTAGATATTGATAATTTTAAATCAATCAATGATGGCTGTGGTCATGATGTAGGGGATCAGGTTATCAAGGATATTGCAAGAACAATCAAGTCAAATTTCAGAACTTCAGATGTGGTAGGTCGTTTTGGTGGCGATGAATTTGTCGTGTATATGCCAAGCACCAAGGATTTCAATTTAGGTGAACTTAAGGCTGCTTCTATGGTCAGAGATATTCAGGAAAAAGTGAAGATTGGTGAAGAACAGAAATCAGCTTCAGTCAGCATTGGTTTTACAATGGTTTGCGCAACTGATAACTATGATTCTCTTCTAAAACGCGCTGATCAGGCTCTCTACAAAGCAAAGAAAAACGGAAAGAACAGATACGAATATGAACTTTTAAAAACAGGGGAAAATAATGGCTAAAACTTCAATTGCCTGCATTGCTTACGACGGAAAAAAGATTTTAATTGCTCACAGAAATCCAACAGGTCAAATGGGAAACCGATGGGAATTTCCTGGTGGCAAGGTTGAAGAAGGTGAGTCAGATGAAGTTGCCATTGTTCGTGAATTTCAGGAAGAATTCGGCGTTACTGTAACTGTTGGTGAAAAAATCGCTGAGACTTTCTTTATGCACAACGACAAGCAGATTGCCCTGCACGCATACGAAATCAAAGTTCCTCACGATGGCATGACTGAAAAATATGTTCTTACTGAACACACAGAATACCGCTGGGCTGAGCCTTCAGAAATTCCGACACTTAATTTTGTTGATTCAGATTTGCTGATTTACCCTGATGTGATGAAGTGGATTGCTTCAAAATGAAAAAACTTTTTTTTGTTTTTCTTGCTGTTCTTCTTTGTTTTGTTTCCTGCTCCAAAAAAGGCCCTGAAATTGAACTGAAGCCTATGGAACTTGCAGAACTTTCTCCGCGGATTCAGTGGGCTCTGGTTACAAATCCTTATGTTGCCTGTTTTGCTGAAGCAAGCTACGAATCCAACACTGTTGCATCCTTCAGAAAAGGCGAAATCTATCAGGTTGAAGGCAACTGTACTGTAAAAGTGGGAGAAGGCAAGGATGAAAAAAAAGAAACCTGGTATGCCCTCCATGCTGGTTGGGTACCAGGTTCTGCCGTAAAAATATTTTCAAATAAACTCAGGGCAGAAGAAGCCCTGAAATCTTTGAAATAAGGTGGATTGTGTCATTTCGACCAAGCGAAGCGCATGGAGAAATCTGCTGCATATGCAGACAGAACTCTCGACCTTGCTCGATGCGACTTTAAGCCTTATTTGTCTGCCAGAATCTTTTCTGCTGCCTGTTCTACTGTAAGTTCAGTGAACTGCTCACGGGTTTCCAGCTTCTTTAATGTAACTACATTCTTTTCAGCCTCATTTGAACCGATCAAAATGCCCCATTTGATTCCCTTTGCATCAGTAACAGCATACTGCTGGTTCATTTTCTTTGCTTCTGGGAAAACTTCAACACTTACACCCTTTTCACGGAGCTTTGCTGCAACACCCTGATAGTGAATTGAAAGGTTCTTGTCCATGCAGTAGATTTCTGCATCAAGGTACGAGCCTTTTTTAGAAGTTTTTCCAAGCTGTTCAAGACCGGCAATAAGTCTGTCCAGGCCGATTGAAGCACCAACGCCAGGAAGCTTTGTCTTTGTGTAAAGTCCTGCAAGGTTGTCATAGCGTCCGCCAGAACAAACGGAACCGATTGATGGCAGCTCGTTCAGGAAAGTTTCGTAAACAACACCTGTGTAATAGTCAAGGCCGCGGGTAATGCTTGGATCAAGAACATAAGTTGCTTCAATTCCAGCAGCCTTCATCATTTCATAGATGTCCTTCATTCTCTGTGTGTCTTCTGCAGGTCCACCGGCCATTTCTTCAAGCATTTTGAGGGTTGATTCAAAATCCTTTGAGCCAGAGATGTATTTGAGAATTTCCTGGGCTTTTTCTTCGCTTGCTGTAAATTCAACAAGTTCCTTCTTAACTTCTTCTTCACCAACTTTTGCAAGCTTGTCTACAGAGCGGAGAATATCTTCTGATTTTTCTGAAACGCCCAGCTTTGCAAGGAATCTGTTGAAAATTCCACGGTGATTTACATGAATTGTAACATCTTTTACACCAATTTCAGCCAAAGCTGTACGCATGATGTTGAGAATTTCAAAATCGCAGGCAGCAGAATCGCTTCCAACTGTATCAATGTCGCACTGAACGAATTCACGGTAGCGGCCAGCCTGTGGTTTTTCACCGCGCCAAACCTTTGCAATGTGGTATCGTTTGAATGGAAAATAAAGTTCGCTTTCGTGTTCAGCTGTGAAACGTGCAAATGGAACTGTCAGGTCAAAACGAAGTGCTACATCACGCTTACCGTTATCCATAAATCGGAAAACCTGTTTTTCTGTTTCACCGTTTGATTTTCTAAGCAAAATTTCTGAATATTCAAGAACTGGTGTATCAATTGGAACAAATCCGAATGATCTGTAAACCTTTGTGATTTTTTCCTGAAGATCTGTACGCAAAATTTCTGCGTCTGGTAAAATGTCTCTAAAGCCTTTTAAGACTCTTGGTTGAATTAAGTCGCTCATAAATCTATAATATCGAAAATCGAGGTGTCTTACAATGTTACTTGCAATTGATATAGGAAACACAAATGTTGTTGCAGCGCTCTTTGAAGAAAAAGATGACATGAACAGCGATGCAAAAATTCTCCGTCAATGGAGAATCAGCACAGATTCAAAGCGTACCAGCGATGAATACTATTCAGTTTTAATGTCGCTTTTCCGCGGAGAAGGAGTGAATGTTTCTGAAATCAGGTTTGCAGCCCTTGCATCTGTAGTTCCATCTTTAACAGGACCTTTTATCCGCGTGGTTCAGACTTTAACAGGACAAAAACCTATTCTGGTTTCAAAGCCAACTTTTTCAAATCTCCCTGTACAGATTCCAGAGCATACCACTCGAGAAATCGGTGCAGACTTGATGTGCAATGCAGTTCAGGCCTGGTGCCGCTTTGGAGGCCCTTCAATTGTCGTAGACTTTGGAACTGCCCTTACATTTACAGTAGTTGATCAGAATGCCAAAATTGCAGGCGGCGTAATTGCTCCAGGTCTTGGAACAGCTTTAAAAGCCCTCACTTCAAATACAGCACAGCTTCCTGAAATTCCATTGGTGGCACCAAAATCAAGTCTAGGTCAGACTACCGTTGAATGCATGCAGTCTGGAATTGTCCTTGGCTACAAAGGTCTTGTTGAATACATGATTGAACGTCTAAAAAATGATCTGGTGGCTCAGTGCGGCTGTAAAAAAGAAGAAATCAACGTGGTTGCTACAGGCGGCCTCAACAGCGTTCTCCAGCCAATCGTGGACTGCTTTGGCCATGTAGACAAGGAATTTACATTGCAGGGGTTAAGAAAGGCCGCACTCTACACAATGTACAATTAAGTTAAATCAGGTCTTCCCACTGGACTCCGCTGCCATTTGAAACATCTTTTGCTAGTGTAGCACCAATAACAGTTTCAAGAAATTCTGGATGAATTCCAGGGGTAAGAATTTTTTCAGTTCTCAGAACTCCAATATCTTTTTCTTCTATAATTTCACCTTTCTTCATTTTACGCATAAAGTGAAGGCTTCTGTTTGTCCTGCCGTAATTTGCTTCTTCTGCCGGTGCAAGTTTTTTTACGCCGTTTCCAAGGCATTTTTCAACTCTGTCACCGTATTTTATAGAAAGATTTTTCAGAATAACTTCAGAACCGTTTTGCTTTTCAGAAAGAATTTTTTCACAGTTTCGGATAGCGTCGCTCATTTCTGCAAACATTTTTCCGTCCAAAGCAACCGGATCATCTAAGCCATCCGTAAGTCTGCTTAAAGTAATGTGCTTTTCTATCATTGTTCCGCCTAATGCACAGGAAATTGCAGGCACAAGAACTGGATCCAATGAATGGTCTGAAACTCCGCATGGAATCCCGAATATTTTTGATAGATTTGGAATCAGTTTAAGATTATATTCTTCTTCTGGTGCCGGGTAGAATGTGATGCAGTGAAGAAGGGTAAGGTTTTCTGTTCCCAAAATTGAAATTGCCTTTTCAATGTCACAAAGCTTTGAGACGCCGCTGGAAATAACTACAGGAATATTGTTTGTTTTTCTATATTTTGCCAGTTTACGAAGCAATGGAAGATGATTCAGTTCCGGTGAAGCAATTTTTACAGCATCAGGTTTTATTTCAAGCAGTTCCTCAAGGCTTCTGAGACCAAATGGAGAACACATGAATTTTGCGCCTTTCTCACGGGTGTATTTCTGACATTCTGTAAAAAAACTTGGCGGAACTTCCAGCTCCTTAAACCTGTCGTAAAGCCTGATTTTACCGGTGGGCAGATTGACATAGCCTGTTTCCGGATGAAGAATTTCATCTGCATAGACCCACTGAAATTTTACATAATCGGCACCTGCTTCTACTGCCGTATCAATGAGTTTTCTGGCTTTTTTCAAATCTCCGCCGTGGGATGTTCCGATTTCTGCAATTATATCCATTTAGAGTAAAATTCCTAAAAAAATTGTTATCTTTATTTTAACTTAATTCCGATTGTGTTACAATTAAACCATGTTGAAGAAATTTTTAGGTTTGTTCAAAGCTTTGAACGCAAACACCAACCCAGGCGAGATTGCACATGCTTTCTCCTGTGGTTTATTGCTGGGTTTCATGCCAAAGGATAATCTTCTCTGGTACTTGATTTTCGTTTTTATTCTTTTCATCAGAATCAACAAGCCGATGTACCTTATTATGACACTTTTGGGTTCTGCATTGGCCGTAGCTTTTGATCCGTTGTTTGACACAATTGGCTACCAGATTCTAACGGTTGATGCCCTCAAAAGCACCTACATCATGCTTCTGGACATTCCATTCGTAGCCTTCACAAAATTCAACAATTCAGTTGTAATGGGCTCCCTCATCAGCGGAATCGTACTTTATGTTCCAATGTATTTTCTGGGCAGATTCTTTGTCTGGGCCTGGAGAAAATACCTCACTCCAATTATGGCTAACTCAAAGATTGTCAAGGCTCTCAACTCGCTTCCAGTTATTGCCAAAATCGTATCGCTTGTAGGAGAAGACTAATGGCTGCCAAAGAAAAGAAAGAAAAAAAACAGAAGCCTGTAAAAATGGTAAGTGCAAAAAAACTTCCTGGTCTCTTCAAAAAGGCTTATACAGAAAAAGATCTTGAAAAAAAACTTCTTAAAAAACTTTATGTTGAAGCTGACAAAAAGCTGGTTGAATCCCTTTTTACAGAAAAAGTTGTTAAAGGCAAAAAAGAAAAGCTTTGTGTAGATAAGACAAAGGAATTTTCTCAGAAGGATGTTAAACATCTTAAGGCTGTTGCAAAACAGATCAAGAAGAACAAGGGCAGGATCAAGCTGGTTCCGCTTATTGCAGTTTGTGGATTTGTCGCAGCACTGGTTGTTGTAATCGGAATCTTTAAGAATCCTGTTACAAAAATGGTGATTAAGAGCGGTTGTGAAGCTGTGTTTGGTGCAAAGACAACTGTTAAGAGTGTTGACGTTAAGCTGTTGGGAATTTCTATTGATGTTCGTGGTCTTTCCATTGGAAATAAGAATTCTGAAGACGGAATGAAGAACTTGTTTGATGCAAATATCAAGCTCAACGTAAGCCTTTCAGATGCTCTCCGCGGTAAATTTGTCTCAGAGGTTATTTCTGTTACAGATATGGAATTTGGCCGTGAAAGAACAGCAAAGGAAGGTTCATGTCTTCTTCCTGCTAAAGAAAAGGCAATCAAAAAAGAAGCTGAAAAAGACTCGCAGTTCATGGACAGCGTAAAGGAAAAATCAGCAAATGCCATAGCTGATGTTAAAGCACAGATTGAAGCTCTTCTTGGCGGTTCTACTCCTGAAGAAATGTGGGCAAACATTCAGTCTCAGCTTAAGTCAAAGGAAGCGGCTGAAAATCTTAAGACAGAAGCGCAGGAAGTTGCAGAAAAATGGAAGAATAAGCCGGCTGAAATGAAGGCACAGGCTGCCGATCTTTCAGAACGCGTTAATTCATACAAGAATCTCAACGTAAAAGGCATGGCTCCAACTGAAATTGCCGCAAAAATTAAAGAAATTCAGGATGATTTAAAGGCTGTTGAATCTCTTTCAAATTCAACAAAATCAATTGAAAAGGATTTTAATGCTGACAAGGCAAAAATTGAAGCTGCCACAAAGAATCTTAAGTCTGCAGTTGAATCGGATAAGGCTCTTGCAGAACACATGGTTGATACAGTTAAGAACGCAGGTTCAATTCTTACTTCTGCTTTGGACACAATCGGCTATGACATGCTTGGAAAATATTATCCTTATGCAAAAATGGGCTTGAATTACGCTCTCCAGATGAAGAACAACTCAACTGCCGCATCTTCAGAAAAGAAAGCCGAAAAACCAAAGAAATCTGCCACAAAGGTTAAAGGCAAAACTGGCCGAATGAAGGGTACAACTTTCTGGTACACTGCAGAAAAACCATCTATGTGGGTTAAGCTTGTTGAAGCAAGTGGACCAAATTTTGCCGGTAAGATCAAGAATATTTCTTCCAATCAGGATTTGTCTGGTGCTCCAATTTCCGGAAACGCTGATTTTACTGCCAAGGGAATTGCACATGCTGCTAATCTTGTTCTTGATGCACGATCAGCTTCAAAGGATCCGTTGGTTCAGATGGGATACAATGGAAAAGGCTTTATGGCTAACATTGATGGAAGCAAGATTGCTGCTAGTTCTGGTATTCCTTCGATTGCAGGTACAACAAACCTTACTCTTAAGGGTACTGCAGATGCAGACGGAATCACAGCCAGTGGTTCTGTATTCCTAAATCCTGTAACATTGACTTCTGACGGCTTCAATAATGAAAAAATTGACAAATATTACAAGCAGGCCCTGGATTCAGTTAAGACATTGGATATTGGCTATAAAGTTGGTTTCACAGAGTCTAAAGGTGTAGACCTTGCTTTGACTGGAAACTACACAGACGTATTCTCAAAGGCACTCAGCTCAGTTGCAGCTGGCGTTGGTGCTGATGTGAAGGCACAGCTTCAGACTAAAATTGCTGAGACAACTTCCGGTTACTCTGAAACTGCAATGGCCAAAGTTACTGAAGTTACTGGAATTTCTTCTGACATTCTTGCTCAGGTTAAGAGCGTTGATGATATGAAGAAGGTTCTCAATGACCGCTTGAACGAGCTTATTAAGCAGCAGGCTGATGCGGCTAAGGGTAAGGCTGCTAGTGCTGTGACAAATGCCGTTTCAAATTCAAAGGCTGGCGAGACTGCTTCAAAAGCTGCATCAGGTCTTTTGAAGTTTAAGAAATAGGTCTTAATACAGAAACTGTGTAAATATTTCTGTTTTGAAGTTCACTTTACACAGTTTTCTATTTATGGTATTTTATAATATCTATTTGTAATCTTTTTTTTAGGAGTGTTCCATGTCTGGACATAATAAATGGTCGACCATTAAACATGCAAAAGGTGCTGCTGATGCTAAACGCGGTGCTTTGTTCACAAAATTGATTAAGGAAATTTCTATTGCAGCTAGCATGGGTGGTGGAGATCCTGCATCTAACCCACGTCTTCGCGCTGCTATCGTAAAAGCACGTGCTGCATCAATGCCAAAAGATAACATCGAGCGCGGTATCAAAAAAGGTACTGGTGAACTCGGTGGCGGAACTTATGAAGAATTGACATACGAAGGATACGCAGCAGGTGGTGTTGCAGTTCTCGTTGAAGTTCTTACAGACAACAAGAACCGCGCAGCTGCAAACGTTCGCAACATCTTCAATAAGCACGGTGGAAACCTTGGTACAACAGGTTCTGTATCACGCAGCTTCGAAAGAAAAGGCGTTATTGAATTTGACGGCGAAAAGCTTAATGAAGAAGAAGTTATGGAAGCTGCTCTCGAAGCAGGTGCTGAAGATGTTTCTGCAGAAGACGGAATCATCACTGTAACAACAGCTCCAAATGACTTCACTGCTGTAATGGAAGCTCTCGAAGCTAAACAGAAGCCAGCAGATGACAAAAAGAAAGACGAAGAAGAAGATCCTTGGAAGCCACTTTCAGCAGAAGTTGCCATGGTTCCAATGATGTATACTGATGTTGATATGGACACTGCATCAAAAGTTCAGAAGCTTCTTGATAAACTTGAAGAAGATGACGATGTTCAGAACGTTTGGTCAACAGTAAACTATCCAGACGGATTCGAAGCTGAGTAATTCAGTTTTTAATTGATCTGAAATAAAGCTCGCCGAGTATTTTCGGTGGGCTTTTTTTTAGCCCAGATTGTAAGGGCGCCGCAGGCGTTGTGGAGTGGCGGTGGGGAACCACCAGAACGGAACAATGGAGCGAAAGCGGAACCCTGAAAAGCTGGATTAAGCTCCTTATAGATAATGGAAGTTAGAAGAATAATTGGAATTGACCCTGGTTTAGCCCACACTGGTTTTGGAATCATTGACGCATTGGGAAACAAAATAAAGCTTGTAAGCTACGGCGTGATTGAAACTCCCAGTGATGAAGAACACGGAACACGATTGCTGGCAATTTACAACCGTTTGCAGGCTGTTTTAATGGAATTTAAGCCGCAACAGTCTGCCATGGAAGAATTATTTTTTGCCAAGAATGTTTCAAGTGCCCTGGGTGTTGCTGAAGCTAAAGGGGTTGTAACAATGTGTCTTGCGCAAAATGTGATTCCATTGTGTCAGTATAAGCCTGCACAGATAAAATATTCTGTTACCGGGACTCGTTCTGCAGATAAATCAACGGTGCAGCAGTATGTGAAGATTCTTTTGAACCTTGAGGTTGAACCAAAGCCTGATCACGCTGCTGATGCTCTGGCGGCTGCTATAACCCATGTTTTCAGTACTGCGGGGATGGATTACGAAATTTAAACTATTGGTTTAAATTTCTATTATTTTGTTGACTTTAAGGCTTTTCATTATTATATTTAGTGTACAATATTGAAAATTCTGTGCAAATTGAATTTTCAAAAATTTGGGGGGTGCACCGGTTTCGACGATCGTGATCAAGGCACTTACTGCATGTGGGAGTCAAGGTTCCCTGAACTGAGAAAAAAATAACTGCAATTTTCGCAAGAAAAGAAGAGGAAGTTGTTGAAGCTTCTTCTGCAGAAGCTCTCGCTGCCTAGTTGCGCTTGAGCCGGAACCAGTGGGCTGCTGTTCCTAAGTTTACTGCTTCCGTCACAAACAGGGACTTGCTGAGCATTCTGTCTGGCGTTTGCTTGGGACTTTTAGTCAGGCTACGGAGGAGACGCTTGTTATGCTGCTACCTTCTCCCGACAACTACCTCGCATAACTAAACATGTAGATGTATTTGGCTTCCACTTTCGGACGGGGGTTCAATTCCCCCCATCTCCACTAAAACCGCCGGTCAGGGCGGTTTTTTTATGTTTGTTTTAGATTTTTTTATTTGGAGGAATTATGAATACAAATCTTATTCAGAATTACAAATCCTTTCTGGATGCTGGAAAGACTGAGCGTGAATGTGTTTCTGCTCTTGTTTCCTGGGCAGAAAAAGAGGGATTTAAAGATATTTATAAGACTGAGAAGCTCTGTGCAGGAGATAAAGTTTATGTTCAGAAAATGAACAAGGCAATTGCTCTTTTTGTTGTGGGCTCAGAATCAATGGAGAAGGGGATGAATATTCTTGGTGCCCACATTGATTCACCTCGCCTTGATGTTAAGCAGAATCCTGTATACGAGAAGGATTTCATTGTTTATCTGAACACCCATTACTATGGTGGAATCAAAAAATATCAGTGGGTAACTCTTCCTTTGGCAATTCATGGCGTTGTATGCAAGAAGGACGGAACTTCAATCAATGTTTGCATAGGTGAAAGCGACGAGGATCCTGTTTTCTGTATCTCAGACATTCTTCCTCATCTTGCTCAGAAACAAATGAAGGAAAGTGCGGCTGATTTTATCTCCGGTGAAAGCCTTGATTTGATTTTGGGAAGCGGAATCCCTTCTAAAAATGATGAAGCAGAAGATGATAAAAAAGATAAAATTACAGCAAAGAAATTAATTCTTAACCTTCTTAAAGAAAAGTATGGAATTGAAGAAGATGATCTTGGTTCCAGCGAGCTTGAAATTGTGCCTGCAGGAAAGGCTCGGGATTTAGGCTTTGATCGTTCCTTGATTCTTGCATATGGGCAGGATGACAGAAGCTGTGCATATACTTCTGCCCGTGCACTTATTGAATCTTCTGCAAATACAAAACGCACAAACTGCTGTCTTTGTGTGGATAAAGAAGAAATTGGCAGCGTTGGTGCTACTGGTATGGGAAGCCACTTCTTTGAAAATGCTGTAGCAGAAGTAATTGCCCGTCTTCCAGAAGGATACAGTGATCTTGCTTTGCGTCGTTGTCTTGCAAACTGCAATATGCTTTCCAGCGATGTAAATGCGGCTTATGATCCGATGAATGGAGATTTGTTTGACAAGGCAAATGCCAGCTTCCTTGGTGGTGGTATCGTGTTCAATAAGTATACAGGAAGTCGTGGAAAGAGTGGTGCCAGCGATGCTAATCCTGAATTCATTGCCCGCCTCAGAGGTCTTCTTGACGGCGCTGGTGTTAAGTACCAGATGGCTGAGCTTGGAAAAGTTGATCAGGGGGGCGGTGGAACAATCGCTTATCTTGCAGCAAAATATGGAATGAATGTGCTTGATGCCGGCGTTTCTGTTCTAAGTATGCACGCACCGTGGGAAATTACCTCCCGTGAGGATATTGAACAGGCTTACAACGCTTACAAAGCCTTCCTTACACTTGAATAAATAAAAAAACGGATTTGTAACAGAATTAATTCGGTTGCAAATCCGTTTTTTAGTTAGCACTGGGATTATTTTAAGCAGTCTGCTGTTCAATCAGAAGTGTATCAAGGTTTGGTTTTTCCTTTCCCTGTACGATTTCTTTTGTAACAGTGAGCTTTTTCTTTCCTTTGATGCTTGGTGCTTCGTACATAAGATCCATCAGAAGCTTTTCTACAATTGAACGGAGTCCGCGGGCACCTGTCTTCTGTTTGATGGCAGTTTCAGCAATTTCGTTCAAAGCATCATCAGTAAATGAAAGTTCAAGATCATCCATCTCAAAACTAGCCTTAAACTGCTTTGTGATGGCATTCTTTGGTTCTGTAAGGATTCTGGTTAAATCTTCCTTTGTAAGCTCTTTGAGAGCCACGCTGATAGGCATACGACCAATTAATTCAGGAATAATACCGAATTTTACCAGATCATCTGGTGTACACTGATTTAAAAGCTCCATTCTCTGAGCTTCGTCCATCTGTCCAACGTTTGAACCAAATCCAAGTGAGTGTGATGCAACACGCTGCTCAATGATCTTGTCCAAGCCAACAAAAGCACCACCAAGAATGAACAGAATGTTTGATGTGTCAATCTGAAGCATTTCCTGGTTAGGATGCTTGCGTCCGCCCTGTGGTGGAACAGAAGCCTGTGTGCCTTCAATAATCTTAAGAAGAGCCTGCTGAACACCTTCACCGCTTACATCGCGTGTAATTGAAGTGTTTTCGCTTTTGCGTCCGATTTTATCAATTTCATCAATAAAGATAATTCCACGCTCTGCTGCAGGGATGTTACCGTCAGCAGCGTTGATAAGCTTAAGGAGTACGTTTTCAACGTCTTCACCAACATAACCGGCTTCAGTGAGGGTTGTGGCATCAGCGATTGCAAATGGAACCTTGAGTTTTTCCGCCAAAGTTTTTGCAAGCAATGTCTTTCCGCTACCAGTTGGTCCAATGAGAAGTACGTTAGATTTTTCAATCTTTACATCGTCTTTGTTGCCCTGGTCAATTTTTGACATTCTCTTGTAGTGGTTGTATACAGCAACAGAAAGAGCTTTTTTTGCATAGTCCTGTCCGATTACATATTCATCAAGATAAGCTTTGAAGTCCTTTGGAGAAGGTACTTCAGACATGTCGATTGGATCAACAGATTTTTCCATCTGCTCAACAATGCCTTCACAGACTGCGACACATTTATCGCAGATGAAGATTGAGTTTGATGGAGCTGCCACAAGATGACGAGATTCACTACCTGGTTTTCCGCAAAATGAGCAGTATTGTACGTCGTTTCTAAATCCTCTCATTATTTTGACTCCTGGTTTCTATGTGGCATAACTTTGTCTACAATTCCGTATGCCAAAGCATCTTCTGCGCTCATAAAGAAGTCTCTTTCCATGCATTCTGCAATTTCTTCTTCTGTTTTACCGCACTGCTCAGCTAGGTATTTGATAGAAAGCTTCTTTAAGCGCATGATTTCCTTTGCCTGAATAGAAATATCGCTTTCCTGGCCCTGAACACCGCCTCTTGGCTGATGAATCATTACACGGCTTGATGGAAGTGCATAACGTTTGCCCTTTGTTCCGCCTGCAAGAAGAATAGCAGCCATTGATGCAGCCTGACCCATACAGATTGTCTGAATGTCGCATTTTACGTACTGCATAGTGTCATAGATTGCCAGACCTGCAGTTACACTTCCGCCAGGAGAATTGATGTAAATACTGATGTCTTTTTCTGGATTTTCAGATTCAAGGAAGAGCATCTGTGCTACAACCAGATCAGCATTCAAATCGTTGATTTCTCCATCAATAAAAATGATTCTGTCTTTTAAGAGACGCGAAAAAATATCATAAGAACGTTCACCATTTCCGCTTCTTTCAACTACAATTGGAACGTTGTTATTCATCTGTGGGTTCATTGACAAAAACTCCTAAAAATTTGCTATACAATAAATATAATGAATTTTTCGCAAAATGACAAAAAAAAACGGAATGTTCCTTCAAAAAAAGGAGCATTCCGTTGTTCATATGCTCAAATTACTGACGCTTGAACAAATCTGCAAAAGCTACCTTGTCGCCCTTAGAAACTTTTACTTCAGCAAAAATTTCTTTGTAGAGCTTCTGTTCTTTTGCATCGTCAATAAGATATTCCTTAGAGCGTGGGTCAGAGTAGTGCTGCTTAACTTCGTCAACTGTGATTCCATTGTCATCAGCAATCTTCTGATACTGTGCTTCGATTTCTTCTGGAGTTACAGAAATATTCTTTGATTTCATAAGAGAATCAACTACGATGCGGCTCTTGAGCATTTTTTCAGCATCGCCTGTCCATTCCTTAAGCATATCTTCTTTCTTCTGACCTGAAGCAGAGATCATTCTGTCCAATTCCTCTGGAGTTGTCTGGAACTGCTGTGCCATCATTCTCCAACGGCCATCAAGCTCTGCATTGAGCATTGAAGCAGGAATTTCGAAGTTGTTTTTTTCTACAAGCTGTTCGAGAAGTGAGTTAACCTTGATTTCGTTAACCTTTCTGTCTTTAGCAAGTTCAAGTTTAGCTTTGATGTCTTTTTTGAGATCATCAAGAGTCTTGAATTTATCGCTTACATCCTGAGCAAGGTCATCATCCAATGTTGGGAGATTGCGAACTTTAATCTGTGTTACAGTTACGCTGTATTTCTTTGTTGTGTCACCGTCTTTTGTTGTGATTTCTTTTGAATCGTTCTTCTTCATTCCGATGATGTCATCATCAATCTTGTATACATTTTCTGCTGTACCGATTGTGAATGTGAAGCCATCACGTTTTGTAGAAGCAATTTCGTTTCCGTCATTGTCTTTTTCTACAATGTTGATTGTAACAATGTTGTCTTTTTCTGCTGCTTCATCATCTTTTTTGTCGATAACAACAGCGTTTCTTTCCTGAATTCCTTTGAGTTCTTCTTCAAGTTCAGCATCACCGATTGTTACCTGTGGTTCTTTGATTGAAACACCTGCGAAATCTTTGATCTCAACTTTTGGGAAAACATCGTAAGTTACTGTGTAAGTGAAATCCTTTGATGTGTCGAATTCTGGCATTTCTTCCATTGTTGGCTGTGCGTATGGAAGAGGACGGTTTTCAGCTTCTTTTTCATCAGAGAAGATTTCGTTCAATGATTTGTCAATGAGTTCGCTGGCAGCTTCCATTTTGATAGAGTCGCCGAATTTTCTTTCAAGAACTGATGCTGGTACATGGCCCTTGCGGAAGCCAGGAATCTGTACCTGCTTAGCATATTTGCCAAGTGTTTCGTTATAGCTTTCTGCTACATCTTTTTTTGAAACTGTAACTGTAAGTTTTGCAGCTGAGTGTTCGAGTTTTACGATTTCCTTTGTAACTTTCACTCTAGGTTCCCCTTAAAAAATTGAGATAAAAAAAAAGCGATTCAGATGAAATCTAAATCGCATAAGTTAGAGCGGAAAACGGGATTCGAACCCGCGACATCCACCTTGGCAAGGTGACGCGCTACCACTGCGCTATTTCCGCAAAAAATTAATTTGCATCTGTTAATATTGCAACTGTCTGCATTTAAGCAGTAGAGCGGAAAACGGGATTCGAACCCGCGACATCCACCTTGGCAAGGTGACGCGCTACCACTGCGCTATTTCCGCAAATAAAAAAAATAACCCGATATGGGTTATGCGAGAGAAGGGACTTGAACCCTTACGCCGAAGCACTAGATCCTAAGTCTAGCGTGTATGCCAATTTCACCACTCTCGCAAGTGTTTACCGGCACAGGACATAAGTCACAATTCCGATCTTTCTAATCCGCAACCAAAAATTGGAAGAAGATTAAAATGAGCGACCGGGGGCTCGAACCCCGGACCCACAGATTAAGAGTCTGTTGCTCTACCAACTGAGCTAGTCGCCCGAAATTAACTTTCGTAAATTGCGTCTGACACGGGTCGAACGTGCAACCTACGGATTCGAAGTCCGTTACTCTATCCAGTTGAGCTACAAACGCATTTATCAGAATGGAATGCAGTACTAGATTTGGACTAGGGTGCCTGATGGGGTTCGAACCCACGACAACCAGATCCACAATCTGGCGCTCTACCGCTGAACTACAGGCACCATGTAACTGACGAGAATTACTATATCAGAAATGTTTAAAACGTGTCAACAGATAAAATCAAAAAAAATGAAAAATTCTTAAATTTATTTCCTTCAATTATGTACTTTTATTTTTCAATTTTTTTCTAATGTGCGTAATTCAAACTCCGATAATCTAAAAGAAGAAATCTGTAATTTCTTCAATTTTGTACGAGGAATCTTATGGGTGACCAGGAAGTTATTGAGAGCAAGCAGCAGTTGATCCTAATTATGCAGGAAGAGAATTCTCTGCTGGACAAGATTTTGCAGCAGCAGACTGTTCTTCATGAATGTGTAAGAGAAAAGAACTGGGAAAAATTGAACGTCAACATTGAAAATCTTCAGAACTTGAGCGATCAGTTTGTTGAGCTTGAAGAAAAACGGACAAAACTTTCTGAATCTACTGACATCAAAAATGATGCGGAGATTAAGCCTGTGCTTACAGAGGTTCGTGGAAAACTTCAGAAGTCCAAGATTGAGAATCACGTTCTCAATGAGTATATTTCGACTACGAGAAAGTTTCTCCAGGGGGTGTTTGATTCAGTTGTGCCTCAGAGAAGAAATGTTCTTTATTCCAAGAGAGGCGAAATCGTTAAGCCTGAATTGAACAGCGTAGTCTTGAATCAGTTAATGTAGGAAAAGGAGATAAAATATGGCAAACGCATTTGCAGGAATTGAAATCGGTAAAAGAAGCTTGATGACTCATACACAGCAGATCCAGACTGCCGGTCACAATATTTCAAACGCTGATACAGAAGGCTATACACGCCAGAGAGTTCAGGTTAAGACATTTGATCCAATTTATCGTCCTGATCTTGAAAGGGCAGAAGTACCTGGTCAAATTGGACAGGGAACAACTGTAGAATCAATCAACCGTCTTCGCGATGAGCTTCTGGACCAGCGCATTTCAGCTCAGACAAACAAGGAATCTTACTGGGCTACCCGCGAAAAATATTACACAATGATTGAAGACATCTACAACGAACCTGATGAAATTTCAATTCGTACTAATATGGATAAATACTGGCAGAGCTGGCAGGAACTTTCTGTATATCCTGAAAGTCAGGCAGCACGTCAGGCAGTTGTGACTCGTGGTGAAACTTTGGCTGAAAGCGTACAGCAGAGATTCAAGGCACTTTCTGGTGTGGGAACTTTGCTCAACGGTGATATCGAAGGTTCTGTAAAGCAGGTCAACAACTATGCAAAGCAGATCGCAGACCTGAATAAAGAAATCATCAAGTCTAAGGCAATGGGGGACAATCCAAATGACCTTCTTGACCGCCGTGATTTGCTGGTTGAGAAACTTTCTGGTCTTATAAACATTACAACAGATACCCGTGACAATGATGAATTTATGGTTCATATGGATGGACATATTCTCGTACAGGGTGGAATTTCACGCAAACTTGATGTGGAGCCAAGAACAGATAATAACGGATACTCAACTGTAGTCTGGGGTGATACAGGAAATACTGCTGAAATTTCAGGCGGTTCATTGGGAGCTTTGATTGAGCTTCGTGATGATGATATCCGCAGTGAACTTCAGAAATTGAACACAATGACAATGAATTTTGCTGACCTTGTAAACGATGTTCACCGCAACGGAATCGGCATGAACAATGTTTCAGGTCTTGATTTCTTTGTTCAGCAACCATTTGTTACAAGCGCAAACGGAAATTTTGACCGCAATGGGGACGGAACAGACGATTCTTCTTACATCTTCAGATTCACTGGTACAAATGCCTTGAATCCACAGGACAAAGTTGGTCTTGAAGGCGTAATGACAATTTCTGGAAAGAACGGAAACATCAATGTTCCTTATCATCCAACAGATACAATTGAAGAAGTTGTGGCAAGAATCAACGATTCTGATGGTGAAGTGAAGGCTTATCTTGACCGTGACAATCATCTGGTTCTTAAGGCAACTACAGCAATGGCAATGGAAAATCCTGATTTCGTTATCCGCCATGTTGAGGATTCTGGTATGTTCCTTACTGGGTATTCTGGAATCTTGAATGGAAGCGGGGAAGCTGGTGCTTATGATTTTGCTCAGGCAAATGCTGTAAATGCATTGCGCGGTGATTTTGCCGTAGCTCCAGTTTTGAATCCTGCTGGTTATATTGAAGTAAATTCTGCAATTAAATCTGATGTACTCAGCGTTGCAGCAGCTTATCCAAACAATCAGGGAAAGTCTATGATTGGTGATGGCCGTGCAGCTGTTGAAATTGCTTCAATCAGAAATACAAGCGTAATGATCGGAAAGGACAGAACCTTTGACGATTATTTTGCAAACTCAGTAACAAATGTTGCGCTTAAAGGTGAACAGGCTGAAACAAACATGCTTAGTCAGAACGCAATCATGAACGATCTTCGTGATCTTCGTGACTCAATCAGCGGCGTAAACATTGATGAAGAACTTGCTGAAATCATCAAATTCCAGCACGGTTACAATGCAGCTGCAAAATTTGTTTCAGTAATGGACAGCTTGCTTGATACAGTAATCAACAGACTGGGAGTTTAATGAAATTGGAAATGCGCAATGCGTAATGCACAATTAAATTTTCAAATTGAGCATTGCCCATTGTGAATTGCGAATTATATACAGGGTGGAAATTTAAGGGGAATAGTTATGCCAACTAGAATCAGTTCACAGTTGAACAACAATCATACTCAGTATAACCTGCGCAGACAGGAAGTTAAGAAGGCCAAGGTAGACAATCAGATTGGCACCGGAAACAGAATTTCAAACCTTCGGGACGATCCTTTGGGTGCCGGTCATCTTGTAAAGTATCAGTCATATCTTACACGCGTAAACAATTTTGAGAAAAATGCGGCCACATTGAGCGACCAGTATCTTTACCGTGAAGGCTATATGACAAATTCTCTGGAAATTATGCAGAGAGTTCGTGAACTGGCTGTGACTGGTGCAAATGGCCTTAACACTGAATTTGATCTTCAGAACATGGCTGTTGAAGTTAATGAGCTTTTGGAAGAACTGCTTCAGAATGCAAATGCTGTTGGACCTGACGGAAATTCAATTTTTGCAGGAACAAACACAAATGCCCGGGCTTTTGATGTGGAACTTGGTGCTGTGGAAGGTTCTGATATTCCAATGGTTCAGGATGTGCATTATAACGGTTCAATTGACTTGAATAAAGTTGAAGTTGACGAGAATAAATACATTCAGATTGACAATGCCGGAAACAGAGTTTTCTGGACTGAGAATCAGATGCTTTTTGGTGGAAGAGATGCTTCCAGCTGGCAGGTAAAGGAAGATTCTGTAATCAGTGTTGATGGTCAGAAAATCGTTCTTGAAACTGGAGACAACGTTTATTCACTGATTTCAAAAATCAATAATTCTGGTGCTGCAGTAAAGGCTTCTATTGATCCAGTAACACGCGCCTTGAATCTTACCACAACTGATGCAAGACAGCTCTGGCTTGAAGATCTTAGCGGAAATGCCTTGAATGATCTGGGGATTATCAAGGATTCCAGCCAGAAACCACCTTACAATATTGGAAATTCTGTTCGTGTTACAGGCGGATCACTTTTTGATTCAGTTATTTCACTTAGAAACGCAATGCTTTCTGGTGATACTGAGGCAATTGGTGGAAGAGTTCTTATGAGCCTGGATCGTGGAATCAATACTCTTACAAGCCGTGTGGCAAAGTCTGGCTCTGAATATGAACGACTTCAGAATGACATGACTCGCAATTCAGCAGTTGCATTAAATGTAACAAAGCAGGTGAGCCGTGAAGGTGACCTGGATCTTACTCAGGCAATTCTGGATGAACAGAGACTTCAGCAGGCACAGCAGGCAACTTTGAGCAATGCAGCAAAGATGTATTCTTCTTCGTTGCTGAACTATATGAGATAATTAAATTAAAAGGAATAAATGAACATGGAAGTTAAGACAAAGTCATTGGGAACAGTTCAGGTTGATGAATCTAAAATCATCAAATTTCCAAACGGACTGTTGGGATTCGAGGATTATCACAATTTTGCAATACTTGAATGTGAATACAAGCCATTTTTGTGGATGCAGTCACTTGAAGAGCCTGGACTGGCCTTTTTGATTGTGGATCCATTCATCATCGCTGATACATACGAGCTTGATGTGGATGATAAGACTTTGGCTGAAATTGAAATTGAAACAGCAGGTGATGTAATTGTTTTTGCAATTGTTACTGTTCCAGCTGATGGCGGACCGGTTACAGCAAATCTTCAGGGACCAGTTGTAATCAACAAACACAACAATCAGGCAATGCAGGTGATTCTTTCTGATTCAAGATGGACCACCAAATTCAACATTGTTAAGGCTCTTAAGTCAAAAGGAGCTAAATAATGCTGATTCTTTCAAGAAAAGTTGATGAAAAAATAAAGATTGGAAACGACATTTCAATTCAGATTATCAGCGTGTCTGGTGATCAGGTGAAGATTGGCGTTGATGCTCCAAAAAATGTGAAGGTTTTCAGACAGGAAGTGTTTGATGACATTCAGAACCAGAATAAGGAAGCCGCAGCAGGCAGCGTAACACTGGAAGCTTTGGCATCTCTTCTGGAAAAATAAAAAATTATTTCTTTTCCAAGGCAATTTCAGCTTCGGATTTTCTGAGATAAACAGGGCCGTCGTAGTCAGCGAGCGGCTCTTTTTTTTGTTCAATGAAGCTTTCTGCAATTGAGAACAGAGAATCCGTTGCCAATGGCTGTGATGAAGTGTACTTTAGATTAAGTTTTGGATTCAAATTTAACAGAAGATCGCCAAAAATCTTTGCGTCAGGTCCGCATACAATCACAGGCTTTTCTGCGTTCAATTTTCCACAGATTTTTTCTACAGAAGTGTCCTCTGCCTGGTGAACTGTATTTCCATTTTCATAAATTGCAGCAAAGAACTGATCTTTTTTTGCATCGATTACCGAAACAATCTGCGCATCAAAATTCTTAAAACTTTCTGCATACACGTCAAGGCTTGGAATTCCGTAGACAGGTACATCGTGGGCAAGTTCAATGGCCTTAAGTGCAGAGAATGCAAGTCTAAGTCCTGTAAAAGTTCCAGGTCCTGAACAAAGTGCCGTGTAGTCCAGCTCCTTTGAGTCTAAGTCAACCTGCTTCAATACATAATCAATTGCAGGAAGAATTTTTTGAGACTGTTTCTGTCCCAAATCCAATGACAAAGTTGCTGTAATGTTTTCATTTTTTGCAGCAATTACCATATTTGATGCTGCTGAATCTATGACCAATGCTTTCAATTTAGTTTACCTGTTAGTTAATTTCCCCGTGAGGCCAGTTTGTGATTGTGATGTTTCTTTCAGTTGTGCCTTCAACGGCTTCAAGTTTAAGGATTATGGTCTTCTTTGGCAATTCTTCCATTACTTTTTCTGACCATTCTATGATGCTTACACCTTTTCCGTAGATTAAATCTTCCACACCCAGGTCAATGAAATCTTCGCCGCCTTCAAGACGGTAAACATCCATGTGGTAGAGTGGCATTTTTCCTTCATATTCGGAAATCAAGCAGAAGGTAGGGCTTGTGATGTCTTCTGTAATTCCAAGTGCCTGAGCAATTCCCTTTGTGATTGTGGTTTTTCCTGCAGCCAGAGTTCCCTGCATGGCAATAATATCACCGGGTTTAAGCAGATTTCCGATTTTTGTTCCGAGAGAAATTGTTTCCTCTGCTGAATTTGTATGAAAATTTAAGCACACGGTAATTTGCCTTCGTTATCCATTGTGAGAATAAAGGTTTTGAGAGCAGATTTTACAGGAATGAGAGGGTAGTCAATATCTGTGGACTTGTCGATGTCAACATAGATGATTTTATCACCCAATGGACCTGTCTCAATTGTGAATTCAATTCCAATGTCCATGGAATTTGAAAGCATCTGCAATTTTGCTGAAGCCGTATAGTTTCGTCTGTAATAGATGAAGTTGTCGTCGGTTTTGATGTTGTTTAGTTCCAATACTCTCATATATCTAAAATAACCTTATTCCTTAATTTAGGTTCAAATCCCTCTATGCGTCATAGTGAGTGACCATAGCATTGATTCTGTTGACAACAGGTGAATCAATCTTTACGAAACGAATATGTAATACAAATACATTATCGGCACGTTTTGTGGTTCTTACAATAACTCCCACGGCATTATCTACCTGTTTGTTGTTGAAAGTACCTTTTATGTAAATATTCTGATCTGCTTTGATTGGAAGATAAGTTGAAAGACGGCAACCACCGGTAGAAATATCCTCCAGTTTTCCGTCGTATTCCTTCTCTGCAGGAACATATACTACCTTTTCTTTTTTTCCAGTTCCTTCAATTGAGACTTTGACTGAACTGAATTTACAAGGACAGTTCATGTCGGCACGTTCCTGACCACGCTGCTGCAATCCTGCGATTTTATCAGAATGTACCAGAATAACCTGCTGGCTTCCGTCCTTGCCTTTTTGATAGCGTACGATTCGTGAGTCCAATGTATATGGAGCACCGTCCTTAACTTCAAATACAAGTGAAATTTTTTCCAGAGGCTTTGGCATGTCTGTTTCAACATTGATGGTTGAAGGAACGTCCAGAACCATTCCGTCCGGATTGTTTTCCTTTAAGTTGAGCTTATAATGGAAACCCTTTGAAACAGTGTAGGTAAAATCCGTTCCCACATCGATGAGCTTGGAATTCTTTACTATTACCTTCTGTTTAAAAACCATGAAAATTTTCTTGCGCAAGGAGAACAGGTTGGAAATATTTTCATTGTCATTGATTGTACTCAGCTTTTTGTACAAATCCTTTAGGTGTGAATCCAATGCTTCCCTGTCTTTTACAAGATACATAATGTTTGGTGTGCTGACTTCTTTACAGAAATGGAACAGCAGATCCTTTTCCTCTTTTACAAGGGCACAAATCTGAGCAATTTCGTTTATGTCTTTTACAGAAGTTGGACGCTTCTTCTTTTTTTCCAGATATGCAGGTGAGTTATGATATTTTGTTATGGCTTTTGAAATGAAATAAACAGCCAAAAGCGCAAAAACAATTACAGCAACAATAAAAAGTATTGTGAATAAATGAGAACCTACTTCTGCTCTTGCCTGAATTGTTGATCCCGTATTGCCGTTCATTATAAGTCCTTTATAGAATTGGCTATGGCTGTAAGTCTTGGACTGATTTCATATTCTGCCAAGTCTCCCATTAAAACAGTGTCCTTCGAAGCTATTGCCTGTTCAAAGTCATTCAGAACCTGTGAAAAGTCACCAAAAAATTCATTTAAAGACTTTCCATCGATTGAAATATTTGTGTAAACGCTAGGGAAGAGTGCTGAAAGAGAAGCTGTGTGGCAGAATTTGTCGATGAAATCAGCAAGCAAAGTGATCATTCCATTTGCTTCTTTATCTTTTCCAGCCTGAAGCTGACCAGGAAGCTCCATCATTTTGTTTGCAAGTTCAGTGCATTCCTTTGCTTCTTCTGCAAAAGAATTGTGGATGTCTGCCTGTGAAATAATCACCAGCTCAAGTTTTGTGTTATCCTTGATTTCTTCCTGGCAGGCTGAGTCAAAATGTTCTGCGTCGATTACAGTACCGTTCAAGGTGATGTTTACCGTTGTGGCATTGTTTTTTGCACATTCTTCTTCGAATGATTTTAAAACATCTCCAACGGTCTTTTCATTTTCAAGTACAATATCCAGCTTTTCGTTGTTAACATAAAATTCCATAAAATCATCCTGGGCACAAATGCGTGCAAATTAGTTCTAAATAATTATACTACTGTTTTCCGGAATTTGCAAAATTACTTATTGAATTTGATTGCGCATTCAAACTGTTCAGAGTCCCTTCCATCTGGCCATACTTGCTTCTGAGCTGCATTTCCTTTGATGCAATCTGAGTTTCAAGTTTTCTGATGGTTGTTTCAGACTGCTTGATTCTTGAATCCAATGTCCGGTTTTTGTTTGCAATTATTCCGCCGCTTTGAACCCATGAAGAAAGCTGTTTGTCCAGTGCGTATCCGATTCCTGAATCAATGATGAGGTCGCCGTCTGAATCGTAGCCAAAAAGATTTTTGATTTCGTCAAGATTTTCGCCCAGAACAGAATCAAGTTTCTTTTCGTCGATTTCAAGATAACCTCGCATCTGAGCTGCATTGTATGAGCCGCCACTGTTTCCTGTTGCACGGCTTGAAATTCCGATCTGGTTCAGCATAGTTATTGTGGCTGTGTCTGACCATCTGTAGCTTGCAGTTGCGATTGAGCGAATTGAAGATTTTCCATTTGTGAGAGAAAAATCTCCCTGGAACATTCCAAGCCGTTCATTTGCTGCGTCCTGTTCTTCTTTGCTGAGATAGTCCAGTTCTGCAACAATTTCTGGCTTGTTGTCACTGAGAATATTGATTTCTGAAATTACCTGATTGTATCTTCCAACAAATTCGATTAATGCGTTCTTTGCAGAATCCTTATCAGGTTCAATGTCAATTGTTGCTGTTTTTTCTGTTGGCTGATGCACATTCAGCGTTACATGAGGAACAACATCGTCGATTTTGTTTGAAGGACGTGTAATTGTGATTCCTTCATATTTTATTACAGCGTCTCCGGCCTCACTGATTGGATTTACTGCTGTATATCCAAGATTTTTCTTTTCATCATAAAGACTCAGTGGAGAAACTGCTATTTGTGCACCTGTGTTTCTGTTTCTTACAACAAGGCTTTCGATTTCCGGATATTCCTTTAGCGCCAGTGAAACCGTTCTGTTTCCATTGCCGTCTATTGCAAAATCCTTTGTGGTGATTTTAACTTCTGTTCCGTCTGCATTGTGAACGAAGAATTCTTCGCCACCTGTAATTGGAACAAGCGGTTCAAGAGGCACTGGTGGAAGATTTGTTTCGCTCTGCTCGTTGAGAATTGTGATTGTCTCAAATGTTGCTTCACCTGCGTCCGGAAGTTCTGGACGGGTAGTGCGTTTTATGTTGAGTTCTTCCGTAATGTCCTCAACTTCCTGAAGCGAATAAGTGAATTCCAGCCGTTCTGTCTGAATTCCCTTGAACTCGTCTCCGATTTTTATTGCAAATCCGCTTCTTGGTGGAACAATTGTTCTTCCTGTTTCTTCATCAGAAGAAATCTGTTCCGTTGTCATTGCCGGCATTCCTTTCTGCTCGATTTCAGGAAATTTAAGTTCTTCCGGCGGATTTTCCAAATCTGAAACTGATGATCCGATTTCTGTTACGTCTTTTCTATTTTTTTCTACCAGCTTGTTGTCCAATGCAAATTTCAGTGCATCATCCTTGAATACAAGCCGGCTGTCCAATCCTGTTTTGAGAGATTCTATTAAAAGTGAAGATTTTGAATTGTTCACGCCTACAAGTGAGGCTTTTAGAGAATTTGTGCTTCGTTTATTGAGTGAATTTATGAAGTCTGTGAGTTTACCGCCCTTCCAGTTGAAGGTGATTGTTTTGTCTGCTACTTGAAAAGTGTATTTGCCTTTTGGAACAGTTGAATTTTTGTCCAGTTCTGCTGAAAGAAAACGGTCTGCCTTTGCTTCTTGAAGAACGTCAATTTTAAAACTTTCGTACGAGGCTTCACGACCTGCTTCTGCGGTAATGGCCCGTTCTTCAGATGAGGATGCTAATTTATTGTTGAATGGATTTTCAAAGGAGTAAAGAGTCTTTGTGCTTTCACGCAGGGATGACATCTTCTGGTTCATTCCACGCCATGCACTTTGTTGTTCTTTATACCTGTCGAGAGATTCCTGCTCGTGGGTGAGAGGAATCTTCTCTTTCTTCATCAGTGCTTCAATATAATCACTGGTTTTATATTTGTCACTGACGCCAGGTATTGAAATATCAGCCATAGTAATTATCCCCTCAGATTACAAGAAAACTATATCATTTCATCAAACAAAAGACCAATGGCCTTTCGAATGCGAACCTTCAGTTTTTGTACATCTGTAGACGGTATTTCTTTGATGACTCTGTCTGTAGCCGGGTCAACGATGGAAACGACAACCTGATTCAATTCCTGATTCACATTGAATGTAACCTTGCGTCCCATAACGGCGTCTGACAGTCTTTGTAACTGTCTAACATCTTCTTTAACCTGAGCTATGTTATCTGTAATGTTCTGGACCACTTGAGCAGCATCTGCCATTGGAACTTCAGCAGGTTTGATTGGTGCCGAAGTGTTTGCAGCAGTTGTACTTCCGGAGTTTGTTTTGAAGCGGCCATCCATTGCCAGATTCTGCCCGATTGAACTGATCGTATTCATGGGCTGTTCCTCCTGAAATAAAAGGAAAGGGGGGCGCACCCCTTTCCTTACGCATTTTTTGACTTAAAAGACAACATCCAGAAGTCTCTTTGGGTCAAATAGTTCGATTTTGGTTTTAGGTAAAAAACTACTAGCGAAGCAATGCCAATACGTTCTGTGACTGGCTGTTAGCCTGTGCGAGCAATGCTGTACCAGACTGTGTAAGAATCTGGTTCTTAGTATATTCAACCATCTCAGCAGCCATATCTGTATCACGGATGCGTGATTCAGCAGCCTGAAGATTTTCAGCAGCAACAGCAACGCCGTTAGCAGCAGTTTCGAAACGGTTCTGATAAGCACCAAGGTCTGCTCTCTGCTTAGAAACTGTTTTAAGAGCTTCATCGATTGAGCCGATTGCCATGTTTGCTGTATCTGGAGTAGAGATACCGATGTTAGACTGATCGTCTCCCTGTGCTCCACGAAGACCAAGTGCCTGAGCTGTCATTGTACCAATGAAAGCCTGTACACGCTGATCCATATTTGCGCCAATCTGGAACTGCATTACACGACCAGAAGCTGATTCCTGAGCGAATGCACCAGTAAGAGTATTCATACCGTTGAACTGAGCCTGAGAAGCGATACGATCTACTTCTGCAACAAGCTGAGATACTTCAACCTGAATCTGCATACGGTCTTCGTCAGAATAGATTCCGTTAGCTGACTGTACTGCAAGTTCGCGGATTCTCTGAAGAATGTCTGTAGTTTCCTGCAAGTATCCTTCTGTTGACTGGATAAAAGAAACACCATTCTGAATGTTTCTGTTAGCCTGGTTCAAACCGCGGATCTGGCTGCGCATCTTTTCAGATACTGCCAATCCTGAAGCATCGTCGCCAGCTTTGTTAATTGCCTGTCCTGAACTGAGTTTTTCAATGTTTCCAACCAACTGGTCGTTGTTAACGCCCAATGTACGATTTGAATACATTGAACTCATGTTGTGATTAATTACCATATTTGTGCCCTCCATGATAAAAAAAACAAAACAACATCATGTTGTAAGTTCCCATTTTCCTGTACGGGCTGTACTTCGGTTTTTGCGCCCCCGAAATACGGATTTAGACCCTTACAGTGGGAATTGATGCTTAAAAAACATCTTTATTCTTGAGCATCAACTTCCACCGCTACAGAAAACATGAAAGGCGGTTTTCAAAGAACTACGGCATATCTAAATTTATGCCTGAATATATATTTATGAAAATAATTTCAGTAAATATCTAATTGAT
>JAGHUJ010000081.1 GCA_018064905.1 Candidatus Treponema equifaecale
ACACATTTTGCATAGAAGTTTTTTGGAGGAACAATAATGCAATATGTACACGTGAAAAAAATTCCCGAGATTTTAAAAATCAAGGAGCGGACGGAAAAAGAAGCCTCTGAAATTCTTTGGAGCGAAATTTATCAGAATCCAGGTCTTTATGGACTGGACCACATGGATGAGGATGAAAAAAGCGAATTTTTAATTGATCTTCACACAAAATTTCCACAATACATTGAAAACTTCAGGATAGACGAAATCGACTTCATAACTTTTCTGAGAAGCTGCATAAAAATAAGAAAAATCGGCTGGAAAAAGAAGTGGAAAATGGAACACATGGAAACCAGCTGCATGACAAAATATCTGACTGACAAAACAGAAGAAGAGCTTAGAAACAATCAGAACTATGAGCCTGAAGAAAATTCAAATTCAATATCGACATTCAGTTCAGAGACAAAGCAGCGGATTTCAAACATTTCAATGATAGTTCTGGCATTGAAGGCCTGCAAAGACATTGATGATGAACTTATCTGTAAAATATGCGATTACACGGGTTTTGACAAGGATTTTCTCTATGAAAAAATTCAAGAAGTAAAGGAATCCATGTCGGAACGGGATAAAAAACGTGAACAGCTCATAACAAGAAGAAACAATGCATTTTATTTTCACCGGCGATACGCTTTTGAAATGAAGGCAAAGGGAAAAGAAGACCTTTCCTACAACAATCTTCACGAACGATACCAGCATCAGACGGAAAACTGGATCAAAAGAAACAAGCTGCTTTCAAAAAAATTCAAGAATTCACCTTCAAACAACACTGTGGCCAAAATTCTGGGATTAAAGCCCAGGTCCATCGGATTCTATATTTCAAATGCAGAACGGTTCAAGCCTGAACAAGAAGAAACTAAGAAAGAAACAGAAGACGCAGAGGATGATTCAGAAAGCCATCAAAAAGAAAATCAGGAAATGCAATAAATCAAATGACTTTTTCAAATTATTCCACTATATTTCATCTATTATGATTTTATATTTAGCTTCAGGAAACAAACACAAACAGAAGGAAATGCAGGAAATCTTGCCGGAATATGAAATCCGGATTCCTGCAGATGACGGAATAGAATTTGATCCAGCTGAAACTGGGACAACATTTTATGAAAACAGCCTGATCAAGGCAAAGGCACTTTGGGAAATCGTAAAAAAGCCGGTGATTGCCGATGACTCAGGAATCTGCGTTGATGCACTTGGCGGAGAACCTGGAATTTACACTTCCCGCTATGCAGGCCCGGAATTTGTTCACGGCCGCCCAGACGGAAAGAAGATTTCGCAGGAGGAACAGAACAGATTTCTGATTGAACAGCTCAATGCGACAGGTTCAAAAGACAGAAGCTGCCACTACACCTGTGCAATGGTTCTCTATGTAAAACCGGACCAGCTCTATGTGGCTCAGGAAATTTTTGAAGGCAAACTCATAAATTCAATAGAAGAACAGGCTGGAAACGGCGGATTTGGCTATGATCCTATTGTATTTTTGCCGGAATATGGAAAAACGGTAGCTGAGATTTCTGCTGAAGAAAAAAACAAAATTTCTCACAGAGGCAAGGCTGTGAAAGTGATTGCAGAAATATTAAAAAATTTGCAAAAAAACTGAAAATTTTATTAAAGTTTCATGTGATTGATGCCGAAACTGAATAATGATGAACTATGAGCGGAAAAACTTCGTAGAAGCGGCCACTCAAGGGAGTCAAACGTAAAAGGAGACGGATGTAGCCTTGTAATACAGAAGTTTCCTTTTACAAAACAGATCAAAAAGGATTTTGGTCTGACAATTTCCACGGAGGAAAATTATGGTCATTAATCACAACATGTCAGCAATGTTCGCCAACAGATCACTTGGCGTAACAGGTCTCAGTCTTTCAAAAGACATGGAGAAACTCTCATCAGGCGAAAAAGTAACCCGCGCAGGTGATGACGCTTCAGGATTGGCAGTTTCTGAAAAGATGCGCGCTCAGATTCGTGGTTTGAACCAGGCATCTACAAACGCACAGAATGGTATCAGCTTCATTCAGGTAACTGAAGGATTCCTTCAGGAAACTACTGATATCATGCAGCGCATTCGTGAGCTCGCAGTTCAGTCATCAAACGGTATCTACTCTGATGAAGATCGCATGCAGATTCAGGTTGAAGTTTCACAGCTTGTTGCTGAAGTAGACCGCATCGCTTCTCAGGCACAGTTCAACGGTATGAACATGCTTACAGGACGCTTTGCACAGTCAACTGGTGAAAACAGCGTAACTGCTTCTATGTGGTTCCACATTGGTGCTAACATGGATCAGAGAATGCAGGTATTCATTGGTACAATGACAGCTTCTGCTCTCGGTGTTCGCGAAATCGGATCTGAAAATGTTATGAGTCTGGAAAACCCAGAACTGGCCAACCGCGCAATCGGTACTATTGATGAAGCTCTGAAAAAGATCAACAAGCAGCGTGCAGACCTTGGTGGATACCAGAACCGCATGGAACATGCAGTTAAGGGAATCGACATTGCAGCTGAAAATCTCCAGGCTTCTGAATCACGCATCCGTGATACAGACATGGCTAAGCAGATGGTTGAGTTCACAAAGAACCAGGTACTTTCTCAGGCTGGAACAGCTATGCTTGCACAGGCTAATGCTCAGTCTCAGAACGTATTGTCTTTGCTCAGATAGTACATTATAATTTTCAGGCTTAGAATCCTTTCTAAGCCTGAAAATTAGCGGTGATTTTTTTGCTCTACCCCCTTTACAA
>JAGHUJ010000059.1 GCA_018064905.1 Candidatus Treponema equifaecale
CTGGTTGGGAAAATGATTCTTCTTCTGCTTATGTTGGAGAACTTACTGCAAAAGATACAGAATTGCTTGCAGAAAACAGCAAAAATGAACTTTACGGTGTAAATCTTACAGGTACAACATCAGGTTCAACATTTACTGCAAGTTCAGATATTTCTTCATATAAATTCATCAGAAAGGGCGGACTCATTAAACTTTCTGGAGTTTACTATGTAATTTCTGATGTAAGCGGAAACGCAATTACTGTTGTTGAAAACCTCACAACTTCTCCAACAAGTGCATTTGTGGCTGCTGCAATGATTCTCGACCATGTTTCAACAGCAGAAACACCGCTTTGGTCTGGTAATGTTTGTACAATCGCTGGTGACGAAGACGGTGACGGATTCATTGAATACATCAAAAAATCAGGTGCAACCTGGACATTACAGGCAGATATTTTCTCTGACTTGCTTGAAGACGGTCCTGTTACACTTGTTACAATGGCATTCGATAAAGCCGAAAACGTAACAACAACAACAACAGATTTGATGATTGCAAATAATGCTCCTCGTCTTGCAAAAGTTTACCTTGCAACAGATTTGAACGGCGACACTAAATTTACTGATAACGAACTTGGTTCTTCTCTCATCAAGAATGAAAACACAACTCAGAAATTCTATTCTGCTCTCACAAACGGAACAGAAGGAAATGTTCAGGAAGTTGTGACAATTTCTGCAAACAATGACGGAGTAAATACAGGAATCACAATGCGTGATACTTTGGGCGTTGCATTTGAATGGGTAAGCGGTTACGAAGGTTACGGTTCTGGTAACGGTGACATTTACTACAAACTGGGAATCAGCAATGCTGCAATTGATAAACCTGCTTCTGGAACAACTGCACCAATTGCAGATATGAGTTCTAGTTTTGATACAACTGTTGGTTCAGTAACAGCAAGTGTTTCTACAGCAAAACTCAAAGGTCTTACTGTAACTCCTGCAACTGTAAAAGCAACTTCGTATACTGAATATGTAAGCGAAAAAGAAGCAACTGCTTCAAATCCAAAGAACGAAGCTGTTAACTTCATCAACCTTACATTGTGGGATTCTACAAAGGGAACAACAGCTGGAACTGGCGACACAGTTTCTGGTGACAAAATCACAAAATTCGGTTCACAGTACACAGTTTTGAACATTCCTCTTTATATGGACTTGGTTGACGGTGCAAAACCAACTCCAAAATTCAGTTCTCTTGAAGCAGAAAGTGCAACAACTGGTCACGTTGATTTGAGCGACACTTTGCCTTCAACATACTTTAAAGATACAAATACTGGATTGTTTGATAGAGATTCAAAAGCTTCTGGTAAAGTTGTATTCACTGGAACTGTAAACGATGAAAAGAGAATTACAGAACTTAACTTGAAGACAAGCAAAACTTTTGCAAATGGATTTACAACTGCAAACTCAAATGTAAAGGTAGCAGAATTCAAAGACGGTTCACTCGTAGCAACAACCGCCGCAACTTCAAATTCTGCAAGCTGGAAATTTGAAATCACAAAAGAACAGTTCACAACAGCCGAAGGTCATACAGTAAATTGGAAACTCACTGTAGACACAAGCAAAGTCGCAGGCATTGCAAACAGCGATGTTAAGTTCACAATCACAGCAAACGACGGCACAAACAACGAAAGTGCTGAATATCAGGTGGATGTGGTTCCGTATATTACGAAAGTAAGTTCTTCAAAGGCTTATTATAGAACAATGTTCGGAAATTACTCTGTATTTAAAGGAGATACGCTTACTGTAAAAGGATACAACCTTGGAAATCCAGCTGTTTCAGAGGTTTATGTAGGTGAAAATCAGAAAGTTACTCCAAATGGTGGCGGAGATGATTACTTCACATTTGTTGTTCCAGAATATTCTGGTTCACTTTTTGTTAATGTTAGTGGAGTTCGATCTTTGAATGATATGAACAATAACAAGGAACTATCAAATCGCGAAGCAAAATCTGATGATGAAAATGCAACAACTGATGGTGGGGTTGATTATTATGATGAAAGATATATTTATGTTTGGGATAAAAACCATCAGTTCAAGTCTGCAGATGACAATGCTCATAAACCGGTAATGACATCTGACTACGATGGAAACCTCTTTGCAGCATGGACTCTGATGGGGGCAGGACAGCAGCAGATTGAAAGAAAACTTACAAATGACAGTATTCGAGTAATGCAGCATTATGACCAGCCAAATGAATTTAGTGCCATCGGTATTGATAAAACAAAATCTGGGGGTGCAATTTCTTCTCTTGTTATCAATGAAAACGTTGGTGATGGTGGTGTAATGACCAACAATGGATTCTCTCATGTATCAAACTGTGGTGGGGCCTTTGGTATTTCAATTGATAATGCTGTAACAGTAAATCAAAATGATACATCTGCAAATGCGGATAAAAAGAGCCCTAAAATTGCTAATAATCCGTTTACAATTTTGGATAGTAACTGGTCAACATCAGGATATTCTCTTTCAAGCTATGCAATGCTTCGGGATTCAGGAAAATTTTCTACTCCAAGAACTGCCCGATATGGTGACAATATGCACTATGTATACTACAACTCAAAAAACCAGTCTTTGCGGTATACATATGTCAAATCAGGCTCATCAACAGCTACTTATGTTCGAAACGGAAACCTTACAACAGAAAGCTGGATTATTCTTGATGGTAATAATTCTGGTTATGACAGATTCCACGACTTTGTGAATACAACAGGAAACCTTGACCTTGTTGGTGTAGCTCCAAGTTCAAGTACTGCCAACTCTGTAACAATTCGAGCTGCAAACTGGAGCGGAAAAATAAAAACTGGAGCAGATATCAGTGTAGCAATGGCTTATACATACAATAATATTAATAAAGTTGTATGTTATGATGTAACAGGAGTTACTTGGAACGGTAACAATGTAACATTAAGATTCTCTGAAACTTATGAATTAGGAACTTCAAAACCTGACTCTGTAACTGTTTACACCGGAGCAAAATCACTTGCCAGCGGAACAGGTTCTGCAACTCAGAGTTCAAATGCAGGAAAATTTGCATCATTGGATTTGACTTCAACAGGTATCCCTGTAGTTGCATACTATGATGGAAAGAATTCCCGACTGAGAATCTCTTATGCAAATAGTGCAACTCCAACTGAAACTGCAAACTGGGTTCGAAAAGATGTAATGTATAAGGCTAAAACAACTGATGCAACTGCAACTCAGTATGCAAGAGGTGGTTCACATTGTTCTTTGAAGGTAGATAAAGATGGAAATATTCATATTCTCTATCGTGATAATAAAAACCAGCTTGCATACATTAAGGGAACTGGCTCTGTTACTACTGGATTTGAATTCAGCATTCCAGAAGTTATTGATGACAATACAACAGGTACTTACGGAACTTTGTCTTTGATTAATGGAAGTCAGCCTGCTGTTGCATATTTGAACGCAGAAGAAAGTGAAACTGGTATCAAATATGCATTAAGAAAAGAATTCAAATTTGAAGATGATGCTGCTTCTAGTGTTTGGGATGTAATGGTTGTTCCTGTAACGGAAGGTTATAACCCTGTTGGTGAAAATCTTATCAGTTGTGAATCAAACAACGGAAATTGGACTGCAACTGAAGATTCTGTTGCAATGAAAGATGTAACTTCTGTAATTGGTTATCAGACAACCCGAATGGACGTTGCGTTCCTCAAATCAGAAAAATAAACCTTAATTTTCTGACATCTTTCCCCCAGGTCCAACCTGGGGGATTTTTTTTCGCTTTCATAAAACCAAAAAAAATAGGCTTGCACATATAGATCTGCATAAATCGCAAATCTATATCCACAAACCTCGTTTACTGTTGATTTAAATATGTGCTACAGAAAAATATCAAACCACTTCTTGCAAAACTTTTCCGTATTGCTCACAAGAAATTCCAGAGGCGGCCTTCAAACAGTTTAATTTTTTTCTAAAGCTTCATTAAGTATTCTTAAATTCACCCCATATTTTGCAGAAACCATTTCTGGTGAAATTCCGAATTCCTTAACTGCAATTACAGCACTTTCAAGCCTCGCCTCATTTGCACCTTCTATTCTACCTTCTGCTCTACCTTCCGCTTTCATTTGTCTTATGAATGCTTCCTCATCAAATTCTGTAAGGCTCATGTTCATCACCTCCATCTTGCACTGGTTGAAGTCGATTTGAAAAATTTCAAACTTTCAATTCTTCGGCAATACGCTTAATTTCTGCAATTGGCAAGTCCGTTATAGTCGAAATGTCTTCAAATGAAATTTTTGCAAGTTTTATCATTTTTCTGGCACTTTCAAGCTTCGCCTCATTTGCACCTTCTATTCTACCTTCCTTCTTGCCTTCTATCCTACCTTCAATTTTCCCTTCTTCTCTACCTTCTGCTTTCATCTGTCTTATGAATGCTTCTTCATCAAATTCTGTAAGGCTCATGTTCATCACCTCCATTTTGCATTGGTTGAAGTAGCCGTTCATGAAATTCTGTTTGATTGCAAAGTCCAGGGCGTTTTCTACGGCGGCTTTCACAGAAAGATTGTTTTTCCTTCCTTCGTGTATAATATCAACAAATTTTG
>JAGHUJ010000182.1 GCA_018064905.1 Candidatus Treponema equifaecale
ATATAAAGGTAGTTTACGATGAGTAAAGAAGAAAAGAAAGAGCAGACTGAAGAAGTAAAAGAAACTCAGGAAGCTCAGACTTCGGAAAAAGTTGAAGAAGCTAAAACTGAAGAAAAGAAAGAAGAATCTGCAGAAGAAAAAATTGCCCGCCTTGAAGCTGAAATTGCAGATCTCAAAAATCAGATGCTTTACAAGGCTGCTGAAAACGACAACTGGCGCAAGAACATGCTTAAACAGAAGGAAGATGCCGTTTCTTATGCAAATGAAAATCTTTTAAAGGATCTTTTGGACAGTCTTGATAATTTTGACCGCACTGTTGAAGCCGCTGATACAGCAAAGGATGCAAAATCAATTGCAGACGGCGTAAAAATGATCAGCAAGTCGCTGGTGAGCCTTTTGGAAAACAAATACAATCTCTGCGGCTTTGGTGCTGCAGGTGATGAATTTGATCCGGACCTTCACGAAGCAATCGGAATGCAGACTGGAAAGGTTAAAAAGGAAGAATTGCAGGCTGTTTATCTTAAGGGATACAAGCTTAAGGACAGAGTTATCCGCCATGCAAAGGTAATGGTTGTTAAGCCTGAATAATTTGTAGTGTCTGATTTCCGGATGCTTGGTTTATGAGAATCATGCGGCGGAAATTATAAAGAAATTGTTACTAATATAGAAAAATCAGTTGTGAATTGATTTTTTCGGAGGAAAAATAAAATGGGAAAGATTATTGGTATTGACCTTGGTACAACAAACTCTTGTGTTGCCGTAATGGAAAACGGTGAACCAGTTGTAATTCAGAACTCAGAAGGTGGAAGAACAACTCCTTCTATCGTTGGTTTTACAGCTAAAGGTGAACGCATTGTAGGTGTTCCTGCTAAAAACCAGATGGTTACAAACCCAAAAAACACAGTTTATTCTATTAAACGTTTCATTGGACACCGTTTCTCAGAACTTACTGGTGAAGCAAAATTGGTTCCATATACAGTAAAGGACAACGGTTCAGATGTTCGCGTTGAAGTTACAGAAAACGGAGCACTCAAACAGTTCTCTCCACAGGAAATTTCTGCTTTCATTTTGCAGAAGATGAAGAAAACTGCTGAAGATTATCTTGGTCAGGAAGTTACAGAAGCTGTAATCACAGTTCCAGCTTATTTCAACGACTCTCAGCGTCAGGCTACAAAGGATGCTGGTAAAATTGCCGGTCTGGATGTAAAGCGTATCATCAACGAACCAACAGCAGCTGCCTTGGCTTTCGGTTTCAACAAGGATCAGTCTAAGGAAAAGACAATCGCCGTATATGATCTTGGTGGCGGTACATTCGATATTTCTATCCTTGAACTTGCTGACGGCGTATTCGAAGTTAAATCTACAAACGGTGATACTCACCTTGGTGGCGATGACTGACCGTGCTATCGTAAACTGGCTCATCGACGGTTTCAAGGCTGACACAGGAATTGATCTTTCTGCTGATTCAATGGCTCTCCAGCGTCTCCGTGAAGCTGCTGAAAATGCAAAAATCGGTCTTTCTAACCAGACAACAGTTGATATCAACCTTCCATTCATCACAGCTGATGCAACAGGTCCAAAACACCTTCAGAAGTCTTTGACTCGTGCTCAGTTTGAACGGATGACAGACAGCCTCTTTGAACGCACAAAGGAACCTTGCCGTAAGGCTCTCGCAGATGCTGGTCTTACAATTGATCAGATTGACGAGGTTCTTCTTGTTGGAGGTTCTTCTCGTATGCCAAAGGTTCAGGATGTTGTTAAGGCAATCTTCGGTAAAGAAGGTTCACGTGCAGTTAACCCTGATGAAGCTGTTGCAATCGGTGCTGCAGTACAGGGTGGTGTATTGAAGGGTGACGTAAAGGATATTCTTCTTCTCGACGTAACTCCACTTTCACTTGGTATTGAAACAATGGGTGGTGTAATGACTAAGCTCATTTCACGCAATACAACAATTCCTACAAAGAAGAGCCAGGTATTCTCTACTGCAGCTGACGGTCAGACAGCAGTTTCTATCCACGTACTTCAGGGTGAACGCGAAATGGCTTCACAGAACCGTACACTTGGAAACTTTGACCTTGTAGGTATTCCAGCTGCTCCACGTGGTGTTCCACAGATTGAAGTTACATTCGACATCGATGCAAACGGTATCGTTCACGTATCTGCTAAAGACCTCGGTACAGGAAAAGAACAGCACATCCAGATTACTTCATCTTCTGGATTGAGCGAAGAAGAAATCAACCGCATGGTAAAGGATGCTGAAGCTAACGCAGAAGCAGACAAAAAACAGCGTGAAGCAATTGATGTTCGCAACGAAGCTGACAGCTTTGTATATCAGACAGAAAAGAGCATGAAGGAACTTGGTGACAAGATTAAGGATGCTGACAAACAGGCTATTGAAGAAGCTGTTGCAGCACTTAAGAAAGCTCTCGAAGGCAATGATACAGAAGACATCAAGGCTAAGACAGAAGCTTTGAAGAATGCTTCATACAAGATTGCAGAAGAAGTTTACAAGCAGCAGGGAGCACAGGGTGCTCAGCCAGGTGCAGACGCAGGTGCAGCAGGAGCAGGAGCTGATGCTGGTGCAAATGCCGGCAACGCTGATGCAAACAACGGAAGCAAGTTCGACAAGGGCTCAGCTGACGATGTAGACTACGAAGTACACGACTAATTAACAATGCGCCATTCGTGGCGCAACTTTTATTTGATAATGGTAAATTAAAATGGCTGGAAAACGTGATTATTACGAAGTTCTTGGAATTCAGAAAGGCGCTACTGCTGATGAAATTAAAAAGGCATACCGCAAGCTTGCTGTAAAGTATCATCCGGACAGAAATCCTGGCGATAAAGAAGCCGAGGAAAAATTCAAGGAAGCGACAGAAGCTTACGAAGTTCTTTCTGATGACCAGAAGCGACCACTCTACGATCAGTATGGCTTTGCAGGCCTTGATGGAATGGGTGGTGGCGGAGGCGGCTTTAACGGCGGCTTTGGTGGTTCTCACGCTTTCCATGACTTTAGCGACCTCTTTGGCGGAATGGGCGGAGGCGGCTTTGGCGATATTTTTGAAAACATCTTTGGTGGCGGCGGTGGCCGTTCAAGAAGGCGTTCGCCAGATGAACCTGCACAGGGCCAGAGCCTTCGCTATGACCTGAACATTGCATTTAAAGATGCTGTTTACGGCACAAAGGCTGAGATTAAATTCCAGCACGACGAATCTTGTTCTGTTTGCCGCGGAACTGGTGCTGCCGCCGGTTCAAAGCGTACAACCTGTACAATGTGCCGCGGTGCCGGTGTAGTGCGCCAGGGCGGTGGATTCTTCTCAATTCAGCAGACTTGTCCAACTTGCCGCGGTGCTGGAACAATGATTGAAAAACCTTGTTCTAAGTGTCGTGGAAAGGGCGTTGAAACTGTAACAAAGAAGATGACTCTCACAATTCCTGCTGGTGTTGACGATGGCAAGAGAATTGCAATTCCTAGAATGGGTGATGCTGGTGCCAACGGTGGACCTGCCGGTGATTTGATTGTTGTTCTTCACGTTGAGCCACATGAATATTTTGAACGCGACGGTCAGGATTTGTACTGTGCTGTTCCTGTTACTTTTGCACAGGCAGCCCTTGGTGTTTCTCTGAACATCACTTCTCTTGACGGAAAACAGATTGAGTTCAAACTTCCTGCTGGAACTTCACACGGAAAGCTCTTTAAGATTAAGGGCGAAGGTGTTCCATATCCTGGAATGTCAAAGAAGGGTGACCTTTATGTAAAGATCATCATTCAGATTCCAACAAAACTTAACGGTGAGCAGAAGAAGCTTATGGAAGAGTTCGCAAAAATTGAAAATGCCACAACTTCTCCACGCTGCGTTCCTCTTTCATCTTTGACAAACTAAATATAATGAAAAGCCTGTCCCAGCTGATTGATCTCCAGAAATTTCAGGAATATATTTCTCCAGCTTGTGACAGGCTTTCTTTTTTGCAGGACTATCTTGCACAAAACGGCGTAAAATCTTCAGTAATAAATCTGGAAGGAAAGCGTCATATTTACGTTAATTTTCCTTCAACTTCCTACAATCCCACATTCAGAATCAAGACCATAATTTCCCATTACGACAGGGTGGAGGGAAGCCCTGGTGCAAATGACAATTCTGCTGCGAATTTTGCACTGGCGAATTTTGCAATAGAACTTTTTAAAAACCCAAACTATGTTCACAATATCCGGATTTTTTTTACAGACGGTGAGGAGCTTGGTGAGGAAGGCGTGAGCCAGCAGGGGGCATTTGCTCTGGCAGAATTGTTCAACAAGCTTGGCATTAAAAATGATGATGTTTATGTGTTTGATGCCTGTGGCCGCGGTGATGTGGCTGTTCTTGCAAGGGCAGGGCTGGATTCAAAGGCTAATGTTAAATTCAAAAAGTCTCTTCTGGAACTTTTTGCCCGTACGCAGGACTTGTTGAAGGAGGCTTCACCTCAAAAATGGATGACTTTGCCGGTTCCTTACAGCGACAATGCAGGTTTTCTGGCCTGTGGTATTCCTGCTGTTGCAATCACTTTTCTTCCTAAGGATGAGGCCGCCGTGTATTACAAAAATCTGATGACGGATAAAAATCTGGAGAAGGCTGTCATGAACTGCGCAATTGAGGCCAAATTAAACAGCATTGCGGACCGTTCCATTCAGAAATTTAAATATCAGGAAAAAATGCCTATGACCTGGAGACTGTTTCATACAGAGTTCGACAATCTCCTGAGTCTTACCCCGGAAAGCTTTGAGCTGATGCAGAGTATTCTGGAAAAACTGCGTGTGCTGAAGGTGATGAATTAGCATAAGCGATGGTAGCAGCGCCGAAGGCGTTGGCCTGCAAACAATGAGCGGATAGCGAAGGGTGCGGTTCAAGCACAGCTTTCACCGAGACTCGCCTTTCAACTCTCCTCGTGAGTTGAATTGCCTACGGCAAACTGCTCCCTACGTAGCGACCGGATGCGGATGCAGCCGGATATGCCCTGATATCTGAAAAATCCTAAATTTTTCTTCATATAAAATAATTGTCACATTTATAAAAGAATCGAATTCAGGGTGAATTTTGAAAGTAGTCTGTAAATTTCAAGATAAATAAATTGAGTTTTATTTAAAATGCGAATAAAATGTATATGATATCTTTTTTAGGAGATTTTAATATGGCTGAAGAATTAACAGAACCACAGAAAGAAATCAATGGCCTGGTAGAAAAAGCTCTCAAAGCTTTGGATGAATTCGCAAATTTTGATCAGGAAAAAATTGACTACATCGTAGCTAAAGCTAGCGTTGCCGCTCTTGATCAGCATGGCTCACTTGCCAAATTGGCAGTAGAAGAAACTGGACGCGGTGTATTTGAAGATAAGGCTACAAAGAACCTCTTCGCGTGTGAATACGTTGTAAACAACATGCGCCACCTTAAGACAGTTGGTATTATTGAAGACGATGATGTTACTGGTATCGTAAAAATTGCTGAGCCAGTAGGTGTTGTTGCAGGTCTTACACCAGTTACAAACCCAACTTCAACAGCAATCTTCAAGTCTTTGATTTGTCTCAAGACTCGTAACCCAATCATCTTCTCGTTCCACCCAAGCGCAATCAAATGTTCTATCGCTGCTGCTAAAGTAGTTTATGATGCTGCTGTTGCTGCTGGTGCTCCAAAGAACTGTATCCAGTGGATTGAAGAACCATCTATGGAAAAGACTGATTTGTTGATGCACAATGACGGTGTTGCAACAATTCTGGCTACTGGTGGTAATGCAATGGTTCGTGCTGCTTACTCTTGTGGTAAACCAGCTCTCGGTGTTGGTGCCGGAAACGTTCCTGCTTATGTTGAAAAGACTTGTAACCTTAAACAGGCTATCAACGATATCGTAATGTCTAAGTCATTCGATAACGGTATGATTTGTGCTTCTGAACAGGGTGCAATCATTGATAAAGAAATCTACAACGATGCTATCAAACTTTTCAAAGAATACAGAGCTTACATGGCTACTGCTGAAGAAAAGAAGATGCTCGAAAAATATCTCTTTGGCGTAGACGGGGATCCAAGTGTTGCAAAACTCAACGCTGCCATCGTAGGTATGAGCCCAGCTAAGATTGCTGAAAATGCCGGATTCAAGGTTCCAGAAGGAACTACAATCATCATGGCTGAATGTAAGGAAGTAGGTCCAAACGAATGCCTTACACGTGAAAAGCTTTCTCCAGTATTGGCTGTTCTCAAAGCTTCTAGCACAGAAGATGGTCTTGCAAAGGCTAAGGCTTTCGTTGAATTCAACGGTCTCGGTCACTCTGCTGCAATCCATACAAACAATAAAGAACTTGCTGAAAAATTCGGCGACCTCGTTCCTGCTATCCGTATCATCTGGAACTCACCTTCAACATTTGGTGGAATCGGTAATGTTTACAACTCATTCCTCCCATCACTTACATTGGGATGTGGTTCTTACGGACACAATGCAACATCTGACAACATCAGTGCTGTAAATCTTTTGAACATCAAGAAATTAGGAAGGAGACGCAACAATATGCAGTGGTTCAAATTGCCAAACAAAATCTACTTTGAACGTGATTCTATCGAATACCTCCACCAGATGAAGGGCTTGCATAAGGTTGTAATCGTATGTGACCGTTCTATGGTTCAGCTTGGTTTCGTTGACAAGATCACTGATCAGTTCAAACTCCGCCACGAGCCAGTTCAGTACCAGCTCTTCTGTGATGTTGAACCAGATCCATCTATCCAGACAGTTCGCAAGGGTGTTGAACTTATCCGCAGCTTTGAACCTGATACAATCATCGCTATTGGTGGTGGTTCTTCCATGGACGCTGCTAAGGGTATGTGGCTCTTCTACGAGAACCCAGAAGTTAACTTTGACGATCTTAAACAGAAGTTTATGGATATCCGTAAGCGTGCATTCCGCTATCCACAGCTTGGAAAGAAAGCTAAGCTTGTTTGTATCCCAACAACATCTGGTACAGGTTCAGAAGTTACACCATTCGCTGTAATCACAGATAAAGAAGAGAACAAGAAGTATCCACTTACTGACTACTCTCTCACACCAACTGTTGCTATCATTGACCCATCATTCACACTTGGTTTGCCACCAAAGATCGTTGCAGATACAGGTATGGACGTTCTTACACACGCAACAGAAGCTTATGTTTCTACACTTGCAAACGACTTTACTGACGGTCTTTGTATTCAGGCTATCAAGATGGTATTTGAATATCTTGAACGCTCTTACAAGAACGGTGCAGATGACTTTGAAGCAAAAGAGAAGATGCACAATGCTTCTTGTCTCGCTGGTATGGCATTCGCTAACTCATTCCTTGGTATGAACCACTCTATGGCTCACAAGATTGGTGGTGAATTCCATGTTCCACACGGACGTGCTAATGCAATTCTTCTTCCATACACAATCCGCTACAACGGTGAACAGCCAACTAAACTTTCAACATGGCCAAAATACAACTTCTACAAGGCTGCAGAACGCTATGCTGAACTTGCACGTATGCTCGGTCTTCCTGCAAAAACAACTGCAGAAGGCGTAGAAAGCTTTGCTAAGGCTTGTGGAGATTTGGCTAAGAGAATCGGTATTCAGATGAACTTCAAGTCTCAGGGGCTCGATGAAAAAGCATACATGGCTGCTGTTGACAAGCTTGCATTCCTTGCATTCGAAGACCAGTGTTCTCCAGCTAACCCACGCGTTCCAGTTGTTGAAGACATCAAGAAGATCTTGATTGACGCTTATGGAAATGAGGAATTTATAGAAAAATAATTCCATCCTGGAATTATTTTTCTTGATGAGAATTTCTGCTTTGCAGAAATTCTCACTTCACGTTGTGCCGCCGTCCATGGCGGCCATTTTGTTTTAAATTTTTCTTGACGAGAATTTGCTTTGCAAATTCTCGCAAATGGTTTCAGGGACTTCATCCTGGAATTATTTTTCTATACGTTGTGCCGCCGTCCTTGGCGGCTATTTTGTTTTAAAT
>JAGHUJ010000143.1 GCA_018064905.1 Candidatus Treponema equifaecale
GTTGTTGAAGTAAACTTCTGCAACCTTGTTTTCAACTTTCTTGCTTGTAAGAACAGCAGACTGAGCTGAAGACTGGTCGTATTCCTTTACAGATGTTGGAATCTTTGCTTTTGCTTCGTCTGAAAGATCAACTTTCTGATCGCTTGAAAGCTTAAGAACGAGAATGTAGTTTCCGTTTACGATTGGTTCAGAAATTTCATCAAATTTAAGAGCAAATGCTTTCTGAAGAAGGTTTTCATTAGTAGAAGCGTTTACCATTTCTGGAACATCTTCAACTTCAACTTTATCAGCAAATGAAACTTCACCGTAGTTGAGTGGAACAGCTGGAACATAACCGTATTTTACGTTCTGTGATTCACAAGCAGCTGAGAATTCCTTTGTTGACTTAGCTTTTTCTACGAATGCGTTTGCTTTAGCCATGAAGTAGTCTTCGATTCTTCCTGATTCGTTTGTCTTGATGTAGTTCTTTACAGCTTCAAATGTTTCTGCATTGTTGAAGTCTGCTGCAACCTTGTCACCGTTGTTCTTGTAGATTGAGTAACCGTTGTTTGTTTTGATTGCTTCACTTACTGCATCCTTTTCAAGAGCAGCAATTTTTGAGAAGTCATCAGCATTTGCAAGGTTTTCTTTAATCTGATATTCGTATGAGTCTGTGATGAGACCGTCGCCGTTTGAATACCATTTTTCTGAATATTCTTTTACAGCGTCTTCGAATGTTACTTCATTGTTCTTAAGCTGGTTTACAAGTTTCTTTGCCTGTGCTTCTTCTTTTACTGAAACAACTGACATTGAGTATTTGTTGAACATATCAGCTTTTTCTGCAGCATAAGCCTTAACTTCTGAATCTGGATAAGCTGTTTTGTCGAAGGTCGCCATTTCGAATGAGCGCTTTGTATAAGCCATTGCCTGAAGGAATTCAGCTTCTTTTGAAGATTCCTTAAGACCAAAAAGTGTGTTTTCTCCAACCTTTTCTGATGAACCGAATACGTCATCTGAAAAACGCATGTATGAAAGCTGGCTTGTAATGTCCTTCTTCATTGCATTTCTGTCAGATTCTGTGATCTGGTTGTAAAGCTCTGGATCATATTTTCCGTCGCGTGAGAAATATGGAAGCAAGATTCTGTTAACAGATTTTGCACTTGGTTTGTAGCCTGATTTTGCAACTTCTGATTTGTAAGTCATTGCCTGAACTGCTGAGTTGAATGCATAGTTGTAGATGTAGAAGTATGTGTTCTCATCCAGGTTTGCACCCTGATTCTGATAGTAATTTGCATAGTTCTGAACAGCATTAGCAAAATCTGTACCTGGAACCATCTGGATTTTTTTACCATCATATTTACCAAATACAGGTGAATTTGATTCTCCTGTGAGAGCTGCGATGATTTCAGTTCCTACGCCGAATACAACGAAACAGATTACAGAAAGGAACAGAATTACAACTGAACCGATCCAATAAAACTTATTTTTCATAAAATTCTTCCTTTTTTAATAAGTAGAAATAGGTTCTATTATTTTAACACTGTTTTCGTTTTTTGGCTATTATTCTGCTCCAGTTTTTTGGATAGTTTTTGCTGATTTCTGCCAGTTTTATGAAAAGCTCCATGCAGACTCTGGCATCATCCGTAGCTCTGTGGGCATCCCGAACTTCAATTCCAAGCTGCTGTGCAAGAAAAACCTGAGTCCAATGCTCGTTGTCCGGAAGCACCCATCTTGAAAAAATCAGCGTGTCGATGGCCTTGTTTGGAAGAATCGGTTTTTCCTGGCGTTCCAGAACAGAATTTACAAAACGAAGATCAAACTGGGCGTTATGGGCCACCAAAATTGTGTCTTTTGAAAATTCCAGAAACTGCGGTATGACTTCTGCTTCCGTCGGAGAATCTGATACCATCTGATCAGTAATGTGATTTATTTCCGTTGCCCGTGCTGGAATCGGTATTCCGGGATTAATCAGGGTTCCCATTGAACCAAGGATGCCATCTTTATTGAATTTTACAGCCCCGATTTCAATGAGCCTTTCTGTGCTTGGCTTTAAGCCTGTGGTTTCTGTATCAAATGCACAAAAGTTGACTCCGCTTTGAAACAGCTTGTAAAAGTCGTTGTATCTGTTCAGTAAATGTAGGTTCAGTTTGTTTTTTTGTGCCATGATTTCTGATTATATCAAAATTGTTTCAGAAAAAAAATAATGAGGCCGCCCTATAAGTTGCAATTTGTCATTTCGACCGAAGTGGACAGGCACAATCGTTGTCGTGCCTGTTTGAAATCTATAATTCATTGTATCACAAGGGTTTATAGACCTCTCGACCATGCTCGAGGTGACATTTTTGAACTTTTTGGGCAGCCTCTTGAATTATTTGTTTTTTTAAAACTTATTTTGCAGCTTCAAGAATCTTCTTGATGTCAGCGGTGATTGCGTCACAGCCTTCTGCAGAAGCTTTCTTTGCAGCAGCGAGACAGCCGTCACATTTAGCTCCGCCAACTTCAGTTCTTGAGTTGATGTAGAACTTAATCTTTGGTTCTGTTCCAGATGGACGGGCAGAAACTACTGTGCCGCCTTCAAGAACAAACTGAAGAACGTTTGACTTTGGAAGGTTGATAGGAGTCTTTGCTGAAGGATTTGCTGGATCGTAAGAAACTGCATTTCCAATGTCTTTGATTTCTACAACTTTCTTTCCGCCCAAAGTTGTGAGACCTTCTGTGCGGAGTTTTGTCATGATTCCTGCCATAACTTCCTTACCAGCCGAACCTGGAAAGTTCTGAGAAATTGCGCGGTCCTCAAAGAATCCGTACTCTTTGTACATATCATCCAGGTGTTCAAGAACTGACTTGCCCTGAGAAGCCCAGTACAAAGTCATTTCTGCACAGAGAGCTGCGGCAGAAACACCGTCCTTGTCCATAACTTCTTTTTCAACTTTGTATCCATAAGACTCTTCAAGGCCGAATACATAAGTGTTTGAATTGTTCTTTTCGAATTCATCTTCTACAGCGGCAATCCATTTAAATCCTGTGAGACATTCCATCATTGAAACACCGTATTTTTTACAGATGTAGTCACAGAATGGTGAAGTTACGATAGAACGGATAACAGCTGAATTTGCAGGAAGCTTTCCAAGTTCCTTGCGGCAGAGGAGAACGTATTCACAGAGCATTGCACCCATCTGGTTTCCTGAAACGAGAACGAATTTTCCGTCTTTTCCTGGGAATGCTGTACCAAAACGGTCTGCATCTGGGTCTGTAGACATTACACAGTCAGCCTTTTCTTTTTCTGCAAGTTCAACAGCCATTTTGAGTGCTGGAGCTTCTTCTGGATTTGGCTTTTCAACTGTTGGGAATGCTCCGTCTGGTTCACGCTGTTCTGGAACTGTCATTACTTTAAGTCCAAGATCACCGAGAACTTTTTCTACGTGCATAGCACCTGTACCGTGGAGTGGAGTGTAAACGATTTTTACTGAAGAAGCCTTTTCTTTGATGAGTTCTGGGCGGAAAAGCTGGGCCTTACACATTTCCCAGTATTTGTCGTCGATTTCTTTGTCGATGAGAACGAGTTTTCCGGATTTAATTGCTTCTTCTTTTGAAATTGATTTAACTTCTTTTACGGCGTTTACTTCATCGATAATTCCAACATCATGTGGTTCGATTACCTGTGCACCGTTGTCCCAGTATGCCTTGTAACCGTTGTACTGTGGAGGATTGTGTGAAGCTGTAACTACAACACCAGTCTGTGCCTTGAGTTCCTTGATTGCGAATGACAATTCTGGAGTAGGGCGGAGACCTGTGAAAAGATATGCCTTGATTCCGTTTGCAGCGAGGATGAGTGCTGTTGCTTCTGCAAATACATCTGAGTTTTTGCGTGAATCGTATGCAACTACGGCAGAAAGTGTTCCGTCCTTTGCTTTTTCTGGGAAAGCCTTGAGAACATAGTTAGCCAGTCCCTGTGTTGCAAGGTTGATTTCAAGTGTGTTCATGCGGTTTGTTCCGCCGCCCATTACGCCACGCAATCCACCTGTACCAAATTCAAGTGTCTGATAGAATCTGTCTTCAAGTTCTGCAAGAGCTGCTTTATCATCAGCCTTAGCAACAAGTTCTTCAACTTCTTTTCTGAAGCGTTCGTCTTTTTCTTCTGCAATGTACTTTTTAGCACGAGCCAAGATTTCTTCTTTTTCCATAGTTTTATTCCCCCATTAGGTTTTTATTTGATTAGATAATTTTTTTTGTTTTTAGAGGGTGGTTTCGACAAGCTCAACCACCGTTTCATATTTTTACAGCTGGTCTGCCCTTAGAATCATTTTTGTTTCCCATTCCAAGAGCTTCTTTTCCATTTCTGTATTTGTTCCCTTTACGTCGCACATTACGCGGAATACAGGTTCAGTACCGCTTCCACGCATCCAGATGAATGCAACTGGTTCTTTTTCTGCATTGTAGAACAGAATTTTAAGGCCACCCTTTGCGCTTTTTGAATAGTCTGAAAGGTTTCTGGTTTCCTTGATTCCGTTTGTGGCAATTGCTTCATAAGACTCAATTCCATATTTTGACTTGAGGGCATCCTTCTGAATCTGCCACTGGTTTTCAAAAATTTTCTGGAAATTAGCCTTAAGCTTTGAGTGATCCGTTGTTGTAATGTGAAGAACAGCCCTTTCTTCGGCAACACCTGTTGTTGTGTATGCTGGAAGAGTCTTGAGTACATCAAGAAGGGTGAAGTCGTCACGGTATTTGTCTTCCTGGCCGCTTAAACTGCACCAGAGATGGAAGAGTCCTTTTACAACCTTTCCGTCATCATAAACTGCATCACGCATTACAAGAAGCTTAATCAGAGCAAAAATTGTGTTGAGAGGGTCGCGGACTGCAGCTGGATGTGTTATGTTTCCGCCGTTTGAGCCTTCTCCAAGAATTCTCACAACATAGCCCTGATCCCGTTTTTCCCTTGCAAGGTTTACTACATTTGCTTCACCAACTTCTGCTCGGAAAACTTCTGCATCAAAAGCCTTTGCAATTTCTTCGATTCTCATTGATGTTGGACCGTTTACAGAAACAGCCAGCTTTACATTTTCTTCTTTATCAATGCCTTTCCAATAGGTTGCGTAGGCCAGTTCTGCCAGTACGGAAATTGCGAAAACTTCCTGAGCCTGTAGAACCTGTGCTTCCTTCTCCTGTTCGTTCCAGAAGACTATGTTTCCGCGGTCACCGTCACAGTCAGGCATGTAGCCTAATTTAACGTCTGTGTGACCTTCTTCCTGAAGCCGTTCCATTTCAGCGGCACACCAGATTAGGTTTTCTGCTTCAGGAATGATTGCGTGAACGATTTTACCTGGAACATTGTTGAGGCCGTAGAAAGAAATTCCACATTCCTTGAAAAAGTCCGAGTCGATTGAAAGAGTTCTGGCCGAACCGTTCATATCCGCAACGATTCCAACAGGGTTTGAAAGAACATTCTGACGGATCTGTGCAAAGAGCTTGTTCTGCTTTGAAATGTTGTCTGTTCCTGAAATTACCTGCTTTGCAAAGCTTCTGTAAATGCTGGAAGCTTCCCTCATTACTGCAATGCTTTCTGTAATAACCCAGTCCAGATCTTCTGGTTCACACTCCTGGGCAAGCTTTTTGATTCTTTTGATTTCGTCTGTAGAATTGCAGCGTCGGTTAAAGCCTTCTACAAGCTTGGCATTTTCTGTTCCGTTGAGAACGCCGCCGTCGTTAAGTCCAAATTTGATTCCGTTATGGCCAACCGGATTATGGCTTGCAGAAATGTAGATGAATGCATCTGCAGTGCGGCTGTAAGCCATGATTTCTGGGGCTGCAATGATTCCTGCGTAGCTTACGGCGATTTTTCGTGACATGAGCACCCGGAGCATCTGGTCTGCAATCTGTGGTCCTGTTGGACGAGTGTCAATTCCGAGAATTACAGAAGGTGCGTTTTTGCGTGCTGTGATATAATCGGCAAAGGTGTCTGCGGCAAGGGCTGCAAGAGTTTTATTTTCTTCACCAATATCTGTTGTTGTATCAGTTTCATCTCCAGAAACGGCGAAAACCTTTCGCCATCCTGAAGCTGATGTAATCATATTATGTTCCATATCTTTAGATTCTAACACGGAACTTTTCAGGATTCAAACAAAATTTGATGGATGATGCGAAAACTCACCGTTTCGAAATCAGTTTATTTATCTTACTTCCAGTGTGTAGGTGAGCTGTTTTTCTTTTCCAAGAATGTCTGCAACTACAATTGAAACTGTGTTTTTTCCTTTTGGAAGGGTGACTTCGCCCAAAAACTGTCTCTTTGAATTTGGATAGACAACTGATGCAGAATAGGCCTTTTTTCCGGTAGCGCAAATTCTTCCGTCCTTTGCTGTAAGTGTGTCAAAGGCGATTGATTCTGCAGCGGCTCCATTTACAAAAACCGTGGTTTTATATGGAACTGCAATGTTTTCCTGATCCTTGTAGAGAAGGTAGGTTCCCGAATTCAGGTTTTTCTGGGTGCTTAAATCGTATTCTGTTCCTTTTTTGTTTACTGCTGAAACATTTTTAATAGAAAGCTCCAGTTCTTTTCCGACTCTAGGCATGAGAATTCGTGGGTTTATGTAGTTCTGATTTTTTGTGTCCAGAACCTGAAATTCAAGACAGGCTTCACCTTTCTGCCAGCCTGAGTTGCTTGTGTTTCCAAGTGCGGCACCTTTCTCCAGTTCTGTCTGAGAGAACAGCTCCTGATGCTTTTCTGAATCAAGATTTGCGTAGACTGTTGCAAGATTGTCCTTGTGGATGATTATAGCGGCGTTTCCAAGAGTGCTTTCAAAAAGTTCATCTTCACCGTGCTCAGAAATCAGGGCCAGAATTCTTCCTGATTCTGCGGCTTTGATTTCATCGCTGTCTGTAAATACCAGTGAAGTGCTGATTGTTCCGCCCCTGTACTGACCAAAATATGAGAAGAATGAGTCTGCCATTATTTCTGTCTGTGGCCAGTCAAAAGCCCAGAGTGAAAGAACTGCAGTTAGAATGATTCCTGTTGCAACAAGAGCTTTTTTCATATTGTTTCCTTATTTGTGTTCAATGCTGATTTTTGAGATTTTGTTGTCGCGGCCTACAAAGAGTGCGCTTTCACTGGTGGCAATGGCCGCGCTTCCTGCTGTGAATGTGAAGGAACCTGCAAGCACATCAAATCCTTCAACAATTGAAACTGTGCATTTTTCCTTCTGTCTGCTGAGTACAAATATTTCTTTGCCGCTGTCTGATTCCAGAATTGAAAGAATGTTTCCGCTGATTGGAATTATTGTTTCCTTAAGCGTCTTCAAATTCACTACGCCAAGTCCGGAAGCACAGCTGTAGTAGACATTTTTTTCGTCGCGTGAAAATTTTATGAGAACCTGTCTGTTCAGTTCTTCCTTCATTGTTTTATAGAAGATAATTGAAGCATTTGAACCGAGGCTCTGTGAAAGTCTCTTTGAAATTACGAATCTCTGGCTGTCCTGACCTGAAAGAGTTGCCACATATTCTGAATTTTTTGAAACTGCAGCACCCAGAATTACTTCATAAGTGCTTCCACCCGGCTTGTACTGCTGTGTGATTTCACCCTCATTGTTGAAGGCCATTACTGTTCCGTCTGCAAAACCTGCAACTGTTCCTGTTTCAGAAGCGGAGAATGCTGTGAGCGGTGTTGCTCCTTCAAAAAGCCATTTGTGAGTTCCGTCTTCGTTGAGCATTACAAAGGAAGCCCCTCCTGGAAGCATCAGGTATTTCTTATCTTCTGAAAAATATGGAAATCCTGTTCCCTGAATTTTTCCGGCTTTTTTTCCGTCCGGCGTAAAGAAGTCAAAATCTTCTGATGAGGTTCCATAAACGGTGTAGAAATTCTTACTGGCTGTGGCTTTGTATGGAAATGAAATTTTATTCAGAATTTCGCCGTTTGGAGAAACGTAGAGCAAATCCTGACCCAATTTAAAATGAACGGAATTTGAAAAATCCTTGCTTTCATTCAGATCTATCGTTGTGATTTCTGTGTCGATTGTCCATTCTGGCTTGAACTGAATTTCCTTTAACAAAGGTCTGGCTGCCACAATAACATAAACAAGGGCAATGCCTGCCAGAATCGGAAGAACTATTTTTGCTTTTTTATCCATGTTGTTCATTATAAAGAAAAGATGAAATATAAGAAAGAAGTTTTTGAGTGTCGGAAAAGTTATAAAAAATGTCGGTATTGGTTAAATGGTTCAAAAAAATAGTATCGCTTGACAAATAACCGTAAAGTTTGCAAAATAATTCAAATATATTACAAAAAATGGGGTTAATATCGTGGAAGAGGATATCCTTACAATCGAAGAAGTTGCAAAATACCTGCGCGTTTCTGAAAGAACTGTATATGACTGGGCGCAGAAAGGTGAAATTCCTGCTGGAAAAATCGGGACTGTATGGCGCTTCAAGAAGACTGAAATTGAAAAATGGGTAAATGAACGCCTTTCATCATCACAGAAGCCGGCCGAACCAAAACAGGCCGTAAATGTAAAGAACATTCTTTCTCCAGACAGAATTGTTTTCATCAATCATTCTACAAAGCATGATGCTATCGTTGAGCTGGCTCAGAATCTTGCTACAGCTCCTCAGATTAAGAATGAAAAGGAACTCGTGGATGAAATCCTTAAACGTGAAGAGCTTATGTCTACAGCAATTGGCCGTGGTCTTGCAATTCCACATGTTCGCCTTTCTTCTGTTACTGACCTTGTTATGAGCGTTGGTATCTGTAAGAATGAACTGCTTGATTTCCAGACTATCGATGAAATTCCTGTTCGTCTTCTTATTATGATTGCAGCTGCTTACAACCAGCATTCATATTATCTTCAGACTCTCAGCTTCTTCAGCTCAAAATTGAAGAACAAAGATGTTCGTGAGGCTTTGCTCAACTGTACTGATGCTGCAAAGGCTTATGAAATTTTGACTTCTGAGTAAATATTTGCACAAATTGGTGCAGGAAGTGAGGTTTTCGCTATGAAGCTTTCAAAAAAACTGTTTGTTCTTGCTTTGTCTTTCTCTTTGTTTCTTTCTTCCTGTGCCAAGTCTAATCTTGTGCATTCTGTAAATCAAAATCAGCTCTTTACCTTGAATTATGGTAATTTTGAGGATGAGCTGAATCTTTTTGACCTTGCCAGCACTGGAAAAATCAATACTTTCATGGACATGAGGGACGGATTCTTCTATATTGCCAATGGTGAGGCAAAAAAAATCCTTGAACTTAATTCTTATGGCGACCTTCTGAGCCTCTACTACAATGAGGATTTTGTAAAGAACGTGGAATTTGCGGACAAGAACCAGCAGAACTCCACAAAAAAAGCCGTTGCCTATCCTTTCAACACTCTGGGGCCTGTTACCGTTGATTCTAGAAAATATATTTATGCAGTGGACACTTTGCCGGTGGAACGACAGGAAACTGATCTTTCAAACCGGGTGCTTTTGAGCAATGTTGTTCTTCGTTTTGACAGCAACGGAAATTTCATAGATTATCTTGGTCAGCAGGGACCGGGCGGAACTCCTTTTCCATTTGTAAAGGAAATTTATACCACAAAAAACAATGAGCTGGTTGTAGTCTGCATAACAAATGACGGAACTGCAACTTATTGGTTTAATACCAACGGTTTTCTTCTATATACTATTCTTGTTTCCAAGGACACTGTTCCAAAATTGGTTCGTGAAGAAGAAACGGAAGCTCCTGAATATCTTTCAATAGAAAACATTGTTCCTGATGCTTCAAGCTATAAGCTTTACATCAAAGTGGACTATTATACAGCTTCTCTGGATCCAGCCCTTAAGGTTCAGTCTGGAATCGACTACGAAAAAACTTTGCTTTATCCGTTGGATGTTACAACTGGCCGTTATGAGGATGCCCTTGAAATTCCTGCATACGAATATTCTGTTACTGAGAATCTGACTAAAGAAATCTACAGCCTTCCATATAATTTTATGGGAGTTACGGAAAACGGCTGGTTCTTCTTCATTATTCCTGATGAAGAGGGGTTCCTTGTGCAGATGGTTCAGCCGGATGGTCAGAACATGGTTAAACGTGCCTTGAACGTGGATCATTCAAAGATTCTGTACTATCAGCTTACATTGAGCGGAAACGGAATTATTTCAGGACTTTTTGTGAAGAATGAAAAGGCGGAGATAGGTTGGTGGCGTTTGGATTCGCTGTTGGCGGCATTCTTGAATAGTTGAGATTGGTCGGTTCAAGCATAGCTTTCACCGAGACTCGCTAAAAACTCACCTCGTGAGTTTTTTTAACGCTCCCTAGGTGGAGGATGGACTCTCTGTTAGCAGCATTCTTGAATAGTTAGAAGGATATGGATTTTAGAAATATTGATGAAGGACATGCTGAAGGTGAGGAGCCTTTGGTTTTTCATTACAATCGGGAAGATCGCATAAAGAATGCACCTGACCTGGTAAAGCAGTATTATTCAGGTGAGCTTAATCGTAAGCGGGGACTTTTTCGGGTGCTGGTTTCAACAAAGGGAAACCGGTTCATGCTCTTTGCGCTGGTAGTTTGCTTTATCATCATTGGTTTTGTGGAGTTCTTCGGGCCTTCTTCAAATGTGGACACTGTATCAGGAATTTCAAGCAAACTTACTGCATTTTCCTACGAAGATACGATCTATGTCAGCTTAAAACTGGAAAAAGCTGGAAAAAAATATCTGGAAGCCCATAAGGATGAGAATGGTGTGGAAGTTTTTGCACTGGTTCAAGCCTATGACGCGGACAACCAGCTGCTTTTTGAAGATAAAGTAAATGGAAAATACGAAGGAAAGGACTTGTTTTTAAGGACATCTTTCACTGATTATGATATATTTTCTATAAAGGCTCAGCTTGCTGCTGGTGGGGAAGTAAAGAATTTGAGCTGCTCAGTTGAAAAGCATTAGAAGTTTAGGAGAGTTGAAAATGCTGCAGTTTTATTTTTTATCTATTTTGCTGAATGTTGTTACTGGATTTGTGTTCCTTTATGCTTCAGAAGAAAATTCTGAAAACGGAATAGCCTCTCTTCCAATCCTGAGTGACAAGACTTTTCGCCTTGTGCTAGGAATTCTGATGGCACTTACAGGTCTTCTCAAATTGCTTTCTCCAATTCAGTATGACATAGCATTTATTGGAGACCTGATTCCTGCTCTTGCTGGCCTTGCCGGTGGTGCAAGCCTTCTGGTTGAATGGTATGAGGAAAAAAGTTCTGTTTCACTTCCATTGCCGGAAATTATTCAGACAGCCTTTGTTGAAGGAAGAAAGTATCTTGGAATTTTCTGTATTGCTTCTGGTGTCCTTCATTTTGTTTTCCCAAGAGTTTTGTTTTTGTAAAAAAATAGAAGTTAAAAATGAAAAGCGCCTCAAATCAAATTGACATGACCACAGGACCAGTGTTTACCAAACTGGTTAAATTTTCTGTGCCGCTGATTTTAAGCTCAATTCTGCAGCTTTTGTTCAATGCGGCGGATGTAATCGTGGTGGGGCGCTATGCAGGGGATGATGCTCTTGCAGCCGTTGGTTCTGTGGCTCCTCTCGTAAATCTTCTTGTAAATATGTTCATTGGTCTGAGTGTGGGCTGCAATGTTGTGGCTGCCAATTTTTTTGGCGGTGGCAGAAAAGAAGACGTGAACCGAACTGTTCATACTGCCATGCTGCTCAGTGTCTTTGGGGGAATAATTCTTACTTTTATAGGTGTGTTTCTTTCAACTCAGATTCTGTCTCTTATGGGGGCTCCTGAAACAGTTCTTCCATTGTCTTCCATATATTTAAAAGTGTTTTTTGGCGGAATTACAGCTACCGTTGTATACAATTTTGGTTCTGCTTTGCTCAGGGCCAAGGGTGACACAAAGCGCCCGCTGTACATTCTTTTTGTAGCCGGTGTAATCAATGTTATTTTGAATTTGATTTTTGTGATCGCCTTTGAGATGTCCGTTGCGGGCGTTGCATTTGCCACAGTGCTTTCTCAGTGCTTCAGTGCGGTTTGCGTTGTTACAATTTTATTGAGGGAAAGTGACGATTTTAAGCTGAATCCAAAAAAACTTAAAATTCACTGGGACATATTTACAAGAATTTTAAAAATCGGTATACCTGCGGGGCTTCAGGGAATGATTTTCAGCTTTTCCAATGTGCTGATTCAGTCCAGCGTAAATTCCTTTGGTGCTGTTGTGGTGGCCGGAAACAGTGCGTGTCAGGCAATTGAGGGCTTCATCTATACTTCAATGAATGGATTTGCACAGGGAACCTTGACTTTTGTGAGCCAGAACATGGGAGCTCATAAAATTGACAGAATCAGAAGGGTGGTGAAGACCAGTATTCTCTGTGTTACAGTGATTGGACTTGTGCTGGGATTCGGTGCAGTTTTCCTTGGTCATTCTTTGTTCTCAATTTTTACAAAGCAGGAGGACGTTATTCAGGCTGCGATTTCCAGAATCTGGGTTATTGGTGCTACATATTGTCTTTGTGGCGTAATGGACTGTTGTGCCAATTCAATCCGTGGTCTTGGATATTCGATTGCGCCTATGCTCATAACTTTGTTCGGTGCCTGCGGTCTTAGAATCTTATATTTGGGAACAATTTTTCAGATTGAGCGCTTTCACACATATCAGAGCATATTCGTTTCCTATCCGCTGAGCTGGGGAATTACTTTTGTGGCTTTGATGATTTTTCTTCTGGTCTCACTTAAAAAACTTTCAACGAAATAGAACTAAATTTCATTGTTTTATTGTACAAAACTCATTAAAATAGAAATGCTGAATTCAGGGATTTTCTGTTTTTGGCATTTGAGACAGGGATTGTCCCAAAGGTTTTATAATGTCACCTCGAGCGCAGTCGAAAGGTCTATAGCTTCTTGTGATACAAAGAATTATAGATTTCTCCACTTCGGTCGAAATGACAAAATTGTTACTTATTGGACATCCCCAACTTAAATTGAATTAATTTTAAATAGGAGAATATCTATGGTTTACACTGCAGAAGTGGAACATATGTGTCCTTTGGCTAAAGGCGCATATCATGGACCTGC
>JAGHUJ010000153.1 GCA_018064905.1 Candidatus Treponema equifaecale
TTTGTTCATATTTTAAAATATAATAATATTTTTTGAAAAGTCAAAATTTTTTTAAGAGGAATTTTTTAATTTTTCAGGCGGGAAACTACTCTAGGTCTGTAACGCTTACATAGAGCCATGGTTTTGGTGATTCCTTGACTCTGAACAAATGTGCCGTAAGCTTAATGTCAGTTATTTTTCCGTTGAGCCAGCGCTTATAGTAGAGAATCTTTGTCTGTTCCTTGCCGTCCCAGTTTTGAAGAAGATTTTTTCTGCTCATGGTGTTCAGATAATCCTGCTTGTATTCCGGAAGAATCAGGTCGTTGGCAATTTTTGCAATACAGTCATCGTACTTTAAATTCCAGAAATTTGTTTCATTCTGCCAGTCACAGCTTCCGATTGCTTCCTTGGCCTCATTGTTTTCAAGATCAACGATAAAGTCATATTTTGAAATTCTAAGGAAGGACTGACGAATTTTATCAACCCTCTGCTCAACCAGGTCGCTTTCTGAAAGACTTGTAGTTTCAGGACCTAAATCCAGCATCTTTTCAAATTCTTCCAGCGGAACTGGCTTAGAAAAATAGTATCCCTGAATACTGTTGCAGCCAATGTGACGGAGGTAATTGTTCTGGTTTTCTTTTTCAACGCCTTCTGCAGTGACATGCATTCCCAATTCTCTTGCAAGAGAAATCGTATGTTCAAGAAGACGGTCGCCGCTGTAGTTACCAATATAATCCACAAGGCTCTTGTCGATTTTGAGCGTGTCAAAGTGCAGTGTGTTCAGAGAGGCAAGGGAAGAGTAGCCGGAACCAAAGTCGTCCAGATGGAGATGGAAACCAGCGTTATAGAAACTGTCTGCAATAGCCTGAATGTCATTATTTGTTACTGCGGCACTTTCTGTGATTTCAATTGGAATGTAGTCCGTGTCAATTCCGATTTCCTCAACAATCCAGCGGTACTTTCCAACGATGTTCTTGTAGTAAAGGCTTGCTCGAGAAAGATTTATTGAAACAGGAACAATCTTTTTTCCTGCGTCCTGCCATTTTTTCTGCTGAAGACATACATTTTTGAATACATATTCATCCAAAGCCCTGATTTTTCCATCCCGTTCAAACAATGGAATGAATTTTCCCGGCGGAATCAAAGTGCCGTCTGCCTTTTGCCATCGAATCAAAGCTTCTGCACCAACCACATTTCTAGAAGACGGAGAGAATTTAGGCTGGAACCAGATTTTGAATTCCTTTTTTTCAAGGGCCGTATCAAATTCACTTTCCAGCTTTTTTTCTTCTATGATTTTGTCAGTGTCGTTTTTGCTGAAGAAGGCATAGTTTACGTTCTTGTCTTCCTTTGCCTTGTGTTTTGCTGCAACTGCTTCACTGTAGGAAAGTTCGATTTTTCTTTCCGGCGACCAATGGGCAATACCAAAATACAATTCCATTGGTGGAAGCTCCAGGTCAATGGAAATAAGGCTCATTGCAAGTGAAATGCTTTTGGTGATTCCAGCCACTTCATCCTGATTTTCAGTAGAAACATAAATTACAAAATGGTCAGCGTTGATATGGCCGGCATAATCACCTGCGCTTATTGTGGTGGCGATACAAGTCCAGAGGTATTTCAAAAATTCGTCGGCCTTTGAGACACCGTGGGATGAATTGATTATTTTAAAATCCCTTACATCAACTGAAACAATGTAGCCCGGCAGATTGTTTGCAATGACCATTTCTTTAAATTTAATGTAGTTGTCACCGCCTGTAACCGGATCAACATAGGCATATTTTTCTAGGATTTTCTTTTCTTCAGCCTTTTTTTGAATTCTGATACTTGAAATATTGTTCAGAATTGTATAAGCCCAAAGTTCTCCGTCATCTTTTTTGAGAAGAATGAATCTCTGTGCAATATAGGCTTTGTCCAGTCTTGCGTGCTTGGACCAGAATTCAAAGAAAACTTCGTGGAGACCCTTTTCGTAGTAATCGTGAAGAATTGAACAGGGATCGTCAAAAATCGGATATTCAGAGCGATGGGCTTCAGGAATCATTGAAAGCTTCCATTTCTGGAAAAATTCTGTGAGGCTGCAGGGAGCCGTTAAACCAACCTGTTGTAGCGGATGAAATATTTCTCCGTTTTCATCCTGATATGATATGTCTGTTTCTATAAGGTCTTTGCTGACATTTATTTCAAAAGAAAGAATTGAAGTGGAAAGAATAGAATCGAAATACATTTTCTCCGTGTGATTCGGATTAAGAAAAGCTTTTGCTGTTGGAGATGTCTTGTCGTTCATATCATTTTAATTATAAATCAACTTTCATTTAAAGCAATTAAAAAGTAAGTTTTTTCACGGTTTGTTCAATGTTTTCCAATGGAATTCCTGAATAATTCACAACGAACATTTTTTCAGCCTCGGAGTTGAAGTCCTTGTAGAAATTTGAAAGGGTGGCAATCACAATTCCTTCCTTATTCAGTCTGTTTTTAAAGCTTTCCAGGGCCAGGTCCTGAACCTTCAGCAAGAAATGAAGGCCTGAATTACCTTCCAGAATCTCAAAATGCTGTGAAGTGTCATACTTTTTTATACAGTTTACGAACATTTCCCGTTTTTGACCGTAGAGTTTTCGCATTCTGTTGATGTGTTTTTCGAAATATCCCTGACTGATGAACTGTGCCAGAGTCAGCTGGTCAATTGTTGGTACTGTGCAGGCGTAAAAATTGAGTTTTTCTGAGAAACGTTCTGCCAGCAGGGAAGGCAAAATCATGTAGCTGATTCGGATTGTTGAAGACAGGGTTTTTGTGAAGGTGTTCATGTATATGATTTTTCCGCTGGAATCAATGCTCTGCATGGTTGGAATAGGCCTGCCGGTAAAACGAAATTCTGAGTCGTAGTCGTCTTCAATCAAAAAACGGGAAGGGGATTCTTGCGCCCAGTTCAGAAGCTCATAACGGCGGCTTACAGGCATTACGATTCCGGTTGGAAAGTGGTGTGAGGGAGAAATGTGAACAATGTCAGCATTCTGTTTCTTCAGCTCTTCCACAAGAATTCCGTTGGAGTCCATTGGAATCTGAACATTTCTGACGCCAAAGCTGTCGTATATTTTTTCGATTTTGTTGTGGCAGGGATCCTCAATGGCATAAGTTTTGTCAAATCCCAAAAGCTGAATCAGAAGTCCGTATAGATATTCAGTTCCTGCGCCGATTACGATTCGGGCCGGATCAACTTCCATTCCCCGAAAATCCCTAAGATGTTCTGCAATTGCAGCTCTAAGTTCAATGGTACCCTGAGCCGGTGAATTTTTCAGAACTTCGTTTTGGCGGCTGTGCAGTATGCTTCGGATGATTTTTGCCCAAATAGAAAAGGGAAAGTTCCGTGGATCGGTCTGGTTTCCTGATAAATTCACAACAGTCTGCACAGCCTGTGAACCAGCTTTTTCAGGATTTTCATTTTGTTCCGGCAAAGGAATTTTTTTAGAATCTGATTTGCTAGAAGCTTTGTTTTCTGATTTGCTGCGTTCTGTCTGCTGAAATTCAATTTTCTCCGCAAAGAATCCTTTCTGGGGCACAGAATAGATAAAACCTTCTGCCAGAAGCTGTGAATAGGCTGTTTCGACGGTGAGCACGCTTACACCAAGATTTTTGGCCAGGTTTCTTTTTGAAGGCAATTTCTCATCTTTTGATATGCGGCCTTCAAGAATCTCATTTTTGATGAAGCCATAAATCTGCAGGTAGAGATTTTCTTCTGATTTTGATTTTAGCTGAATCGTAAGCAATGTATTTACCTTCTGTTGTTATTGGTTCTGTTGCCGCGCTTGTTGGATTGCGTGCTATTCTACCATCAATTTAACTTCATCGTCAAAAACCGTCACCCGATTTTGGGTTCAGTACTTTTTTGACCGTAACCTCATTTGGGGTTCACCATTCAAAAATAGTAACGTAAATGGGGTTCAGACCAGGTTCGGACCAAAACCAAATTTTCTATATTTATTTTACTTCTTATAATGCGTGTTCTGTCTACCATTAAACCAAAAGCAAAGGAGCTGGATCAGCCTACCAATCCAGTCCCCTTGCCTTTGATGAGAACCATCATTCAGGTTTATTCAGCCTTTACGAATGTAAGAACTGAAGCAGCCTCTGTGCTTGAAATTTTGAGAGTGTTGCCTGCAACCTCTACAGCATCTGCCTTTATAAGACATGCAAGAAAGTTGTCCTCAAATTCCATTGCTTCCGGTGCACCTGCCATTTTTGTGCTGGCCATGTTGTCACCGGCAGTAAGTTTTCCGTTTTTTACAGTAACATCACCAAAGAACTGGTTCACACCTGAGTTGCCGCTGACAGAATATACTTCTTCAGATTTTGCTTCAAATGTGATGTCAGAAAGTGCGATTTGCTGCTGAACGCCTGCTTTTTCAAGGCTCTGGATTTTCCATGTGCCTGCAAGATCAGCTGTGTTTACTGTTGTTGCTGAAACTTCTGTTTTCTCTGCTCTCTTACATCCAAACGTAAAAATCGAAGCCAGCGCTGTAATCAAAATAAATGCCTTCTTCATATAAAACCTCGTACAAATTAGATAAATTAGAACTTGATCTTTCTGTCAGAGCCTTCGTAGTATTCCTTGCGAAGTTCCTTGATAGAATCATCAGCCATGTAGTCATCGAACGGCATCATGCGGTCAATAACACCCTTTGGAGTGATTTCAACGATACGGTTTGCCACAGTCTGAATGAACTCGTGGTCATGTGAAGTGAACAGAATTACACCAGGGAATGAAACAAGAGCCTGGTTCAAGCTTTCAATTGCTTCAAGGTCAAGGTGGTTTGTAGGATCGTCAAGAATGAGGATGTTTGCATTTGTCATCATCATTTTTGAAAGCATACAGCGAACTTTTTCACCACCGGAAAGAACCTTTACTTTTTTGAGGGATTCATCGCCAGAGAAAAGCATTCTTCCAAGGAATCCGCGAACATAAGCATCGTCCTGATCCTTTGAATACTGCTTGAGCCAGTCAGTGATGTTCAGGTCATTTGCAAAGTATTTGTTGTTGTCGCGGCCAATGTAAGTAAAGCTTGTGGTCTGACCCCAGAAATATTCACCTGATTCAGCCTTTTCTTCGCCAGCAATAATGTCAAAAAGTGAAGAAATTGTATTGTGCTCAACACCAACGAAAGCGATTTTGTCAGTTCTGTTAACCTTAAAATCAAAGTCCTTAAGCAGCTGAACTCCGTCCTCGTCCTTTGAGTTGAGTTTGCGGCATTCAAGGACATTGTTTCCGATTTCGCGCTCAGTCTTGAACTGAACAAACGGGAACTTGCGGCTTGTAACTGGCAGATCTTCCAGTTCCAGCTTTTCCAGAACCTTTTTGCGGGAAGTAGCCTGACGAGATTTAGCAGCATTTGAAGCGAAGCGCTGGATGAATTCCTTAAGGTCTTTAGCCTTTTCTTCATTCTTCTTTTTCTGATCCTTGGCCTGCTTCTGCAAAATCTGGCTCATCTGATACCAGAAGTCATAGTTTCCTGCAAACTGAGTGATTTTTCCAAAGTCAATGTCACAAGTTACAGTACAAACTGTATTCAGGAAGTGACGGTCATGTGAAACAACGATAACTGTATTTGGGAATTCCAAAAGGAAGTCTTCAAGCCAGTTGATTGATTCAAGGTCAAGACCGTTGGTAGGTTCGTCCAAAAGCAGGATGTCAGGGTTACCAAAAAGTGCACGGGCAAGCAAAACACGAACTTTCTGAGATTCATCCAGTTCGCTCATCATCTTGTCATGGAATTTTTCTTCAAGACCAAGACCTGAAAGCATCTGCTCAATCTGGTTCTCAGCTTCATATCCACCAAGCTCACCAAATTCAGCTTCCAGTTCTGCCGATTTGATTCCGTCTTCTTCAGTAAAGTCAGCCTTTGCGTAGATTGCGTCTCGGGCAGCAGAAACTTCATGAAGCTTAGGGAATCCCTGGAGAACAGTTTCCTTTACGCTGAATTCATCAAAAGCAAAGTGGTCCTGGCTCAAAACTGCCATACGCTCACCAGGTGTCATAAAAATGTCGCCGGTGTCATGTTCAATTTCACCAGAAAGAACCTTAAGGAATGTAGATTTTCCGGCACCGTTGGCACCAATGATTCCGTAACAGTTTCCTGCAGTGAATTTAAGGTTTACGTCTTTAAAAAGTGGCTTTTCACTAAAGTGAAGTGAAACGTCAGATACTGTGATCATTTAAAATACTCCCAATTTTCATCAAATGTATATCACAACGATTATAGACTAAATCGGCTTTAAATTCTACACAGGCTCACCTCTTACCATGTATGTACAAAATTCGGTTAGGCCCACTGCTGCTGGTTGCATTTTCTGAAAATCGATCTTTTTGCCACCTGAAGATCCTTTTCCGCCATGGCAGTAACGTCTTCCACCCTGCTTGCCCCTTCTTTCCAGGCGCTTCCAATGCTTACAGAAAGCTTGTCATGGGTTTCATATTTTTCAAAGAAGCTTGCAGCACGTTTTTCAAATATGTCTTTTTTAATGCCCTTCAGAATTATCAGGAATTCATCTCCGCCGATTCTAAAAGTTGAGTCCGGCCTGAAATTCTGCATCAAAATTTCTGCAAAATCCTGAAGATATCTGTCCCCTTCATCATGGCTGTAGTTGTCGTTTATATATTTCAGACCATTTATGTCCGCATAGATTACGCCCAGATCCTGATTTCCAAAGGTTTTGAAGTCCGCGCAGAAGTTCTCGTATGCATATTTGTTCAAAAGCCCCGTAAGCATGTCCTTGTGGGTGATCTGAAGCTGATTTTTGGTCTTCTCGATTTCCTTAAGATACTCGTCGTTGATGTCCTTGATGTAAAGATAGAGAATCGGGTTTTCCTTGCTGAAATCCTTAGCCGGAATAAGCTCCATCAAAACCCATCTGTATTTGCCGTTCACAAGCCTTCTGTATTTTAAGTGAAGATATTTCTTGTCCTCAGAATCCTTTCCCAGAAAATACTTCCGTGCATATTCAATGTTTGCCACATGGTTGAATATGATTCTGTCTTCCGGATGAATCTTTGAGCTGATTGAAAATTCCCTGAGCCACTTGTTCAGATGCTTTTTTGACTGATCAGATTCCGCAATGTCGTTGGCATCAGGCTTTATGATTGAATAGGAATCGTCCTTAAGGTTCACCTTGATTATTTTGTAGAAATAGTAAGCCAGAAGTGAAACGGCTTCATAAATTTCTTTCTGATTTTCCAGAGATTCCTTTCCAGTTGTCTTTTTTCTGTAGGAAACCGGGCTGACACCGTATTTTTTCAGAAAAAGCTTGGAAAAATAGCTTTGTGAAGAAAATCCGCACTCGCTTGAAATCTGTGAAACGCCGGTTCTGGATGAGCAGAGAAAATCAGCACTTAAATCAAGCCTGTAATCGTTCAAAAAGTCCTTTGGTGTTTTGTCTGCAAATTTGTTGAAAAGCGAAAAGCATTTTGAACGGCACACACCGCCGGATTTCGCCAAATCCTGAATAGAAAGGTTTTTTGAATAATTCTTCTGAATGAAATCCACCATTGAATTGAACTGATCGATTTCCGGATTAATTGAAATCCTGTTTTCCATAAAGCTCCTCCTGAAAAATTTGCAGAACGCAAACTAAAAAAAAGACTTGCAGACTGGCTAAGACACCAGCCCACAAGTCTATTATCCTTTACTTATGAAAAATTATCTTGCATAAATTCATCAAAATAGACGAATTTACAAAACTAACAGAAAAATATTAAAAAAATCTGAGTCTTATCTTCCAAAAAGCGACTTCAATTTTGCAAAAAGTCCCTTCTTTTCTGATTTTTTACCCTGGGCTTTTGAAGCAGCTGTAGAGCGAGCCTTTGCTTTGTTCTGAGTAACATTGTTGTGCTTGCCCTTTCCTTTCTGAGCGTTGTTTCCAGATTTTCTGTTTTCACTCTTGGTTCCATTGCCAGCCTTGCTTTTGTTGCCGGAGAATTTTTCCCTGTAGTATGCGGCCCTTTCATCAGAAGTCATCTTAGAAAGCTTGTCCAGCTCATCCTGTCTCTTGGCGCCTTCGGCCGCAACACCGTTCCTGCTGCCCCTGTATTCATTTCCGCTTCTCTGAGGCTTGTCAGAATTTCTGCGGTTCTTTCCGCCCCTTCTGTCATTTCTGTCGCCCTTTTCATTTCTGCCGGATCTGTCAGCTCTGTCACGTCCGTATTTTCTTTCACCGCCCTGCTTAACTTCTGCATAGTCCTCGTCAGTTGCAACACGGCTGGGAATCTGCTTTTCAATGTAGCGTTCAATAGGCATAAGTGAATAAACATCCTGCTCAGAACAGAAAGTATAGGCTTTTCCAGATTTACCAGCGCGGGCTGTACGTCCGATTCTGTGCACGTAGTTTTCAGCCTCGTTTGGAAGATCCCAGTTTATGACCATAGCCAGATCATTCACGTCAATACCACGGGCTGCAACATCTGTGGCAACCAGAATGTTAATCTTTCCTGCCTTAAAGCTGTCCATGATCTGCTGGCGTTTTTTCTGAGGCAAGTCACCCATGATATATTCGCTCTTAACATCGTTCTGATGGAGCTTTCTTGAAAGATACTCACATTCCCGCTTTGTGTTACAGAAAATAATAAGGCTTTCAGGCTTTTCCTTGTTCAGAATGTTCATGAGCAAAGGAAGCTTCTTTTCACTGGAAACATGAATCAATTCCTGGTCAATTTCATCAACAGTTATGTTCTGGGCCTCAATAGTGATTTCCACAGGATTCTCAGTATATTCGTATGCCAGATTCTTCACGTAAGAGTTCAATGTGGCGCTAAAGAGCATAGTCTGTCTCTCACCGGCAGTAGGCAGAACCTTAATCAGCTTTCTCAAATCAGGATAAAAACCCATGTCAAACATACGGTCAGCCTCGTCAATAGCCAGGTAACCGATGTGGCTCAGATCCATCTGCTTTGATTCTTCAAGATCAATCACTCGTCCAGGAGTTCCAATGAGAATGTCCACGCCCTTTTTAAGCGCCTCAATCTGTTTTTCATAGCCAACGCCCCCAAAAAATGAGGCAATTCTAAGCCGGGTGAATTTAGCAAGCTTTCTGGCCTCTTCCTCCACCTGTACAGCAAGCTCACGGGTTGGAACCAGAACCAGAGCATTTTTTGATTTATCCTGATCCGCCATAAGCTGCTGCATAATTGTCAAAAGGAATGCCGCTGTTTTACCACTTCCTGTCTGAGACTGTACATACAAATCAGTTCCGTCAAGGGAAACTGTCAAAACCTTTTCCTGAACCGGTGTGCAAGAAACATAACCGGCATTTTCAATACCTTTGTAAAGGTCCCCATTCAAATTCAATTCAGAGTAATTCATAATCATTTTAAGTATAAACTTTTTTCAAAAAAGATTATATACTTTTGGGCGCATCCCGTTAAAACGGGTCGGGCTTTTCAGGGTTACGCGCAAAAGCGCTCCATTGTTTGCAGGCAAACAACGGCATCGCCGCCCTTACAATCCCTTGTGCACTCATTTATTTAAAAATGCGGCAAGGACGCCGCGCAAAATTTGCAACAATATGCAAGTTTTTATTATTAAAACTTGTCAGCGACAGGAGGTCGCATACATGAACAACAACACAGAAGAACAGAACAAATATCAGGCACAGATTTTCGCCAACCGTCTCTCAAAAAAATACAAGATGCTAAGAAAATGGGCACGCCGGGAAAGAATCACCTGCTACCGCCTCTACGACAGGGATATTCCTGAGGTGCCTGTTGCAGTTGACCTGTACGAATTTCTTCCAGAGGGCATGGATTCCAAGGTGGACGCGGCGCTTTTCCTAAGGGAAGAAGATGCCAGAATCTCAGCAAACGACCTGTCAGCGGCACAGGAAAAGGCTCTCAGAAGCTATGTGCACCTCTATCTCTATGAGCGTCCTTATGAAAAAGATGAGAAGGCCGAGGAGCTCTGGCTCAATGAAATAGCAAAGGCTTGTGCACAGGTTCTGGGAATCCCGGAGAATCACATCATCCAGAAGCTCAGAAAAAAGCAGAAAGGCGAAAACCAGTACGAAAAAATCGAGTCAAAGCGCACAATCGAAGGCTATGTTCAGGAAAAAGGACAGCTGTTCAAAGTGAATTTAAGCGACTATCTGGATACGGGGCTGTTCCTTGACCACAGACCAATGAGAAGCGTTGTCCGCTCAACCTGCTCAGGAAAATCCGTTCTGAACCTATTCTGCTACACTGCATCCTTCTCCGTTTACGCAGCGGAAGGAAAAGCCCGCCGGGTTGAATCAGTGGACCTTAGCAACACCTACCTTGACTGGGCAAAATTCCACATCGCCCTCAATGACTTCAATCCGGACGACCCAAAATACATCTTCACCAGGGGCGATGTTACGGGCTTCCTCAATCAGAAGCTGGCAGAAGTTCCAAATGCAGAAAAAACAAACCGCTACGACATAATCGTGCTGGATCCTCCAACCTTCTCAAATTCAAAAAATACCAGAAATACTCTGGACATCAACCGGGATTGGATAGAATTGGTGTCAAAATGTCTGAATTTGTTGACACCTGGCGGAATTTTGTACTTCTCCACAAACTCAAGAAGACTGAAATTTGACTCGGAGCTGGTTCCAAAGACAACAGGTTTCGGGGCTGCAGTAGCTGTTACTGATATTACAGAAGAGTCTTTGGATGAAGACTTTAAGGGAACTAAAATCCATCGCTGCTGGAAAATGCAAGTGGCAAATGTCTAATCAAAAAAACGATGGACATATTAGAATATAAAAAAAATCCCTTCAGCGGCTTCACTGAAGGGATTTTCTAAGCTGATAAAAGCTTATTTGTTGTCAGTTTTGATACCAAAGCGCTTGTTGAAGCGTTCGATACGTCCTGCAGTATCAACGAGCTTCTGCTTACCTGTGTAGAATGGGTGGCAAGCAGAACAAATTTCAACGTTGATGTTCTTAACTGTTGAACGTGTTTCGATAACGTTACCGCACTGACAAGTGATCTTTGTCAATTCATAGTCTGGGTGAATTCCCTTTTTCATAATATAACTCCTATTATCTTGCCCGATGCTGTAGAAATGCCGGTCAGCACTACAAAAACACTGACAAAGTGCCGTATCATTCCCTCACCGTTACAAATCAAGACAGTACCACAAGATTGATTTAAACATTATATATAAATGTTTTCTGGTGTTCAATATGCGACGCTTCGTGTAGCGCTATTTTGTGGAATTTTTTCCATTTATTTCAAGCCAGGCTTTCTTTGCAGCGTTCTGTTCCGCTTCCTTTTTGTTTTTTCCGGCTTCAGGTCCATATGTTATGTTTTTAAGATGCACTGAAACCCAGAATGTTCTGTCATGGTCAGGACCTTCTTCTTTTACCAGCTCATAGCTTGGGCAGGTCTTATATTTTTTCTGATGGAATTCCTGCAGCATTGTCTTAAAGTCCTTGTTTCCCTTGTCTTCAAGCACCTTGCCTATTTCTTCCGTTATAAATGAAAGAACCAGTTTTTCAGCAGCCCTGTATCCGCTGTGCAGGGCGTAGGTTGTGGGCAGCGGGGACAGGGGTGCTGAAAAACTGGTTGGTT